>NZ_JBGOFY010000026.1:0-52269 GCF_041520885.1 Xanthomonas sp. NCPPB 2922 | reverse complement strand
ACCGTCGGCGCAGCCTTGCTGCTGTCGCCGCGCTTGGTCCACGCGCAGCCGCAGCCGCTGCTACGCAGTTGCAATCTGCAGCGTCAGGATGCGGGGCTGCGACTTCGGCTCGCTTTGAGTACCCAGGTCGCCTACCGCAGCTTCAGCCTGTCCAATCCAGCGCGCTTGGTCATCGACCTGCCGGGCGTCTCGACGCAACCACCGCAGGTCGATCCATTGCCTGACGGTCTTGCGGTCGTTGCCATCCGCAGCGGCCCGCACGGCGATGGGCTGCGCGTGGTGCTCGATCTGGCGCAGCCGCTAACAGCCACGGCGCGCTGGGAGGATGGTGCACTGGTGGTCGATCTTGCTGCTGTGTCCGGCACTGCGTCGTTGTCCGCAGCCGATCCGACCGAGCCGGCCGTTGCGGCGGCTGCGCCCACGCGCTCCCGCCTGCATCCCTACGTGGTCGCCATCGACGCCGGTCACGGCGGCAAGGATCCCGGCGCGGTCAGTGCCGATGCGCGCTACGAGAAGCATGTGGCCATGGCAGTCGCGGGGCGGCTGCACCAGCGCCTGGCGGCCGATCCGCGTTACCGGCCGACGATGATCCGCAGCGACGATCGCTTCGTGCCCTTGCATGAGCGCGTCATGATCGCCCATCGCCGCAACGCCGATCTGTTCGTGTCGATCCATGCCGATGCCGCGCCCAGCAGTGCCGCACGTGGCGCCTCGGTGTTCGCCTTGTCCCAAGGTGGCGCCAGCTCGGCATTGGCGCGCTGGATCGCCGATAGCGAGAACGCGGCCGATGACATGGGCGATAGCGCACGCCGCCTGCGGGTGCCGAGTAATCCGGTGTTGTCGCGGGTGCTGGCCGACCTGTCGCTCAGCGGCACCATCGCCAGCAGCCTGGAGTTCGGCAAGCTGATGCTCGATCGCCTGCAGCACGTCACACGACTGCATCAGGACCAGGTGGGTCAGGCCGGGTTTGCAGTGCTGAAATCGCCTGATATCCCGTCATTGCTGGTGGAAACCGGCTTCATGAGCAATCGCGACGATTGCAACCGGCTCTGTGGCGACGCGCATCAGGATGAACTGGCGCAGACGCTGCACGCCGGCATCGACGACTACTTCCAGGCATTTCCCGGTCGCGCCTGAGTGCGGCCGTCCCTTTCTTCTTCCATGGGTTTTCATGTCCGCCACGCTTCCCGATATCGCCGTCACCGAACCTTCCGCGCTGCATGCGCCCATACGCTGGGTCGGCATGCAGGACATTGCGATTCCCGTGCGCCTGGACGAGGCCGAGCCGAGTGGCACGGTGGCTGCACGCGCGCAGGTGCAGGTCGATCTGCCGCGGCCCGAACTCAAGGGTATCCACATGTCACGGCTGTATCGCTTGCTGGATCGGCATCTGGAGCAACCGCTATCACCGGCGATGCTCTCGCAGTTGCTGCAGGCAATGATCGACAGCCATGCCGATTGCGGCAGCCGTGCGGCGCGGGTGAGTCTGGCCTTCGAAGTGATGTTGCGGATGCCGGCACTGCGCAGTGAGGGACTGGCCGGTTGGCGTGCCTATCCGGTGCGCATCGACGCACAGAGCAGGGCGGGGCGCAGTGAGATGCGTCTGCAGATCGATGTGCTGTATGCCTCCACCTGCCCGTGTTCGGCCGCGCTATCACGTCAGTTGTTGAGCAAGGCCTTCGCGCAACAGCATGCTGGACAGACCGCTTTGCGGGTCGAGGATGTCGCGCAGTGGCTGCAACGCAACGGCTCGTATGCCACGCCACATAGCCAGCGCAGCGTGGCGCAAGTGCGCGTGGACTTGGTCGCGCGCGTGCAGCGTTTCGACATCCGCGCGTTGGTGCTCTTGTGCGAAGGCGCATTGGCCACGCCAGTACAGGCAGCGGTGCGGCGGATTGATGAGCAGGCATTTGCACGCTTGAACGGTGCCAACCTGATGTACGTGGAAGATGCCGCGCGCCGGCTACGCAAGGAGTTGGCCGAGCGCTATGCCTCATTTCATGTGGCGGTCCGCCATTTCGAAAGCCTGCACGCGCACGACGCGGTTGCCGAAACTGGCAGTGATGCAGACGTCTTCCACATGATTGCCGAGTCGCAAGACCACTGACGTGCGCTGCAGACATCTACGGCAATTCGTGCCAGGCGCGTGTTGCCCACGCGCTTGGTCAGCTACACGGCATTGCATCTGAATGAGGCGGAATGACCTGCGCGCGGGCCGGCCAGCATGCGGTGATCGGCGTTGGCTGCGCTGGAGCGGCGTGGTACTTGCTCAGCGCGGTTGAACACCTCTCACGCAGTACGGTGCGGCGTGTTGCTGCGCAGGCGGCCTCGGCTATCGGCACAGCGGCCGCCATCGCAGCGGTCGCCATCGCAGCGGTCGCTGTATAACGGCCGCGACCACACCTGCGCTGCCACGAGCTGCCCCTGATTCAATCGCCTGCATTCCTGGCCCACAACGCAAAAGCCCCGCAATCGCGGGGCCTTGGCGTGTCTGCAGAGGACGAAGTTGGCGCTCCCTAGGGGGCTCGAACCCCTGTTTTAGCCTTGAGAGGGCCACGTCCTAACCGCTAGACGAAGGGAGCGTTTGGTGCGAGCTGTGCAGCGCGCTAGTATAGTGAGGTAAAAGCCGTTGGGCAATCCTGAAACACGAAACGGAAGCGCCACCATCGAACCTTCAGTTACATCCCCGTTCACGCTGCGCGTCATCCCACGCGACCAGCACACCATCTCGCGCAAGGACATCAGCCCCAACGCGTTGCGCGTGCTGTACCGCCTGCGCGAATCCGGCTTTGGCGCCTACCTGGTTGGTGGTGCGGTGCGCGACCTGCTGGTCGGCGGCCACCCCAAGGACTTCGACGTGGCCACCAGCGCCACGCCGGAGGAAGTCAAGGCGCTGTTCCGCAATTGCCGCCTGATCGGCCGCCGCTTCCGCCTGGCGCATGTGGTGTTCGGCCGCGAGATCATCGAAGTCGCTACCTTCCGCGCCAATATCGATGACGGCAGCGGTGACCGCGAGCTGGATAACGGCCGCCTGGTGCGCGACAACGTCTACGGCACCATCGAAGACGATGCGATTCGCCGCGACTTCACGTGCAACGCGCTGTATTACGCGATCGAGGATTTCTCGGTGCGTGATTACTGCGGCGGCTTCGAAGACGTGCAGGCGCGCTTGATGAAGTTGATCGGCGACCCGGAGCTGCGCTACCAGGAAGATCCGGTGCGCATGCTGCGCGCGGTGCGCCTGGCGGCCAAGTTGAACTTCGACATCGAAGCCGGCACCGCCGAGCCGATCCCACGCCTGGCCGGGCTGTTGTCCGAAGCGGCGCCCGCGCGTCTGTTCGAAGAGATTCTCAAGCTGTTCCTGTCCGGGCACGGCGTGGCCAGTTTCGAGGGCCTGGAGCGTTACGGCCTGCTCGGCGCACTGTTCCCCGAAAGTGCAGCCGCGCTCAAATCCAACCGGAGCGGCGCATTGCGCGCGATGGTGCTGGAAGGCCTGCGCAACACCGATGCACGCGTGGCCAATGATGAGCCGGTCTCGCCAGCGTTCCTGTTCGCGCTGCTGCTGTGGCCGGCCTTCTGCCGCACCCTGATGGGGCTGCAGGCGCAGGGCGTGCAGCCGGAAGACGCACAGCGTCGCGCCGCCGATCGGGTGACCTTGCACCAGCTGGAACGGGTGGCCTTGCCGCGTCGCTTCTCGCTGCCGATGCAGGAAATCTGGCTGCTGCAGACCCGGTTCTCCTCGCGCCAGCGCAAGCGCGTATTCCGCACCTTGTCGCACCCGCGCTTCCGGGCCGCGTTCGACTTCCTGGTGCTGCGCCAGTTCGCCTCGTCCGACCATGCCGCCGATGTCGAGTTCTGGCGCGATGCGCAGCAGTCGTCCGGCCAGGAGCTGGTGGACGCGATCGAGAACGCGCAGGCCGATCACGATGGGGATGAGTCGGCACCGCGCAAGCGCCGCCGCCGCCGCCGTCGTACCGGCGCCGCCGCAGGCGAGTAGGGCGTGCTGACCGCCTTTGTCGGCCTGGGCGCCAACCTGGGCCAGGCCGAGGCCACCGTGCGCGCGGCCATCGTCGCGCTGGGCACGCTGCCGCAGTCGTCGGTCACCGCCGCTTCGCGGCTGTACCGCACGCCGGCCTGGGGCCGCGAGGACCAGCCGGACTTCATCAATGCCGTGGCCGCCGTGCGCACTACGCTGGCGCCGCTGGCGCTGCTGGACGGGCTGCTGGCGATCGAGCAGGCGTTCGGCCGCGACCGTCGCGACGGCGAGCGCTGGGGCCCGCGCACCCTGGATCTGGATGTGTTGCTGTATGCCGAGCAGGTGATCGACCTGCCGCGTCTGCAGGTGCCGCACCCGCATCTGCATGCCCGCGCGTTCGCGCTGGTGCCGTTGGCCGAGCTCGCCCCGGAGGCGATCATTCCAGGGCATGGAACAGTGCGACACGCCCTGCAGGGCGTCGATGGCTGTGGGCTGGAGCCGATTGGGTAGATAATGGCCGGCTTATCACCCCACGTAATGAGTTCATGAGCAGCCACGCCGACAGCAAGCCCTGGACCGTGCCCGCCTTGGCGCAGGCCAAGCGCGACGGTCGAAAACTGGTCATGTTGACCGCCTACGACGCCGGGTTTGCGCGCACCTTCGACGCTAATGGCGTGGATCTGATCCTGGTGGGCGACTCGCTGGGCATGGTGGTGCAGGGGCACGATTCCACGCTGCCGGTGACCACGGCCGACATGGTCTATCACACCGCCGCGGTGGCCCGCGTGCTGGAGCGTGCGTTGCTGGTGGCCGACTTGTCGTTCCAGGCCGATGCCACGCCCGAACGTGCGCTCGATGCCGCCACCCAGCTGCTGCAGGCGGGTGCGGAGATGGTCAAGATCGAAGGCGCCGGGCACAAGCTCGACGTGATCCGCTACCTGGTTGAGCGCGAAATCCCGGTGTGTTCGCATCTGGGGCTCACGCCGCAATCGGTGCTGCGCTTCGGCGGCTACAAGGTGCAAGGCCGTGGCGAAGCCGGCGAACAGCTGCGTCGCGACGCCCAGGCTGCGGTCGATGCCGGTGCCAGCCTGATCGTGCTCGAATGCGTGCCGACGCCGATCGCGGCGCAGATCAGCGCCGAGTTGCGCGTGCCCACGATCGGCATCGGTGCCGGCCCCGGCTGCGATGGCCAGGTGCTGGTGATGCACGACATGCTGGGCCTGGACAGCGGCCATCGCCGTCCCAAGTTCGTCAAGGATTTCCTCGCTGAAGGCGGGTCGGTGGCGGGCGCCGTGCAGGCCTACGCGCAGGCCGTGCGCGATGGCAGCTTTCCCGACGCCGAGCACGCGTACGCCGCATGATCCAGACCCTTACCGATCTGTCGGCGCTGCGCGCACTGGTCACCGGCTGGAAGCGCGAGGGGCTGCGCGTAGCGCTGGTGCCTACCATGGGCAACCTGCACGCCGGGCACTATTCGCTGGTGATGCTGGCGCGCCAGTACGCCGACCGCGTGGTCTCCAGCGTGTTCGTCAATCCGACCCAGTTCGGCCCCAACGAAGACTTCGCACGCTACCCGCGCACGCCCGAAGCCGACATGCGTGGCCTGGAGGATGCCGGGTGCGACGCGCTGTGGTTGCCGGACGTGGACACCATGTATCCGCTCGGCACAGCGCTGGCCACGCCGATCCATGCACCCGGTGTCAGCGACGTGCTCGAAGGCGTCTGCCGGCCCGGCCACTTCGATGGCGTCTGCACGGTGGTGGCGCGCCTGTTCAATCAGGTGCAGCCGGACGTGGCTGCCTTCGGCAAGAAGGATTATCAGCAGCTGGCGGTGATCCGGCAGATGGTGGCCGACCTGGCGTTTCCGATCGAAATCCTGGGCGGCAGCATCGTGCGCGAGGCCGATGGCCTGGCGATGAGCTCGCGCAATCAGTATCTGTCGGCCGACGATCGCCCGATCTCGGCACAGATCCGCAAGGTGCTGCTGCAGATGCGCGACAGCCATGCCGCCGGCGTGCCGCGCCTGCAGGTCGAGGCAGCGGCAACCCAGGCACTGGAAGCAGTGGGTTTCCGTGTCGACTACACCGCGCTGCGCCTGCCTGATCTGAGCGAGCCCGACGACGGTTTAGGCGCCCCGGCAGCCGGCCCACGCGTGGCGCTGATTGCTGCCCGGATCGGCAGCACCCGGCTGATCGACAACCTGGAATTCTGAGGCCGCGCGCGCGGCCGGCCTGAAGCCCTCACGACCGGCTGCGCTGCTGGCCGGTCGATGCCTGCACTTTCCGCTAAAATGCCGGCTTTCCTTTGCGTTGTAGCCACATGCACCTGTCCCTGCTGAAAGCCAAGATCCACCGCGCCACCGTCACTCACTCCGAGCTCAACTACGAGGGCTCGATCGCCATCGACGGCCTGCTGCTGGAAGCGACCGGCATCCGCGAATTCGAACAGGTCCACATCTGGGACGTCACCAATGGTGCGCGTTTCAGCACCTATGCCATCCGTGCCGAAGAAGGCAGCGGCATCATCTCGCTCAATGGCGGCGCAGCGCGCCACGTGCAGGTGGGCGATCTGATCATCGTGGCCGCGTTCGCCAGCATGAGCGAAGACCAAGCCAAGACCTTCAAGCCCAATCTGGTATATGTGGACGCGCACAACGCGATCTCCCACACCAACCACAGCATCCCCACTCAGGCCGCATGACACATACCAACGGATTCGACGCGCTTCACGCCCACGCCCAGCGCCTGCGCGGCGCTGCCATGCCCGCATTGCTTGCCGCAGAGCCCCAGCGGCCCACGCAGTACGCCCGGCAAGTCGGTCCGTTGTATTTCAACTTCGCGCGGCAGAAATACGACCGCGCCGCGCTCGATGCGCTGTTTGCAATCGCACGCGAGCGCGACCTGGCAGGCGCGTTCCAGCGGCTGTTCCGTGGCGAGCAGGTCAATGTCACCGAACAACGCGCCGCCCTGCACACCGCGCTGCGTGGTGATCTCACCGATGCACCGGTCGCATCCGATGCATACGCCACCGCCGCCGAAGTCCGGCAGCGCATGGGCGCGCTGATCCAGCAGCTGGAAGGCACCGACGTCACCGACATTGTCAGCGTCGGCATCGGGGGTTCGGATCTGGGTCCGCGTCTGGTCGCCGATGCATTGCGTGCACCGTCCGGTGCGCGTTTCCGCGTGCATTTCGTTTCCAACGTCGATGGCGCGGCCATGCAGCGCACTCTGGCAACGCTGGACCCGGCACGGACCGCCGGCATCCTGATTTCCAAGACTTTCGGCACCCAGGAAACCCTGCTCAACGGCAGCATCCTGCATGCGTGGCTGGGTGGCAGTGAGCGCCTGTACGCAGTGAGTGCCAATCCCGAACGTGCCGCTAAGGCGTTCGACATTGCACCTGGCCGCGTGCTGCCGATGTGGGACTGGGTGGGCGGCCGTTATTCGCTGTGGTCGGCGGTCGGTTTCCCGATTGCACTAGCGATCGGTTTTGAGCGTTTTGAACAACTGCTCGACGGTGCCGCGCAGTTCGACGCGCATGTGTTCAACACGCCGCTGGAAGAAAACGTGGCAGTGCTGCACGGGCTGACCGCAGTGTGGAACCGTAACCTGCTCGGTAGCGCCACGCATGCGGTGATGACCTACGACCAGCGCCTGGCCTTGCTGCCGGCGTATCTGCAGCAGCTGGTGATGGAGAGCCTGGGCAAGCGCGTCAAGCTGGACGGCGCGGCCGTGGACAGCGACACCGTGGCGGTGTGGTGGGGCGGTGCCGGCACCGACGTGCAGCACAGCTTCTTCCAGGCGCTGCATCAGGGCACCAGCGTGGTGCCGGCCGATTTCATCGGCACCGTGCACAACGACGACCCGTACGCAGAAAACCATGTCGCGCTGATGGCCAACGTGCTGGCGCAGACCGAGGCCCTGGCCAATGGCCAGGACAGTAGCGATCCGCACCGCAGTTATCCGGGCGGTCGCCCGAGCACAGTGATCCTGCTCGATGCACTCACCCCGCAGGCGCTGGGTGCGCTGATTTCGATGTACGAGCACAGCGTGTACGTGCAGTCGGTGATGTGGGGCATCAACGCGTTCGACCAGTTCGGTGTCGAGTTGGGCAAGCAGTTGGCCAGCCAATTGCTGCCTGCCCTGAAGGGCGAGGCCGCCGATGTGGCCGACCCGGTCACGCGCGAGCTGTTGGCCAAGCTGCGCGGCTAAGCGCGGCTGCAATCGCCGGTGTGTTGAGTGACGGGGCCTTCGGGCCCCGTTGCGTTTGAGCCATTCGCTGCTGGGCAGCCTGCTGCAGGAGGATGGCGACACCTGGTTCAACCCGGACGCCTTCACCCGGCAATGGGTGGAGCAGGGCTAGGCGTTGGACGAGGCCAATACGCAGGCTGGCAGGAAGGCCTGCGGCGGCTGCGCCGTGCAATGGACGAGGGCCACGACTATGCCTTCGAAACCACGCTAGGCGCGCAGACAATCCCGCGTCTATTGCTCCACGCCTGTGCGCAGCACCGCGTCGCCGTGTGGTTTTGCGGCTTGTCGAGCGTGGAGCTGCATCTGCAACGCGTCGCGTCGCGTCGCGGGTGGCCGCAGGGGGCCATGCCATTGCCGAGCAAAAGATCCGCGAGCGCTTTGATGCATCGCGCGCCAACCTGATTACGTTGTTGCCGCATCTGGCAGTGCTGCATGTGTACGACAACAGTGCGCCGGCCGATGCGGCGGGGCAGGGTGGAACCACTGCTGGTACTGGAGCTGGATCACCCCGGGGTGCATTACCCGGCCACCGCCGAGCAACTGGTGCAGGTACCGGACTGGGCAAAACCCATTGTGATGGCGGCCCTGGAGGCGCGCGGCGTGTCGTGATGGCACGTCCGCTCGCAACGCCTCCGGTCGCTGCGAGCGGCACGCCAGACGGGCTTACGGCTTGCTCAACTGCACCGCCACCGGGTCACCGGTGAGGTAGCCCACTGCGGCGCCGAAACGATCCTTGTAGTTGGCGCGCACCAGTGGATCCAGCGTGGCCTTGACGGTGTCGTGCAGCGGGCTTTCCCAGTCGCCGGGATGCTGGAAATTGCTCATGACATAGGTCCAGCCATGGATCTGGTCAACCGCGTGCAGGCCGGTGGATTCGGCACCGGCCGGCACCGAGAGCAGGCGCGTCAGCGTGCCGCTGTCGACGTTGTAGGCCCACAGGAAATTGTTGACGTGCAGGCTGCTGTCTTCGCCAATGAACAGCGTGCGCAGCGACTCGGAGAACTTGAGGTTGTCCGGATTCGCCAGCCGGTTCGGGTCGGCCAGGTTGCCCAGCCCGTCGGCCTGCGCGAGGTCGTGGCCGGTCAGCGCGGCAGGCGCGGCCATGTCGATCGGCACCCATTCGCTGTGGATCGGTGCGCCCTTGGTGTCGCGGCGCCCGCCACGCAGGTTGAGCGCATACACCGCGCCGGACTGCGGGCCTTCCACCTTCACGTCGCCCGAGCCGTTGAGCATGCTGGTGACGATGTAGGACATCGCCATGTAGGCGATCTTGTCGCGCGCGTTGACGGTGGTGCCTTCGAGCTTGGTGAAGCCCAGGCTGCCGCCAACCAATGCGGCATAGCGATGGGTTTCCAGGTAGGTGGCCGCCTTCTCCATGCCCGGCTTGATGCGGATCCAGTTGTAGGTGCCGTTGAAGGGAATCTTGGTGAACGTGGCATCGCCCGGGTCGCTCAGGTGCACGTCGAGAATGTCGGCGGCGGTGAGGCGGTTGGCGAGGGCTTCGATCTCGGCGCTGGTGGCGTGTCCCAGCTTGATCCAGCTCAACGTGGCCGCGCCCGGGCCGACGCCGGAGGTCTGGTGCCACTTGCCGACATAGAGCGTGCCGGCCGACAGGTCGGCCTCGCGATCGGCGATGAACATGAAAAGCCCGCCATTGGTGGCGTCGTCGCCCATCAGCACGGTGCGCTTGTCCGGCATCACCTGCACCAGCTCGTGCGAGATGCGGCCCAGGCAATAGTGCTTGCGCACGCTGCCGGTGCCGTCCGGGTGCACGGTGATCTCCGGCAGGTGGCCGTAGTGGTACGGATTGGCGCGCTCCGGGTCGCCATACAGATGCGTGCTGTAGCTGCGGAACTGGGTATTGCCGGCCAGCGCGGTGGCGTCGGGTTCGTACTCTTCGCTGGACAGGTGGGTATTCCACGGCGACAGGCTGGCGCCGCAGGTGGTCCACAGGCCGTGGACGGGGGCGGTGTCGACGTTGTGGTATTTCACCAGCGACAGCTTGCCGGTCGCCGGGTCCTGGTCGAGCGTGAGCACGGCGATCGGTGCGGGCAGGTGGCGGTTGGTGTCGTTGCCGGCCTGGTCGCGGGTGGTGTATTCGAACTGCACCACCGCAAACACCGTGTTGCCCTTGACGCCCGCGACCTTGGCATTGGGCAGGGTGAGCAGCGACGACCCATCCGGGCAATCGGAAAAAAACGGCCGCTCGGCACCGGGTTTGGAGCGGTCGATGATGGGGCGATGCTGGATGTCGTAATAGCCGCCGGCCAGCACGGTACCGCCGTGACCATCGGGCACCTGGTCGCCGGTGACGAAGAACGGGTGATAGGCCAGGGCGTAGCGCTGGGTGCTGCCGTCATGCCGGGCCACGGTGAGCGCCGAGCCGACGGTGGTGGTGGCCATTGCCGCCGGGTTGGCCAGGGTGGGCGCCGGCATGCCGTGGAAGGTGGCCGAGACCAGCCGCGCGGGGTTTTCCGAGGGACGCAGCGGGCGCGCAGCCAATGCGGCACCGCCGAGTTGCTGCAGCGCTGCGGCGCTGGCGCTGCCCAGCGGCAGCAGAGGAACCGACGCCAGCAATTGCAGGGCGCGGCGGCGGATGGGATCGGGGGAGGCAGACATCGAAACTCCAGGCAATGACGGCAATGGCAATGCGTCGCGCGCATCGGCAAGCCGGTCACGCTAGGTCGCCCAGATGACACTTGTTTGACGGCGGGCTCACCCGTTGGCTGTGTTTCAGATTAGCGAGCTGATGCGTGGTGCCGGCTGGGCAGTACGGGTCGACGGCTGCGCACTGCGCGCACGCGCCGGTGGTGCGATGCAGCAAAGTGCGCAGGCGCGTCGGCGCAGGCGTGGCACCGGATTCGGCGATTTTCCGCGGTTTGACTGCGGCTGCCGGTATTCCAACGCTATAGCCCTGTCCGATAAGTTCCCCGTGATTTGGCATACGGGCGAGCACGGTTGACAGGGTAGGGGAATCACGTGAGCGTACGCCGCCTAAAGGCCTGCGGCGCTTGCATTGCGGCAGGAGAACCACCTGGAGACCCGGATCTTGGACATGCTGCTTCGTCGTACCGCCGCGCCCGTTGCGCGCCGCGCCCTCTCCCTGGCTACCGCTGCCGCGGTGCTGATGCTGGCTGCCTGCCAAGGCAAGGAGGCCACGTCCACCGCCGCGGCCGACACGACCGCCCCGGCGGCAACGCCGGCCGAGACCTCCACCACCATCCATCCGGACCAGTGGCCGTCGCCGAAGTGGCCGTTCGCCCAGGACCAGGCGCTGGAGCAGCGCATCAGCGACGTGATGGCCAAGATGAGCGTCGAGGAAAAGGTCGCGCAGACCATCCAGGGCGATATCGCCAGCATGACCCCGGACGATGTGCGCAAGTACCGCATCGGTTCGGTGCTGGCCGGTGGCAACTCCGACCCGGGCGGCAAGTACGACGCCAAGCCGGCCGAGTGGCTGAAGCTGGCCGACGCGTTCTATGAAGCGTCGATGGACACCTCCAAGGGTGGCAATGCGATTCCGATCATCTTCGGTATCGATGCGGTGCACGGCCAGAGCAACATCGTCGGCGCCACGCTGTTCCCGCACAACATCGGCTTGGGCGCCACGCGCAACCCGGACCTGATCAAGAAGATCGGTGAAGTCACCGCGGCCGAAACCCGCGTCACCGGCATGGAGTGGACCTTTGCGCCCACCGTCGCGGTGCCGCAGGACGACCGCTGGGGCCGCAGCTACGAAGGGTATTCCGAGTCGCCGGACGTGGTGGCCAGCTTCGCCGGCAAGATGGTCGAGGGCGTGCAGGGCGTACCGGGCACGCCGCAGTTCCTGGACGGCAGCCATGTAATTTCGTCGGTGAAGCATTTCGTCGGCGACGGCGGCACCACCGATGGCAAGGACCAGGGCGACACCAAGGTGTCCGAAGCCACCATGCGCGACATCCATGCCGCCGGTTACCCGCCGGCGATTGCCGCCGGTGCGCAGACGGTGATGGCCTCGTTCAACAGCTTCAACGGCGAAAAAATGCACGGCAACAAGGTCATGCTGACCGACGTGCTCAAGGGCCGCATGAATTTCGGCGGTTTCGTGGTTGGCGACTGGAATGGCCATGGCCAGGTCAAGGGCTGCACCAACGAGAACTGCCCGGCTTCTTTCATTGCCGGCGTCGACATGGCGATGGCCTCCGACAGCTGGAAGGGCATCTACGAGACCGAACTGACCGCAGTGAAATCCGGCCAGATTTCGATGGAGCGCCTGGACGATGCGGTGCGCCGCATCCTGCGCGTCAAGCTGCGCCTGGGCCTGTTCGAAGCCGGCAAGCCGTCCAAGCGCCCACTCGGTGGCAAGTTCGAGCTGCTCGGCGCGCCCGAGCACCGCGCCATTGCGCGCCAGGCGGTGCGTGAGTCGCTGGTGCTGCTGAAGAACCAGGCCGGCATCCTGCCGCTTGATCCGAAAAAGCGCGTGCTGGTGGTCGGCGACGGCGCCAACGACATGGGCAAGCAGTCCGGTGGTTGGACGCTGAACTGGCAGGGCACCGGCACCAAGCGCAGCGACTACCCGAACGGCAACACCATCTGGGAAGGCCTGAACAAGCAGATCACCGCAGCCGGCGGCAGCGCCGAGCTGGCCGTGGATGGCGCCTACAAGACCAAGCCCGATGTGGCCGTGGTGGTGTTTGGCGAGAACCCGTATGCCGAATTCCAGGGCGACATCGCCACGCTGCTGTACAAGCCGGGCGACGACAGCGAGCTGGCGTTGCTGAAGAAGTTCAAGGCCGAAGGCATCCCGGTGGTGGCAGTGTTTCTGAGCGGCCGCCCGCTGTGGATGAACCAGTACATCAACGTGGCCGATGCATTCGTCGCCGCGTGGTTGCCGGGCTCCGAAGGCGAGGGCATTGCCGACGTGCTGTTGCGCAAGGCCGATGGCAGCGTGCAGAACGACTTCAAGGGCAAGCTGAGCTTCTCCTGGCCCAAGACCGCGGTGCAGTTCGCCAACAATGTTGGCCAGAAGGACTACGACCCGCAGTTCAAGTTCGGCTTCGGCCTGACCTACGCCGACAAGGGCGATCTGGCTGCGCTGCCGGAAGAATCGGGCGTCTCCGGTGAGCAGTCGGTGGGTGGGGTGTACTTCGTACGCGGCAAGCCGGCGCTCGGCATTGCGATGCAGCTGTCCAACGCCGGCCAGGCCAACATGCCGGCAACGACGCTGCCGGTGGGCTTGTCCGATGGCAGCCTGAAGATGAGTGCGGTGGACCACAAGGCGCAGGAAGATGCGCGCCGCCTGCAGTGGTCCGGTGCCAAGGCCTCCAGCGTGCTGCTAGTGTCCGGCAAGCCGGTGGATGTGTCGCGCGAAAGCAACGGCGACGTGCAGTTGCAGCTGACCCTGCGCCGCGACAGCGCGGTGACCGCGCCGGTGTGGCTGGGCGTGGGCTGCGGCGAAAAGTGCGGCGGCCGTGTGGATGCGCAGAAGACCCTGGCCGCGTTGCCGCAGGGCCAGTGGAAGGTGGTGGGCATCCCGCTGAAGTGCTTTGCGGTAGCCGGCGCCGACGTGACCAAGCTGACTCAGGTTGCCAGCATTGAAAGCGCCGCGGCGCTGGACATCGCGGTGTCCAAGATTGCGCTGGGCGCACTCAACGAAGCCGAAGTCACGGTCGACTGCCCGGTCAAGTAAGTCCAGCCGCAGTGGCTGGCCGCAGGGCCACCCACTGCTGCGCTGAAGCAACACGTGCACCGCCACCATGGCGGTGCACGACAGCGGCCACCGTTGCAGGTGGTGTCAACAGCCGCCGCGGGGAGCGGTGTCGTCGAATGGCCGGGATGGCCTGCAGCCGCGGTTCGCCGCGCTGACGCTACGCACTTAAGTGCGTGGCGGCGGCACGCTGCAGGCTTGCCCGATCGGCGGCGCACACCCCAGAGCCAGACAGGAGAGTGCAGTGGGTTTGGCGACGTTGGATATCGTGATCGTGCTGGTGTATCTGGCCGGCATCTTCGTGCTCGCGCAGTGGGTGTCGCGCGAGAAGGCCGGGCACAGCAAGAGTGCCGAAGACTACTTCCTGGCCAGCAAGTCGCTGCCCTGGTGGGCGATCGGCGCTTCGCTGATCGCAGCGAATATTTCTGCCGAGCAGATCATCGGCATGGCCGGTTCCGGCTATGCGATCGGCCTGGCCATCGCTTCCTATGAGTGGATGGCGGCGTTGACGCTGCTGATCGTTGGCAAGTTCTTCCTGCCGATCTTCCTGCGCAACGGCATCTACACCATGCCGCAGTTCCTGGAACAGCGTTACGGCAAGTGGATCCGCACGCTGATGGCGGTGTTCTGGCTGCTGCTGTACGTGTTCGTCAATCTCACCTCGATCCTGTGGCTGGGCTCGATCGCGGTCAGCCAGGTCACCGGCATGGACCAGACCCTGGCACTGACCCTGATCGGCGTATTTGCGCTGGTGTACCAGCTGTACGGCGGTTTGAAGGCTGTGGCGCTGACCGACATCGTGCAGGTCACCTTGCTGGTGTTGGGCGGCCTGCTGGTGACCGGCCTGACGTTGTCGCGCATCGGCGATGGCGCCGGCGTGCTGGCCGGCTTCAAGCAGCTGTGGAGTGCGCACCCGGAGCACTTCCACATGATTCTCAGCAAGGACAACCCGTTCTACAAGGATCTGCCGGGCCTGAGCGTGCTGCTGGGCGGGCTGTGGGTGATGAACATCAGCTACTGGGGCTTCAACCAGTACATCATCCAGCGCGCACTGGCCGCCAAGAACATCGGCGAAGCGCAGAAGGGCATGGTGTTCGCGGCGTTTCTGAAGCTGCTGATGCCGGTGGTGATCGTGGTGCCAGGCATTGCCGCAGTGGTGCTGGCACCGGATCTGGCCAAGCCTGATCAGGCGTACCCCACCATGATGCAGCTGTTGCCGACCGGCATCCTGGGCCTGGTGTTTGCCGCATTGGTGGCCGCGATCGTGGCCTCGCTGGCGTCGAAGATCAATTCGGTGGCGACGATCTTTACCCTGGATTTCTACGCCAAGTTCCGCCCGCAGACCGAGCAGAAACAGCTGGTGCGTGTGGGTCGCATCGTTGCCGCCGTCTCGGTGCTGATCGGCATCCTCACCGCACGGCCGTTGCTGGGCAACTTCGACCAGGGCTTCCAGTTCATCCAGGAATTCACCGGCTTCTTTACCCCCGGTGTGGTGGTGATCTTCATGCTGGGGCTGTTCTGGAAGCGTGCCAACGAAGCCGGCGCATTGACTGCGGCGATCGGCTCGGTGGTGCTGTCGTTCGCGCTCAAGATCCTGTGGCCGGAACTGCCCTTCATGGACCGCATCGGCGTAGTGTTCGTCGCCGCGCTGGTGCTGGCGGTGGTGGTGTCGCTCCTGACACCGGCCACGCAGGCACGCGATCTGATCCGCACGAAGGACGTGGCCTACGGCACCACGCTGGGCTTCAAGATCGGTGCGGTGGGCGTGGTTGCGATTCTGATCGCGCTGTACGCGGTGTTCTGGTAAGCGCCAGCGCACATCACACGCAATAAGTAACGCGGCGCGGAGAGCATTCTCTGCGCCGCGTTGCGTTTGGGCGCCGTCACTCAGAGGCGCGCGGCTTCCAGTTGCGGTGCTGGCGGGGCAGCGTCGGTGGCGCGTTCGTACCACGGTGTCTCCAACCAGGCTTCCAGCGCTGCGGCAGGCATCGGCTTGGCGATCCAGTAGCCCTGGCCTTCGTCGCAGCCCCAGCTGCGCAGCTGTGCGTAGGCCTGCGCCGACTCGATCCCTTCGGCCACCACGCGCTGGCCCAGGCTGTGACCGAGCTGGATCATCGCCGGCACCAGGGTGCGGTCGGTGCGGCTGTCCGGCAGCGAGCGGACGAAGGATTGGTCGATCTTCAGCGAGCTGGCCGGCAGTTGTTTGAGGTAGCTGAAATTGCTGTAGCCGGTGCCGAAGTCGTCGATGGCGATATGCACGCCCAGCGCCGCAACGGCCGCCAGTTGCTCGGACAGATGCTCGGGGTGGCGGATCATCGCGCTTTCGGTGAATTCGATCTCCAGCCGGCGCGGGTCGAGCTTGTGGCGGTCCAGGCCGCGGCGCAGCAACCCGACGAAACCGGGTTGATCCAGATCGGCGGCCGACACGTTCAAGGCCAGGTTGAAGTCCAGGCCCTGCTGTTGCCAGCGTGCGGCCTGGGCGATGCCCTGGTCGATCACCCAGGCGGTGATGCGGTTGATCAGCGCGGTTTTTTCAGCCATCGGAATGAAGTCCGACGGCATCACCGGGCCGATCATCGGGTGCTGCCAGCGCAGCAGCGCTTCCACCGCCACGCAGCGGTGATCGTGCAGATCCACGCGCGGCTGGTAGTGCAGGCGCAGCTGGTTGGAGCTTGCCAGTGCGGCGGGCAGGGCGGCCAGCAGGCGGAAGGTGTTGCGCTGGACCACGTCGTGCTTACGCTCGTACAGGCTCCAGGTCAGACAATGTTCGCGGGCGACATCCACCGAGGTGGTGAGCGAGCGCAGCGTGTCGGCGGCGCCGTAGCTGGTTTCCAGCAACACCGCGCCGATCGAGGCGACCGCGGTATGCGGAATGCCCTGGTGCTCCAGCGGCGCCACGAACCCCTTGGAAATCTTGCTGCACAGCGCGCTCAGGCGTAGCGGGTCGGCGGTGGTCACCATGAAGGCGAAGGTGGTCGGATCCAGCCGGTACAAGGCGGTGCCGGCCGGCAATTTGCTGATCAAACGCTTGTAGGCCAGCGCCACATAGCCGTCTGCGTAATCCCAGCCCAGCGCCTTGACCATGTCGCGGAAATAATCGCTGCCGCACAGGTCCACCGCGATCGCGGTGGCGGCGGAATCGGCCGTGCGTTGCAGCAATACCGCGTCCAGGTCTTCGCTGAAGCGCGCGCGGTTGGGCAGGCCGGTGGGGCCATCGCGGTAGGTACTGCTGCGCAGGTTTTCGACCCGCAGCACGGCCAGGTCGCGCAGGCCTTCCAGTTGGATGCGTTGCTCCGCATCCAGCCCGGCACGCGGGCTGGTGCCAATCACGCACAGCGTGCCGATGGTGTGGCCATCGTGCAGCTTGAGCGGCGCGCCAGCGTAAAAGCGGATATGCGGCGCGCCCAGCACCAGCGGGTTGTTGCAGAAGCGCGGGTCCAGCAAGGCATCGGGAATCACCAGGACGTCATCGGAGCGCAGCGCGTGCGCGCAGAAGGCATGTTCGCGCGGGGTCTCAGGCGCTTCCAGGCCGACACGGGCTTTGAACCATTGGCGGTGTTCGTCCACCAGCGAGACCAGGGCGATCTCGGTCCCCAGCATGCGTGCGGCCATGGCGGCGATGGTGTCGAACACCGGGTCCGGCGGCGAGTCCAGCAGGCAAAGACCGTGCAGGACCGCCAGCCGTGCCGCTTCATCGAGCGCGGACGGGAGGGGGGAGGCGACAGGAGCGGGCGTGGATTGCATGTGCCCGTATCGGCCTCGAGCGCGGCGACTTGATCACGCGCGAGTGGCGCCGTTCAGTTGGCCGCGCGTGCGGGTGCCGCAGCGCGGCAATCCGCACGCTGCATTCGACACTTCGCGGAGCACTGGCGGTCGAATCACTGCGCTGCACCACGGCAGGGCGCAGACGGGTTCGGGTGCGCTGTGCCTACAGGGCCGAGGGTTTGCTCGCCGTTTGCAACGAGCGCGTGGTGCATGGACATGCACGAGATAACGTTACCAGCACGCTGGATGCGGATCTGCGCGCTCTGTCCTGATCTGTACCTGTTGTCGATTCTGTGACCCGCGCTGCGATCGCCTGCGTCGCGGGTTGGCACGGTCTTGGCGCACGCCTGATGCGCGCTGTCCGCGGACGCCGGTCTGCGGCGTCCACCTTGTCTGGAGCCGAGCATGAACACCATTCCTCGCCTGGCGCAACGCCTGGTCCTGATCCTTGCCGGCTTGGTGCTGGCCTCATCCGCGCACGCCGGCTTGTCCGTGTCGGGCACACAGCTGAAGGAATCCAATGGCAATACCTTGATCCTGCGCGGCATCAACCTGCCGCATGCCTGGTTTGCCGATCGCACCGATGCCGCGCTGGCGCAGATCGCGGCCACCGGTGCCAACAGCGTGCGGGTGGTGCTCAGTTCCGGCCACCGCTGGAACCGCACGCCCGAGGCCGAGGTGGCGCGCATCATCGCGCGCTGCAAGGCCCTGGGGTTGATCGCGGTGCTGGAGGTGCACGACACCACCGGCTATGGAAGACGGCGCCGCCGGCAGCCTGGCCAATGCCGCCAGTTACTGGACCAGCGTGCGCACTGCGCTGGTGGGCCAGGAAGACTACGTGATCATCAACATCGGCAACGAGCCCTTCGGCAATCAGCTCAGTGCCAGCGAATGGGTCAACGGCCACGCCAATGCGATCGCCACGCTGCGTGGCGCCGGGCTCACGCATGCGCTGATGGTGGATGCGCCCAACTGGGGCCAGGACTGGCAGTTCTACATGCGCGACAACGCGGGGGCGTTGCTGGCGCGCGACAGCCGCCGCAACCTGATTTTCAGCGTGCACATGTACGAGGTGTTCGGCAGCGACGCGGTGGTGGACAGCTACCTGCGCACCTTCCGCAGCAACAATCTTGCGCTGGTGGTGGGCGAGTTCGGCGCCGATCATCGCGGCGCGCCCGTGGACGAGGCGGCGATCATGCGCCGCGCGCGCGAGTACGGCGTGGGCTATCTCGGCTGGTCGTGGTCGGGCAACGACAGCAGCACGCAGTCGCTGGATATCGTGCTCGGTTGGGATCCTGCGCGTTTGAGCAGTTGGGGACGCAGCCTGATTCAGGGCCCGGACGGCATTGCCGCGACCTCGCGCCGTGCGCGGGTGTTCGGTGCGCGCGTGCGGGCGATGGAGTGATGCATCGGTGGTTCTGCGGCGGGGCGCGATGTGCCTGCAAGGATCATCGCGTCTGCTGCGTTTCGGGCAGTGTGTTCGCTGAGGCGCTGTAGCGTGGTTACAGAGCTCTAGGCGGTTGCAGAGCGCGTAAGCAATCGGCTGGCAGCCTGGATAGGGCGTTCGACGACTGCGCTGTGTATGCAACGTCGGCTGTGCTTCAGCGCAACGACAATGACTGACGCGCTGTCATCCATGAGCCGCGGCGAACGATCACCCATGCAGAGGCAGCCGCGCAACGTCTTTGCGAAAGCCTGCCGAAACCGCAGCAGGCACACCAGGCGCTCAGCGCCCGGGCTCGCGCTGCGGTCCCGGGCTTGGGCGCTTGGTGAGCTTGCGCTGCAGCGAGCGGCGGTGCATGCCCAGCAGGCGTGCGGCGGCGGACACGTTGCCGCCGGTTTCGTGCAGCGCCTGCTGGATGTGCTCCCACTGCAGGCGGCTGAGCGGGGTCATCATTTCCTGCGCGGTTTCTTCTTCGTCCGGATCGGGCAGGTCGTCGTCCTCTTCGCCCAGCGCACGCATGATGGTGGGGATGTTGGCTGGCTTGGGCAGGTAGTCGTCGGCGCCGAGCTTGATCGCCTCCACCGCGGTGGCGATGCTTGCGTACCCGGTGACCAGCAGGATGCGCATGTCCGGGCGGATTTCGCGCAGCGGCTGGATCAGGTTCAATCCCGAGTCGTGGCCCAGCTTCAGATCGATCAAGGCGAAGTCCGGCAGCGCGCTGCGTGCGGTGGACAAGGCGCTGGCCGCATCGGTGGCGGTGAGCGTTTCCACGCCGCGGCGGGCGAGGCTGCGTTGCAAGGTGCGCAGATACAGGGTGTCGTCGTCGACCAGCAGGCCGGTGCGGATGGGTGTGCTCATGCAAGGGCCTCGTGTTCGGAGAGCGGCAGGCGGAAACCGACGCGGGCGCCGCTGCCTTCGGCGGGAAGCATCCACAGTTCACCCTGCAGCCGCTCGACGGTGGCATGCGACAGGGCCAGGCCCACGCCCATGCCGTCGGGCTTGCCGCTGTTGAACAAGGTGCCCGGCAACATCGCCTGCGAGGTGTCGAAGCCCAGCCCGTAGTCGCGCACTTCGCCGACCAGTTGGTCGTCTTCCACGCGCAGGGTGAGGTCGATCAGCGGCCGGCCGGCGCGTTCGCCGGCATCGGCGGCATTGTTGAGCAGCACCATCAGCAGGTGGCTCACGCCGGGCTGCAGCATCAGCCGCAGCGGCGCGTCCTCATTGCGGCGCAGCTCGATGGTCGGGCGCACCAGGCGCCACTGTTCCAGCACATCGCGCACCGCCACCTCGCGGCTGAGATGGCCGTTGTCGGCCGGTGCTGCCAGCGCCAGCACGCGCTCGTGGCATTGCACCAGCAGCTCGCGCAGGGTTTCCAGGTCTTCGCGCAACTCGACCTGATCGCACTGGTCGGCGATGTCGTCGGCCAGCAGGGTCATCGTCGCCAGCGGGGTGTTGAGCTCATGCGCCACCGAGGCGGCATGCGTAGCCAGCGCCACGATGCCTTCGTTACGCGCAAAGCGCTCGCGCAGCGTGGAGATCTCGCGTTCGCGTTCGCGCAGCGACAACGCCAGCCGGGTGGCGAACACCAGCACCACCACGGTGGAGAGCAGGAAGTTGGCCGCCATGCCCCACATGTGCAGAGTCAGCGGGTCGAAGCCGCCGTACGGCAGTGGCAAGCCGAATGCGGCGCTGATGACGTAGCCGGCCACGCAGGCCGCCGCCACCGCCATCGCCCAGCTCAACGGCAGGGCGAGTGCGGCCAGCGCGATCAGCACCAAGAACAGCGAACCGAACGGGTTGGCGATGCCGCCGCTCCAGCCCACCATCCAGGTCAGCACCGTCACATCGACCAGGATGTGGCCGAACTCGGTGGCCGGGCTGACCGCGCCGCGGTGCGCCACCCGCAACTGCGCATACAGGTTGAACACCGCCAGCGCCGCCACCCCGGCCCAGAGCGGCTCCTGCGGTAGGGTGAGGCCCATGAGCCCGCTGGCGACCAGGATGGTGGCGGCCTGGCCGGCGGTGGCCAGCCAGCGCAGGCTGCACAGGGTCCGCAGGAAGGAGGCGTCGGAGGTATTCATCACGGCAATGCTATGCGCTCGTCGGGGTGGTGGCCTGCGACAAACCGTCGCATCCGGGCGGGGAGGGGCCGCGTGCAGCGCTTCAGCTGTGAGCGGACGGCGGACAGGCTAAAATAGCGCGATGTACGACGCCGTCACCCGCCCGAGTCCCCCCGCCGATGCCAGCGCCTGGCCGCGCCGCATCACCCAGGCCGTCAAGGTCGGTAACGTCATTGTGGGCGGAGGCCATCCGGTGGTCGTCCAGTCGATGACCAATACCGACACTGCCGACATCGCCGGCAGCGTCAAGCAGGTCGCCGAGTTGTGGCGGGCCGGCTCGGAAATGGTGCGCCTGACCGTCAACAATGCCGAGTCGGCAGCGGCCATCCCGCGCATCGTCGAGAAGCTGCGCATGATGGGCATCGAAGTGCCGTTGATCGGCGACTTCCACTACAACGGCCACCAGCTGCTCACGGCCGAACCGGCCTGCGCCGAGGCGCTGGCCAAATACCGCATCAATCCGGGCAACGTGGGCTTCGGCAAGAAGAAGGACCTGCAGTTTGCGCAGTTGATCGAATTCGCCATCCAGTACGACAAGCCGGTGCGCATCGGCGCCAACTGGGGCTCGCTGGACCAGGCGTTGGCCGCGCAGCTGATGGACGAAAATTCCAAGCGCGAGACGCCGTGGGATGCGGGCCGGGTGCTGCGCGAAGCGCTGATCCGCTCGGCGGTGGATTCGGCAGAACGCGCCGTGGAACTGGGCTTGCCGCGCGAGCGCATCATCCTGTCGGCCAAGGTGTCCGGCGTGCAGGAATTGATCGCGGTCTACCGCGACATGGCCGCGCGCTGCGACTTCGCGCTGCACCTGGGTCTGACCGAGGCCGGTATCGGCAGCAAGGGCATCGTGGCCTCGGCCGCGGCGCTGAGCGTGCTGCTGCAGGAAGGCATCGGCGACACCATCCGCATTTCGCTGACGCCCGAACCGGGGCAGTCGCGCACGCAGGAAGTGATCGTCGCGCAAGAGCTGCTGCAAACCACCGGGCAGCGCGCGTTCACGCCGCTGGTCACCGCATGCCCCGGCTGCGGCCGCACCACCTCGGAGTTTTTCCAGGAGCTGGCCGGCGTGGTGCAGAACCATGTGCGCGCCAAGATGCCGGAATGGAAGATCAGCAACCCCGGCGCGGAAAACATGACGCTGGCGGTGATGGGCTGCGTGGTCAATGGGCCGGGTGAATCGCGACACGCCAACATCGGTATCTCGCTGCCGGGCACTGGCGAAGCGCCCTCGGCACCGGTATTTGTGGATGGCGAAAAGACCGTCACCCTGCGCGGCGAGAACATCGCCTACGAATTCATCGACCTGATCGATCAGTACGTCGAACGCACCTATGTCCGTCGGGCCGGCTGAGTCGCCGGCCGGATTCAAGACCTGGCTGCAGCGCAATGCGTGGCGGTTCGGGCTGCTGTTTGCGGGCGTGCTGCTGCCGCTGGGATTGTTCGTCGACCTCGCCGACGAAGTGCATGAGCTGGAAAACTTCTATTTCGACGAACCGTTGCTGTGGAGCCTGCGCAGCATTGCCTCGCCTGGGCTGGATGCGTTCTTCAGCGTCGTCTCTAAAGTTGGCTACCAGTACGGCGTGATCCCGCTGGATATCGCGATCGTGCTGGTGTTGCTGGTGCTGCGGCGCTGGCGCGAAGGCACCTTCGCCGCGCTGGGGTTTGTGGGCTCGGCCTTGCTCAACCTGGGCGCCAAGCAGTTCTTTCAGCGGCACCGGCCCAGCTTGTGGGAATCGATCGCACCGGAAAGCACTTTCAGCTTTCCCAGTGGCCACGCGATGGGCTCGATGACCCTGGCGGCCGTGGTGATTGCATTGGCGTGGCGTACGCGTTGGCGCTGGCCGGTGACCATTGTTGCCGGCCTGTTCGCGCTGCTGGTCGGTGTCTCGCGCATCTACCTGGGCGTGCATTATCCCTCCGACATCCTCGGCGGCTGGTCGGCTGCATTGGTGTGGGTGGTGGGCCTGTATCTGGTGATGTTTCGCGGTATGCGGCGCCCGCATTGGCGCACGCCGAGCGGGGCGGTGGTGGAGCGGCCCGGGCGCGTGCCGTTCGCTGATTAAGGCGATCACAAACCGACTGCGCAGCCGCAAGGCGGGTGCGGCCGGTGCTCAGCATCAGAGCCATTCCCACTTTGTACTCTGCGGCTCCTGCGCGCCGTGCACGCCCGCCTGACCACCGTTCGCTAGGGGTTGGCAGCGGCCCTAAGAAATGCTGACACGCTCCCGTTGCCACAAGCGAGCGCCAACGATGGCTCCGATGGATGCCAGCAGAATCACGTAATACGCCGGCCCCATCGGGTGTTGCTTGAGCAGCAGCACCACGAGCAACGGGGTCAGGCCGCCGAACACGGCATAGCCCAGGTTGTAGGCAAACGACACGCCGGACAGACGCACCACCGGTGGAAACGCCTCGACCATCACGCGGGGAATCGCACCCAGCACGCCCAGCGCAGCACCGAGCAGGGCATACAGCGGGAACAGCAGTTGCGGATCGCCTGCCAGGCGATAGAACAGCCATGCGCTGATGCCCAGGATCACGCTGCCGGCCAGCAGAACACGCCCGTTGCCCCAGCGGTCCGAGAGCGCGCCGGCCACCACCGAGCCGATGGCCTGCATGAGCACCGCCAGCAGGTTGGCCTGCAGCGCGACCGGTGCCGGATAGCCATACGCAGTCTGCAGCAGCGTGGGCGTCATCAGCGACACCACCAGCACTGCGGCGGCCACCACCCAGGTCAGCCACAACGACAGCGCGAGACTGCGCGGGTGATCGCGCAGCACCACCTTCAGCGGCGTTTCGCGTACCAGCCCACGCATGGCCACCAACTCGGCGAACACGGGCGTTTCATGCAGCCAGCGCCGCAAATACACCGACAGCAGGCCGAAGATGCCGCCGGCCAGGAACGGCAGTCGCCAGGCGTATTCGGCGATTTCCTGCGGGGTGAAGGCGCGATTGAGTGCGCCGGCGCTCAGCGAACCAAGCAGCACGCCGGCAGCCAGGCCAGCAGTCAGTGTGCCGCAGGCCAGCCCTCTGCGCCGCGCGGGCACGTGTTCTGCAACGAACACCCATGCGCTGGGAACCTCGCCGCCAATGGCTGCGCCTTGTAGCAGCCGCATCGTGAGCAGCAACAGCGGTGCCGCCACGCCGATCTGCGCGTAGGTCGGCAGCACGCCAATGGCAAGCGTGGGCACCGCCATCAACCCGATGCTCAGCGCAAACATGCGCTTGCGCCCGAGCAGGTCGCCGAAATGGGCCATCACAATGCCGCCCAGCGGGCGGATCAAATAGCCGGCGGCAAAAATGCCGAACGTCTGCAACTGCCGCGTCCATTCCGGAATGCCGGGCGGGAAGAACAACTCGCCCAGCACCTTCGCGAAAAAGATGAAGATGATGAAGTCATAGAATTCCAGCGCGCCGCCCAGCGCGGACAAGCCCGGCGTTTTGTAATCGCGGCGGGTGAGTTGCGTTGGTAGGGCGTCGGTGGTCATGCAATTGCATCCTGTCGCGGGTGGCGATGCACTGCCATTGAAGCTTGGTAACGCGCCGAGCATCCAATGCTAGCTGCCATGCAGCGCCGTCGCTACGGCGTTTGGGTAATGGAATGCCGATAGCACCTATCAGACTTCACGCAAATACGCTGTTGCTTCGGTCAGGGGCGCCATTGCTGCGCCTTCACTGCGAATCAGCCGGACACGCTTGCCAATGCCGCCGCCTCGGCGTGCAACGCGGTGGTGTCGAACAACGGCAGCTGCGCATCGATGCTGTCCACCAGCAGCGAAATCTCGGTGCACCCCAGGATGATCGCTTGCGCACCGTGCTGGCCGAGGTCGGCCATGACCTGACGGAAATAGTCGCGCGATTTCGGTTTGATCACGCCCTGGCACAACTCGTCGTAGATCACCCGATGCAGCTGTGCGCGTGCCTCGGCCGGCGGCACCAGCACATCCAAGCCCCGCGCTTCCAGGCGCTCGCGATAGAACGGCTGCTCCATGGTGAAGCGCGTACCAAGCAGCCCGACACGGAGGATGCCTGCGGCGACCAATGCATCGGCGGTGGCATCGGCGATGTGCAGCAGCGGCAGGGGCGTGGCGGCGGTGATCGCGTCAGCAACGCAGTGCATCGTGTTGGTGCACAGCACGATGAAGTCGGCGCCTCCGGCCTGCAGCGCACGCGCTGCTGCGGCCATCGCCTGACCCGCCCCCTCCCAATCGCCGGCGTGCTGCAGCCGCTCGATGTCATGAAAATTGACGCTGTAAAGCAGCAGCTTCGCCGAGTGCAGGCCACCGCACGCATGGCGTACGTGCTGGTTGATGATGCGGTAATAGGGCAGGGTGGATTCCCAGCTCATTCCGCCGATCAAACCAATGGTTTTCGTTGGGACCGGCATGCGAACTCCACGTCAGTGCGGCGGATGGTAAATCGGAAACCTTACGGCGCAGGTGGTACGCAGTACGCGGCGACCGAAGTGTACGTTGGCATTGCCGAGGAGATGCATTGCCAACGATGCGCATCCAGCTGCCGCGTGGACCCGCTCACTCGCCCGGTTTGGCGCCTTCCACTGGCGCATGCGTCGCCGCGCGGCGCGCCAGCACGGTTTCGCGATGCGCGATGTACACGTTGGCAGAAATGATGATCGCCGCACCGATCACCGTGTGGCGCGCGATCGCTTCGCCGAACAGCCACCAACCCAGCAAGGCCACCAGTGGCAATTGCATGAAGCTGATCGGCTGCAACGCAGAGACTTCGCCCAGCTTGAGCGCACGCGTCCAGAACAGTTGCCCGGCGGTACCGAAGATGCCGGTGGCGATCAGCCATAGCCAGTCGATCCCGTGTGGCCAGGTCCACTGGAACAACGCGGGGATCAACGACATCGGCACCCAAAACACGTAGGTGTAGAACACCACCGTGTCCGAATCATCGCTACGCGAGAGCTGCTTGATCTGGATGGCGACCACCGCGCTGATCACCGCGGCCAGCAGTGCAATCAGCAGCCCGGGCGTGAACGTGGATGAGCCTGGCCGCAGGATCACCAGCACGCCCACAAACCCCGCCGCCACCGCCAGCCAGCGGCGCAGGCGCACCTGCTCGTGCAGCCAGATCACCGCCAGCACGGTGACAAACAACGGCGTGGAATACGACAACGAAATGGCCTGCGACAGCGGCAGATGCCCGATCGCCCAGAAGCCGCACAGCATCGAGGCCAGGCCGATCAACGTGCGCGCCAGATACTGCGGCAACTGGCGCGTGCGCGGCAGCGGTTTGCCAGGGCGCACGATCAACGGCAGCAGCGCCAACAAGCCGAATGCGTTACGAAAAAACGCAATCTCGGTCGTGGCGATGTCCTTGGACGCCAGCCGGATGGTGATGGCCATCAGGCCGAACGCAAATGTGCTGACCAGCATCCACAGCGCAGCGCGTGCCGACGCGGGCTGCGCCGTCACCAATGCGCTCCGATCACGCGCGGCTCCGGTTCCAGGATCACCGAATACCGCTCCCGCACCGATTCGGCCACCTGGCGTGCGAATGCCAGCAGCTGCGCGCCGCTGGCACTGCCGTGATTGACCAGCACCAAGGCATGCGCTTCGGAAATGCCGGCGTCGCCCTCGCGCTTGCCTTTCCAGCCGCATTGTTCGATCAGCCACGCCGCCGAGAGTTTCCCCTGGCCAGGCTGCTCGCCGGGGAACACCGGCATGTCGGCAAAGCTCGCCTGCAAGGCGGCAATCTGCTCGCTCGGCAGCAGCGGGTTCTTGAAGAAGCTGCCCGCATTACCCAACACCTCCGGGTCAGGCAGCTTGCGCTGGCGGATGTTGATCACCGCCTGCGCCACATCGGCCGCGCCCGCAAGCTCGGCGCCCATGCGCGCGAGTTCGTCGCGGATGCCGGCATAGTCCAGCCGTAGTTCGTGCAGCAGCGGCAGATTGAATTCCACCGCCACGATCAAATACCGGTCCGGCTGCTGCTTGAACACGCTGTCGCGGTAGGCAAAGGCGCACTCGGCCGGGTTCAGCCGCACGAACTGCTCGGTGCCGCGGTCGTAGGCTTCCACCACATGGATGAAGTCGCTGACCTGCGCGCCGTAGGCGCCGATGTTCTGGATCGGGCAGGCACCCACGGTGCCGGGAATCAGCGCCAGGTTTTCCAGGCCGGAAAGCCCCTGCTGCAGCGAATACATCACCAGCCCGTGCCAGTTAACCCCGGCGCCTGCGCGCACGATGGCGTGGTCGGCATGGTGGGCGATGATGGTGATGTCGCGGTTGTCGAAACACAGCACACAGCCGGGCGGGTCGCCGGCCAGCAACACATTGCTGCCGCTGCCCAGCACCAGCAGTGGTTGCCCGGCGATCTGCGGCGCAGCCAGGGCGTCGGGCAGCGCCTCGGGCGCATGGATGTTCAACAGCCAGCGTGCCGTGGCATCCACATGAAAGGTATTGAGTGCGCGGAGCGGGGCGTGTTCGATGAGTTGCCAGCGCAGCGGCGATGCCGCGCTCATAGCGGCCCCACCGCGCCGCCACTGGGCGACTCACGGCGGCGGCGGATTGCATCCACGCACTCGCCGATCAAGCGCGGCCCGCGATAGACCAGGCCGCTGTAGCACTGCACCAGGCTGGCACCGGCGGCCATCTTGGCCACCGCATCGGCGCCGGACGTGATGCCGCCCACGCCGATCAACGGAATGGACTCGGGCAGGCGTGCACGCAGGCGACGCAGCACCAGCGTGGATTGCCCCAGCAGCGGTGCGCCCGACAGGCCGCCGGCCTGCTCGGCCATCGGATGGCTGGCCACCAGGGTGCGCGTCACCGTGGTGTTGGTGGCGATCACGCCATCCACCGCCAGGTCAGCCAACACGCGCGCGGCCGCATCGATGTCGCGGTCGTTGAGGTCCGGTGCCACCTTCACCAGCATCGGCACGCGCTTGCCGTGTTGGGCGGCCAGGGCTTCCTGGGTTTCGCGCAGATCGGCGATCAGCCGGCGCAGCGCCTGTTCTTCCTGCAGCTCGCGTAAACCGGCGGTATTGGGCGAGGAAATGTTGACGGTGATGTAGTCGGCCAGCGGATACACGCGCTCCATGCAATAGCGGTAATCGCTGGTCGCTTCCTCGTTGGGCGTGTCCTTGTTCTTGCCGATGTTGATGCCGAGCAGGCCACCGCGCCGGCGCGCACGCTGCACGTTCTTCACCAGCACATCCACGCCCAGGTTGTTGAAGCCCATGCGGTTGATCACCGCCTGGTATTCGGGCAACCGGAACATGCGCGGCTTGGGATTGCCCTCCTGCGGCTTCGGCGTCACCGTGCCGATCTCGACAAACCCGAAGCCCAATGCCAGCAGCGCATCGATGTGCTCGCCGTTCTTGTCCAGCCCGGCGCCCAGGCCCACCGGGTTGGGGAACATCAGCCCGAAGGCAGGCGTGGGCAGGGGCACCGGCCGGGTGGCCACCAGCGCCGTGGTGCCGGTGCGGTAGGCGGTGTCGATGGCGCGCAGGGCCAGCGCGTGGGCGCGCTCGGCGTCGACGGCGAACAGGAAGGGGCGGGCGAGCGAATACATGCGGGTCAGTTCAATCTCCCGGCAAACACGCGGGTCTGGTAATGGAAATCGATGTGCCCATCCTGGGCATGAGCATCGAACAGGGTGCGCAGCGCGGCAAGCATCGGTGCATGCCGCGGATCGTGCGCCAAGGGCGCGTATGACGACGACAGCAAGCGGCCGCGCAAGGCCTCGAAGTCCAGCTGCTGCACGTTGGGAAACTTGGCCATCGCAACGAAACCCTCGCCGAACCACGCCTGCATGGTGGCATCGTCCTGGTAACGCTCGGCCACGGCGGTGTAGTCGGTGCCGTAGTCCAGCAACAGCTGCTCATAGCCGCGCAGGAACGCGGTGCTGTCCAGCTCGCGGCTGTTCCAGTACACCACCGCCAGGCCGCCGGGTTTCAGGATGCGGGCCCATTCGGCACGCACCGCGAGCATGTCGAACCAATGGAAAGCCTGCGCCGCAGAGACCACATCCACGCTGGCATCGGCCAGCCCGGTGGCCTCGGCAGTGCCGTCGACCGCCCGGAATTTGGCATAGCTGGCCAGCCATTGCTGCGCTGCTTCGCGCATGGCCGGATTGGGTTCCACTGCGGTCACCGGGTAGCCGGCCTCCAGGAACAACCGGCTGGAAATCCCGGTGCCGGCACCGATGTCGGCCACGTGGTTGGCGGGCGTCACGCCGAGCTGCTCATGCAGCCAGCGCAAGACCTGCGGCGGGTAGCTGGGCCGGTAGCGCACGTACGCGGCCACCCGGTCGTTGAACCGTTGCGCGGAGGATGGCGCGGCCATGCTCACGCGTTTGCCGCCGCAAACCAGGCCAGGCCGCCGAAGAACAGGACGAAGATCGCCACGCCCGCAATCCACATCGCCACCGAGATCCAGCCCAGGAGCAGGCCGCCAACGGCCAGCCCATCGCCTTCCAGGCCTTGCGGATTGCGCCGGATCTCGCCGCGCGCCAGGTGGCCGGTGATGATGGCGCAGACGCTGCCCAGGAACGGCAGCAGGGTCCAGCCGAGAATGCCTGAGACCAGGCTGACGATGGCCAGCGTGCTGGTCTGTCGGACGACATGATTCATCACAACTCCTTGGATGGCCACGGCCGGAGGGCAGGGCGCTGCACAATTATCCCAGAGCGGGCACGCAAATGGCGTGCGGTCTGCGGCGGAATGGCGGTTGTGCAGTATGGCCTGCGGCGGTGCATCGGGTCGCGGCCGATGCGTGAGGCGGTCTTTTGCGTACCGGTTGGGTAAGCGCTGGGCGTTGCATGTGCTCGCGTTGGCCCCGGCGGGGCAGCGCGCAGAAAGCAGCGCGTACGCTGCTGCGGGCAGTGGTGCCATAGGCGCAGCGAGCGCCAGGTGCCAGCACCGGACAACGCCCCGGAACCCGGGGCGCTGCGATCACAATGCGATCAAAGGTCGAACTTGATGCCCTGCGCCAGCGGCAGCGAATCGGAGTAGTTGATGGTGTTGGTCTGGCGGCGCATGTAGACCTTCCACGCATCCGAGCCGGATTCGCGACCGCCGCCGGTTTCCTTCTCGCCACCGAAGGCGCCGCCGATCTCCGCACCCGAGGTGCCGATGTTGACGTTGGCAATGCCGCAATCGCTGCCGGCCGCCGACAGGAACTTCTCGGCCGCCTTCAGGTTCTGGGTGAAGATCGACGACGACAGGCCCTGCGGCACGCCGTTCTGCAGATCGATCGCCTCATCCAGCGTGCTGTACTTCATCACGTACAGGATCGGCGCGAAGGTCTCGTGCTGCACCACCGCGTCGCTGTTCTTCAGCCCGGTCACGATCGCCGGCAACACGAAGTTGCCGGGGCGATCGATGGCGGTGCCGCCCACTTCGACCGTGCCGCCGGCGGCCTTTGCCTTGGCGATGGACTCCAGTAACTGCTCCACCGCACCGCGGCTGTTGAGCGGGCCCATCAGGTTGGCCGGGTCGGTGGGGTCGCCGATCTTGCTGTCGAGCTGCTTGTACGCCTTGACCAGCGTGGCCAGCACGTTGTCGTAGATGGATTCATGCACGATCAGCCGGCGCGTGGTGGTGCAGCGCTGGCCGGCGGTGCCGACCGCGCCGAACACGATGCCCGGCACCGCCAGCTTCAGGTCGGCGGTTTCGTCCAGGATGATGGCGTTGTTGCCGCCCAGCTCCAGCAGGCAACGGCCCAGGCGGCGTGCGACCTTCTCGGCCACCACGCGGCCAATCTGGGTCGAGCCGGTGAAGCTGATCAGCGGCACGCGGCCGTCTTCGACCAGCTTCTCCGACAAGGAGGTGCCGGCATCGTTGATCAGGAAGAAGATGTCCGGGAAGCCTGCCTCCTTGAGCGCGGCATTGCAGATCTTCATCGTTGCAATCGCGGTTAGCGGGGTCTTGTTGGACGGCTTCCAGATGCAGATATCGCCGCAAATGGCCGCCAGGAATGCATTCCACGCCCACACCGCCACCGGGAAGTTGAACGCACTGATGATGCCGACCAGGCCCAGCGGCTGGTACTGCTCGTACATGCGGTGGCCCGGGCGCTCCGAATGCATGGTGTAGCCGTACAGCATGCGGCTCTGGCCCACGGCGAAGTCGGCGATGTCGATCATCTCCTGCACCTCGCCATCGCCCTCGGGCTTGCTCTTGCCCATTTCCAGCGCCACCAGCGAACCGAGCGCGTCCTTGTGCGCACGCAGTGCCTCGCCGCACAAGCGCACGGCCTCGCCACGACGCGGCGCCGGAGTGGTGCGCCAGACCTTGAAGGCGGCCTGCGCGCGCGCCACGATCAGCTCGTAATCCTCCGGCGTGGTGGCCTGCACATCGGCGATCACCGCATTGGTGGTCGGATTGAGCGGCTGCAGCACCCCGGCACCGGTGGCCTGCGACCAGGTCCCCTCGCCAAGATAGGTGCCGGCATTGGACGGGGCGAGGTCGAGCGCCTTGAGCAGGTCAGCGGACATGGAATCTCCAAGAAAGTCGGGACGGCCGCACCCCGCACCAGGCGAGACGCAACGCGAGTAGCCGCCGATTTTAGCAGGCTACCCGCACCGCCCGCCGGCTTGGCAAGCCGGACGAACATGCGACAATGCCGCCCTTGGCCCCGTAGCTCAGCTGGATAGAGCGTCCCCCTCCTAAGGGGAAGGTCGCCCGTTCGAATCGGGCCGGGGTCACCAGGATCAATGGCTCACTTGTTGTCCAGATTTGTAATGCGCCAAATCTCTGTATTTATCCACCGGACGTCGCCACAGTTGCCATAACCTCTTGCGGCAATGTAAAGAGCAATGAAAATTGTTCATGTCGCTGAAATGCAGAAGTGATTCGTGTCCTGTTTTAATTGAACTCCCAAGCACTGGTGAAATTATGCGAATAGATTCTGTCTCTGTCAGTGGTTTGCTCGGTCAATCTGATGCTGTTAAATATCAATTTAATAGTGACTTGAATCTATTGACCGGAAGGAATGGTTCCGGGAAAACGACTATACTAAAGTTAATCTGGCTAATAATTAGCGGAAACGTATTGATTGCTCTGAAAGAAGTGCCCTTCAGGTCATGCACCATTGTAACAAGTGAATACAGTTGTACGGTCATCCGTACTGGAAGAGTCAACTGCAAGATCGAGATGGAGATCGGTGGTTTAACCTATAGCTTCGAAGACGATTCGGAAGAGCTTGGTGAATTTGGGGAGGCTGCGGAAGATAAGGCAGCGTCGCACCTTACTGTGGGAAGTTCTCTTTTTTTTCCAACATTCCGCCGCATTGAGGGAGGCTTTTCGATGACGCCCGCGCAGCGGAATCGCTCTGGAAATTTTTTCAGAACTGAGGCAGATATTGATGAACCCCTTGCTGCACTCTCTCGTAAGCTCACCGAAAAGGATCACATCTTTGTCTCTGCAATTTCCACCCAAGACATTGTGAGCCTACTCTTGAAGAAGTATGCAATCTTCTCGGAGGAGATAAATGGCTTTCAAGGTAACGTATCTCGTAGTGTCATTAATAAGATAAGGCAGTACGAGAATACTCAGGGGGGAGGGCAGAATGCGGATCAGTTACTTTCGGAAACAAGAGCTGAGATTGAGAAGATTGAAGAATTTAGATCTGAAACCATGCAGCCATTAGATGCAATACGTAGTTTGGTTGAGCGCCTTTTTAGACATTCAGGGATCTCGTTTGGCAAGCGTTTAAGTTTTGGTGATGCCGCTGAGGCAGTAAACAGTGAAGCTCTCTCTGCCGGCGAGAAACAAATGCTGAGCTTCATCTGTTATAACGCATTCTATAAGGATGCCGTTGTTTTTATTGATGAGCCGGAATTGAGTCTACACGTCGATTGGCAGCGACAGCTATATTCAATTCTGGAGTCACAAAATTCCGGAAACCAGTTTATATTCGCTACACACTCTCCGTTCATTTACGCAAAATATCCTGACAAGGAAGTTTTGGTGGGTAGCGATCGGGGGGACTTACATGTCTGACAGTGTGCGGCCTACAGTTGAGGAGATATATCATTTATTAAAAAGAACAAGTATCCCGACTGTTTTGGTTGAGGGTAAGTGTGACGTTATTTTGTATAGGCGAATAGAGGAGGATTTGAAGCAGTATGGAGTTGATATTCTCCCTGCGGGAAATAAGGGGGCAGTTCTCGCTCTAAGGGAAAGAATATTGAGCGATCCTGTTTCGTGCCAAGTGATTTTTATTGTTGATCAAGATTTATGGGTGCACAGTTCCCCGAGTCACGGATATGAAGAATTAATAACCACGGAAGGGTATTCCATAGAGAACGACCTATTCAGAGATGGTGACTTGGAAAATCTGTTGAGCGCTGATGAGGAAAAGATATTTCGTGCGGAACTTGCTTCTTTTGTGGAATGGTATGCGCTCTCTGTGAATCGGTCGCTGGCAGGTGCTGAGAGTGGTTTTAGAAGTCATCCAAATAAAATTTTGGACAACAGTGCTGAAACTGCGGTGAGCATGCAATTGCATGTTGGTGAGCACTATCCGCACCTATTTAAGGAAGAAATAATCGCTGATTATCGACGCGTTCTACGTGGGAAGTCACTGTTTGCCCTGCTAGTCAGGCGTCTAAGTGGAAGAAAGCGGAACACCAAGTTTGGGGTGAATCAGCTTATGGAAATTGGGGCATCGAGGCGAGGGGAGAATTATCATCGGATCTGTTCCGCTGTAAGGTCGAAGTTAGAAGGTGGTGGCTGACATAGTGACTATGGCCGGTAACGGGGTCAGGTTCACTTATCAAGTGTGCCGGCGTCGGTCTGCCACTAGCGAGAGCAGCTTCAGTAGCAGCAGCCAGATATTGCAGGGCTCGACCATTACCGGCGGTGGCAATGTCAGCCGAAAAACCGCCGGGGGCGACCTGCGAATCGCGCAGGGCAGCATCAAGGCCTGCGACATGCTGAGCCTGCATTCGGCACTTGATCGGGGCCCTGGAAGTTGGCAACTCCAGCAGCACGGAGCAAGGCAAGGGCAGTAACGCCGGGTTCGAGGTCGGCGTCGGTGCTTCGGTCGGTGCACAGACCGGTGTGTATACCTAAATGCGTACCGGCACAGGCAGCCAAATGTGGCAAATTCTTGCAGTTGCATGATGTGCCTTATGACACGCTGCTGGTTCGCCTTCTGCTTGAGAGATATCTATGACGAAAAAAACGCAATGGTTCGGACTAGCGGGCTGGCTGGTGCTGTGTTACTCGGTAGCAGCCTTGAGTGCTGCGGCATCCATCCAGGCGGCCAGCTTCTACGCCGGGTTGCAGCGGCCGGGCTGGGCACCGCCGGGGTGGTTGTTCGGGCCGGTGTGGACTGTGTTGTACGGGATGATGGCGGTGTCGGTGTGGTTGATCTGGCGGCGTGGCGGGTGGGGTGGGGCACGCGGTGCGCTGACCGTGTTCGTGTTGCAGCTGGGGCTCAATGGGTTGTGGAGCTGGCTGTTCTTTGCGTGGCACATGGGGGCATGGGCGTTCGCCGATATCGTGGCGCTGTGGTTGGCGCTGGTGGCGACCATCGTGACGTTCGCTCGGTACAGCCGTGGTGCTGCGTGGTTGTTGGTTCCCTATGTGCTGTGGGTCAGCTTTGCGGCGGCGCTGAACTATGCGGTATGGCAGCTCAATCCTCAGCTGCTTGGGTGAGCGGGCTAAGGTCCACGCGGCATGCTTGGGTCGCCCGGCTGCGCTGACTCTGTGGTGGGCGCTGCGCGCGTAGCGAGCGCAGAACCCTGATGTGGTCATCCCAATTCTGGGAAAGACTTCGAAACGCTCAGCTGGCGTGTCGTCGTCATAACGCCCAGAGTCATTGCTTGCCGCTGGCCCTCATCGGCCTGCATCAGATCATCGGAACCGCCGAAGTCCTAACTCTGCTGTAAAGCGCAACTCATTCGATAGAAGCGAGCTCTGTGGAACGCGTGACCAAGCCGCCAGGAGCGACGCCCGAAGCCAGGTCTCACACCTTCCAAGTTGCGCAGCGATCAACTCTGCGGCCATCAGAAAAGTTTCTATAGCAATCAATCGCTTGTGGTGGCTTTGCATAAATCTTTGTCCTGCAAGGCTTTCTGCATGCACGTGGCGTGGCGCGCAGCGCTTGCAACCCGGCCTGCTTGACAGGCTTCACTCCGGTGATGTCTTTTGACTGCATGCGTAACGCCTTCGCCATTGCTTGCCCCGTGATGCCGCCGATGCGGCGGGGTGCGGGCGTGGCCGGCATTACCACCACCATTACCACCGCCACCATTCGCCCGGTGCGGTCCGTCGTCTTCGCGTAATTTCCGAAAACAACGGCCCCGCACCCGGATCAGGATGCGGGGGTCTCCCTCTCTCACCTGAAGCGGACGGGGCCTCCTAACGAGGTCTGTCGATGTCATCGCCTGTCGTTTCGTTTGAACCCGCCGCTGTTGCAGCGCCTTCAGCCCGCACCGTGGTGCATAAATTCGGTGGCACCTCGGTTGCCGATGCCGAGCGTTACCGGCATGTGGCGCAGCTGTTGCTGGCACGCGATGAGACCGTGCAGGTGACGGTGGTGTCGGCGATGAAAGGCGTGACCGATGCGTTGATCGAGCTGGCCGAACTGGCCGCGCAGAATCGTCCCGAATGGCGCGAGCGATGGCACGAAACGCGTGCGCGCCATCGCGGTGCGGCGGTGGCGTTGCTGGGCGAGCATTCCGGGCCAACCGTGGAGTGGTTGGACGAGCGCTTCGAGCATCTGTCGCAGATCCTGGCGGCGCTTGCAGTCATCGGCGAGCTGCCGCGCGAAGTGCTTGATCGCGTGCAGGGGCTGGGTGAGGTGTATTCCGCGCAGCTGCTCGGCGACCACTTCCGTGCATTGGGCGAAGACTGCGCAGTGCTGGATGCACGCGATGTGCTGGTGGTCAATCGTGGCGAGCTGGGCGTGGATGTGGACTGGGCGGTGAGCGCGCAGCGGCTGGACACCTGGCGGCAGGCGCATCCGCAGACGCGGGTGGTGGTCACCGGGTTTGTCGCACGCGATCGCGGCGACCGCATCACCACGCTGGGGCGTAACGGCAGCGATTATTCGGGCGCAATCTTCGCGGCCTTGTTCGATGCTCACGAGCTGCACATCTGGACCGATGTGGATGGGGTGCTCTCGGCCGATCCGCGCGTGGTGCCCGAGGCGGTGCAGCTGGAAACCCTGAGCTACGACGAAGCCTGCGAGCTGGCCTATTTCGGCGCGAAGGTGGTGCATCCGCAGACCATGTCGCCGGCGATCGAGCGCGGTTTGCCGATCATCATCCGCAATACGTTCCAGCCCGAACATCCGGGCACGCGCATCACTGCCAGCAGTGCGGTGAGCGGGCCAATCAAGGGGCTGACGCTCAGCCCGGATCTGGCGGTGCTCAACCTGGAAGGCACCGGCCTGATCGGTGTGCCGGGAACGGCGGAGCGTGTGTTCGCGGCGCTGCGCACGGCGCAGGTGTCGGTGGTGATGATCTCGCAGGGCTCGTCCGAGCATTCGATCTGCTGCGTGGTCAAGCAGCATGAATCCGAGCGTGCGCGCAATGCGCTGCTGCAGGCATTTGCGCACGAGCTCACGGTTGGCCAGGTGCAGCGCGTGCAGTTGACCACCGGCATCAGCGTGCTGGCGGCGGTGGGCGATGGCATGGCCGGGCAACCTGGTGTGGCGGCGCGGCTGTTCGAGTCGCTGGGCCGCGCGCAGGTCAATATCCTGGCGATTGCGCAGGGCTCTTCGGAGCGCAACATCTCGGTGGCGATCGATGCGGCGCATGCCACCAAGGCCTTGCGCGCGGCACATGCCGGTTTCTGGTTGTCGCCACAGACGTTCTCGGTGGGTGTCATCGGGCCGGGCAACGTGGGTGCGGCGTTGCTGGATCAGCTGCGTACCGCGCAGCCGCAGCTGCTCGGCAAGGCCAACCTGGATTTGCGCCTGCGTGGCGTGGTGTCGCGCGGGCGCATGTTGCTGGAAGAGCGCAGCGTGACCGGCGATTGGCGCGATGCGTTTGCAGCGGCGTCTACGCCCACCGATCTGGAGCGCTTCACCGCGCATCTGCTCTCCGCGCACCTGCCGCATACGGTGATCATCGATTGCAGCGGCAGTGCGGAAGTGGCCGACCGCTATGCGGGCTGGCTGGCATCCGGCATCCATGTGGTGACGCCGAACAAACAGGCCGGCTCCGGCCCGTTGGCGCGCTATGAAGCGATCCGTGCCGCCGCCGATGCCAGCGGTGCGCGCTTCCGCTATGAGGCCACGGTCGGCGCCGGCCTGCCGGTGATCACCACGCTGCGCGACCTGGTCGATACCGGCGATGCGGTGACCTCGATCGAAGGCATTTTCTCCGGCACGCTGGCCTGGCTGTTCAATAAATACGACGGCAGCGTGCCGTTCTCCGAGCTGGTGACGCAGGCGCGCGGCCTGGGCTACACCGAGCCAGACCCGCGCGATGACCTGTCCGGCGTGGATGTGGCGCGCAAGTTGGTGATCCTGGCGCGCGAGGCGGGGCGGGCGATCAGCCTGGACGATGTCAGCGTGGAAAGCCTGGTGCCCGAGGCGTTGCGCCAGGCCAGCGTGGATGACTTCATGGCACAGCTGCAGACGGTGGACGCCGGCTTTGCGCAGCGGCTGGCCGACGCGCATGCGCGCGGCAACGTGCTGCGCTATGTCGCGCAACTGCCGCCAGACCGCGCGCCCAGCGTGGGCCTGGTGGAATTGCCCGCGTACCATGCCTTCGCCAATCTTCGCCTGACCGATAACGTGGTGCAGTTCACCACGCGCCGCTACTGCGAGAACCCATTGGTGGTGCAAGGCCCGGGCGCGGGGCCGGAAGTGACCGCGGCCGGCGTGTTTGCCGATCTGCTGCGCGTGGCGGCGGGCGAGGGGGCGCGCCTGTGAATCAGATGGTGGACATGGGCCATGCCGTGCCCGCCGCACGTGGGCTGCGCGAGGCGCGCGCATTTGCGCCGGCGTCGGTGGCCAACGTGGCGGTGGGCTTCGACCTGTTGGGCTACCCGCTGGATGGCGTGGGCGACACCGTGACCGTGCGCCGCATCGACGCGCCGGTGGTGCGGATTGCCGCCATTCGCGGCACCACCGTGGCGCTGCCGCTGGAGGCCGAGCGCAACACCGCCGGCGCGGCATTGATGTCGCTGCGTGCGGCATTGGCGCTGCCGTTCGGCTTTGAACTGGAGATCGACAAGGGCATCGCCTTGAGTTCGGGCATGGGCGGCTCCGCTGCCTCGTGCGTGGCTGCGCTGGTGGCGGCGAATGCCTTGCTGGACACTCCTATCAGCACCGGCCAGCTCTATCAGCACGCGCTCGATGGCGAAGCGGTGGCCAGCGGCAGCCGGCATGGCGACAACCTGGGGCCCTTGTTCCTGGGCGGGCTGGTGCTGTGCACCTTGGAGCGGCTGGTGCCGATCGCAGTGCCGGAGGCGTGGCACAGCCTTGTTGTACATCCCGAGGCAGTGCTGGAAACCCGCCGTGCGCGCGAGGCGCTGGCCGGCGACTACCGCCTGAGCGAGTTCGTGGCGCAGAGCACCAACCTGGCGCTGGTGCTGGCCGGCTGCCATGCCGGCGATGCGGACCTGGTCCGCGCCGGCCTGCGCGATGTGCTGATCGAGCCGCGGCGCGCCCCCCTGATTGCCGGCTTCGCGCAGGCCAAACAGGCTGCGCTTGCGCATGCCGCGCTGGGCGCCAGTATTTCTGGTGCCGGCCCCAGCGTGTTTGCCTGGTTCGAAACCCGCGCTGCTGCCGCTGCTGCTGCGCCGGCGGTGCAAGCCGCATTTGCCGGCGTGGGCCTGGACAGCCAGGCCTGGGTGACGCCGATCAACAGCCCCGCGGCACGGCTGCTTGCATGAGCCAGCGCACGCGTTGTTCGATCAGGCAGCAGCGGTGCGCGCAGCAGGCACGCACCGCGATGGCATGTTCATCCCACGACCACGTCGCTGATCTGCATGACTGGCGCGAGATCGGTGTAGTTGGCGATATCGGCAAGGATCTCGGCCGCGTGCGGCCCAAAGCTGCCGTTGAAGGCCTCGACCGAGTCGCAAAAGATGTGGCACATCCCGATGTACGGCGGCGTGCTGCCCGGCTCACCGCCGCTGATGCCCTTGTCCACCGTGTAGCTGAGGCAGGCCGCGCCCATGCGCGCGCTCACCAGCGGCATGTGGGTGTCGCTGTAGTAGGTGTGGTCGAAGCGGGCGCCATCACGGTACGGGTACATCACACTGACCTTGATCATTTGCGGGCTCCACGGGAAGGTGCGCGCAGCATAGCGCCGCTCCGGCAACCCCGTGCGACCGCCTGGCGGCACGCCGCCACGCCCAATGCCGCCGCTCACCCGCAGCATCCCCTTTTCTGGTTGATGGGCGCTGGCCCGTTTCCGCTCTGCCTGGAGTCCGCATGATGTTCATCTCTACCCGTGGCGCCGCACCTGCCGTGAGCCTGAGCCAGGCGATCGCCGCCGGCCTGGCCCCGGACGGCGGCCTGTACGTGCCGCAGACCCTGCCGCCGGCGCGCACCCTGCAGGCCGGCGCAACGCTGGCCGACACGGCCACCACACTGCTGCAGCCGTTCTTCGAAGGTGACGCGCTGGCAGGCGAGCTGGCGGCCATCTGCGCCGAAGCGTTTGATTTCCCGGCGCCGCTGGTGCCGCTGGCCACGCCGGGCGACTACGCGCTGGAGCTGTTCCATGGCCCCACCGCGGCCTTCAAGGATTTTGGTGCGCGGTTTCTGGCCGCTTGCCTGACGCGGCTGCGGCGCGCCGAAGACCGCCCGCTGACCATTCTGGTGGCCACCTCCGGCGATACCGGCGCGGCCGTGGCGGCGGCGTTCCATCGGCAGCCCGGTTTGAGAGTGGTGGTGCTGTATCCGGATGGCCGCGTATCGCCACGGCAGGCGCATCAGCTGGGCTGCTTCGGCGACAACATCCAGGCATTGCGTGTGGCCGGCACCTTCGACGACTGCCAGGCCATGGTCAAGCAGGCCTTGAACGATGGCGAGCTGCAGACGCAGCTGCCGCTGAGTTCGGCCAATAGCATCAGCCTGGGGCGGCTGCTGCCGCAGATGAGCTACTACGCGCACGCAGCGCTGCAGCACCACGCTGGCTCCGGGGCCGCATTGAACCTGGTGGTGCCCACCGGCAACCTGGGCAACGGCCTGGCCGCGATCCTGGCGCGCGCGCTCGGCGTGCCGCTGGGCCAGATCGTGCTGGCGTCCAACGCCAACCATGTGTTGCCCGACTACTTCGCCGGCGACGACTACGCACCGCAACCCAGCGTGGCCACCGTGGCCAACGCGATGGACGTGGGTGCACCCAGCAATTTCGAACGCCTGCGTTGGCTGTATGACGGCGACGATGCGGCGCTGCGCGAGGCGTTCCGTGCGCTCTCGGTGGATGACACGGCGATCCGCCATACCGTGCAGCAACGCTTCGCACGCTACGGCGAGGTGCATTGCCCGCATACCGCCACCGCCGTGCACGTACTGGAGCAATTGCGCGCGGAAGGGGCCGAGGGCGGCACCGGCGACTGGGCGGTGGCGGCCACGGCGCACCCGGCAAAGTTCGAGGCGGTGGTGGAGCCGCTGATCGGCCGCGCGGTGGAGATTCCGCCGGCGCTGGCGGCGCTGTTGCAGCGTCCGGCGCATGCCGAACCGCTGGCACCGGACTACCTGGCATTCCGGCAGCGTCTGCTCGTGGATGCGCCCTGACCGAACACGTTCAGCCAGCCGGGGTTGGAAACCGGGCCGGATGCGGCTATCTCTAGGGGGTGCGGGCCCACGTGGCACCGCGTCCCTGTGGGTTGTTGCATGTCTTATCGATTGATCGCCGTTGCCGCCGCGCTGTGCGGATGGGCAACAGCCGGCACGGCGGGTGCCGCCGACGCCATCGCTGCCTCGCCTGTGTCGCCCCTGGGCACACCGCAGGCAGGCCTGGTCGATGCACTGGCCCGCCAGGCACCGGCGCTGGACCGGCAGGTCCTGGCCCTGGCCACCGAAGCCCTGCAATGCGCGCGTCAACGCCAGCAGGTGGGCACCGAGCGGGTGCTCAGCGTCATCGACTACAGCCGCCCCTCCACCGAGCGGCGGCTGTGGGTGTTCGATCTGGCCCGCCAGCGGCTGTTGTTCGAAGAGTGGGTGGCGCATGGGCGCAATACCGGCAACAACCTGGCTGCGAAATTCTCCAACGACGACGGCAGTTTCCAGTCCAGCCTTGGCGCTTTTACCGCGCAGGAGGCCTACACCGGCCACAACGGCTACTCGCTGCGCCTGAAGGGGTTGGAGCCTGGCTTCAACGACCATGCACGCGACCGCGCGATCGTGATCCACGGTGCGCCGTATGTCAGCGAAGCGGTGATCCGCAGCCAGGGCCGGCTGGGCCGCAGCCTGGGGTGCCCGGCGGTACGGCCGGCGGTGGCCAAACAGTTGATCGATACCTTGCGCGAAGGCGCCTTCGTGTTCGCCTATTACCCGGACCGTGCCTGGTTGCGCCAATCGCGCCTGTTGAGTGGCGGTTGCGGCGCTGCCGTTGCCAGCGTGGGTGGGCGGTAGGAGCGCTGCGGCTGTCGTTGCCGGAGATGTTGCAGCCAGCGATTGCGATGCTTGCCCGCTCCGTTTCGCCGCCAGCGCCTGGCGGCCGGGCTCAGACCTCGTCGCCGGCCAGCTTGCGTAGCGCCGGATAGTCCAGGATCTGCACCAGATGCAGCTGGGGCAGGGCGATCAGGTGCTGCTGCTTGATCTTGGTGAAGGTGCGGCTCACCGTTTCCATGGTCAGGCCGAGATGGTCGGCGATGTCGCTGCGGCTCATCGGCAGCGCCACGGTGTCGCCGGATGCGCCCGGGCGGGTGGAGCGTGCGGCCAGGCGCAGCAGGAAATGCGCCAGCCGTTCGCTGGGTTGCAGGCGCGCCAGCAGCAGGCCGGTGTCCTGCGCGGCGGCCAGCTCCATGCCGGCACGCTGCAACAACTTGCGTTCCAGGCTTGGGTAGCGCTCGCGTAGCTGACGCATCTGCGCCATCGGCGTGCGGCAGACCCGGCTGTCGATGATGGCTTCGATATCGTGGCGATGGTGGCTGGTTTCGGTGAGCCCGACATAGTCGCCGGGCAGCACGAAGCCGGTGATCTGGCGTCGCCCATCGGCCAGGGTGCGCACCATGCGCAGCGCCCCGGAAGTCACGGTATAGACGTGGTGGCGCGTCTCGCCGGCCCGCACCAGCGTGCTGCCGGTGGCATAGGCCTGCGCGCTGGTGGCCTGGTCCAGCGCGGCCATCTCTTGTTCCGAGAGCGCCGCGCAGATCGCCCGGCCGCGCACCGCACACAACGCGCATTCGGAGTCACGGACGGTGGCGCCAGTGGCCTCGGCCGGGGCCGGGCAGGTCACGCTGGGGTCTGGAAGCTGCCGGTACATGGGCCACGCACTGCTGGGACGCGGCGAATGATACGCCATGCGGTCAGCACGGCCGCCCAGCCGGTAGAATTGCGCGTTCGCCCCACTCGATACGCAGGAGTTTCGCTCGTGATCAAGCCCCGTACGCCGCCCGGCATCATGGAATTGCTGCCGCGCGAGCAGATCGCGTTCCAGCGCATGCTGGACGTCATCCGCCGCAACTACGAGCGGTTCGGGTTCCTGCCGGTGGAAACCCCGGTGTTCGAGCTCTCCGATGTGCTGCTAACCAAATCCGGCGGCGAAACCGAGCGCCAGGTGTATTTCGTGCAGTCCACCGGCGCGCTGGCCAATGCCGCCGCGGCGGCCGACGAGGGTGCCGAGAGTGGCGGCCTGCCGGAGCTGGCGCTGCGCTTCGACCTGACCGTGCCACTGGCCCGCTATGTGGCCGAGCACGAGCACGAGTTGAGCTTTCCGTTCCGCCGTTACCAGATGCAGCGCGTGTACCGCGGCGAACGCGCCCAGCGTGGCCGCTTCCGCGAGTTCTACCAGTGCGACATCGATGTGATCGGCAAGGATGCGCTGAGCATCCGCTACGACGCCGAAGTGCTGGCGGTGATCCACGCGGTGTTCGCCGAGCTGGGCATTGGCGATTTCAAGGTGCAGTTGAACAACCGCAAGCTGCTGCGCGGCTTTTTCGAAAGCCTGGGCGTGGCTGAGGGCGAGCTGCAGCTGGCGGTGCTGCGCGAGGTCGACAAGATCGACAAGCGCGGCGCCGAGTACGTACGCGACACCTTGACCGGCGAAGGCTTCGGCATTGCGGCCGCGCAGGTGGACAAGATCCTGGCCTTCGTGGCGGTGCGCTCCAACGGGCATGCCGATGCGCTGGCGCAGTTGCAGGCGCTGGAGGCCTCGGTGGGCGCGAGCGCAACGCTGGGCGAGGGCATCGCCGAGTTGCGTGAGGTGCTGGAACTGGTCAAGGCCTTGGGCGTGCCGGAGACGGCGTATTGCCTGAACTTCTCGATCGCACGTGGGTTGGACTACTACACCGGCACCGTCTACGAGACCACGCTGACCGACCACCCGCAGATCGGTTCGATCTGCTCGGGCGGCCGCTACGAGAGCCTGGCCAGCCACTACACCAAGTCCAAGCTACCGGGCGTGGGCATTTCGATCGGCCTGACCCGCCTGTTCTGGCAGCTGCGCGAGGCCGGCCTGATCCAGGGCATCGCCGAAAGCAGCGTGCACGCGATGGTGGCGCTGATGGACGAGTCGCGCCTGGGCGATGCGCTGGATATCGCGCGCCGGCTGCGCATCGGCGGCATCAATACCGAAGTGCAGATGGAGCCGAAGAAGGTCGGCAAGCAGTTCCAGTACGCCGCGCGTGCGGGCATCCGCTTTGTGGTGCTGGCCGGCGACGACGAGCTGGCGCGTGGCGTGGTGGCGGTGAAGGACCTGGTGCGCGAGCAGCAGTTCGATGTGGCCCGTGACGAGCTGGCCAGCACGTTGCAGGTGGAGCTGGAGCAGGCCAAGGCGATGCTGGTGTCGGGGATCGCGGCGAACTGATCGCGCCCATTGCACGGGCGTTGCGGGCAGCTGGCCGGAGCGATCTGGCCGGCTGCTTTCGTTTTGGGGCAAGGATGCGTGGCGGTGACGCTGTGGTAGCGACACCAGGGCGCGTCCGTGCAAGACGCTTGCATGAACGCCGCAGGCTCGCCCGCTTGTCCTCAGTACCTCGTTTGCGCTAATGTACTAACACGCTATTACATTAACGCGATGAAACAACGACCTGCTCCCCGCGAAAGTACCGATGTCGCCGCCTCGCTGAAGATGCTGTCCGAGGCACTGGCCTGCCTGGAGGCGCCCGGCGCCGTCGAGGCCTTCCTGCGTGACCTGTGCACGCCGGCCGAACTCGAAGCCATGTCCGACCGCTGGCGGGTGGTGCCGTTGCTGGTCAAGGGCGTGCCGTATCGCGAGATTCATGACCTGACCCAGGTCAGCGTCACCACCATCGGGCGTGTCGCGCGCACCCTGGAACACGGCGCCGGCGGCTATGCCGCGGCCCTGCGCGAGCAATCGTCGCGCCCTGTCGAATCCCACTGAGAGAACAAGATGAGTGCTTCCACGGCAGCACCGGCACGTGACCGGTTGCGCATTGCCATCCAGAAAAACGGCCGCCTGGCCGAGCCGGCGCGCAGCCTGCTGGCCGCCTGCGGGCTGAGCTGGCGGCAGAGCCGCGACAAATTGTTCTGCTACGGCGAATCGTTGCCGGTGGACCTGCTGCTGGTGCGCGACGACGACATCCCGGGCCTGATCGCCGATGGCGTCTGCGACCTGGGCATCGTGGGCCAGAACGAGCTGGACGAGCAGGCATCGGCGCGGCGTCGCGCTGGCCTGCCGGCCGCGTATCACGCCGTGCGCGGCGTCGGTTTCGGCCAGTGCCGGCTGATGCTGGCGGTGCCGGAAGAGTGGGACTGGCAGGGCGTGGCGCAGCTGGCGGGCAAGCGCATCGCCACCAGCTACCCGGCGATCCTGGCCGATTGGCTGGAGCGCCAGGGCATCGACGCATCGGTAGTCGAGCTCTCCGGCTCGGTGGAAATCGCGCCGCGCCTTGGCACGGCCGATCTGATCTGCGACCTGGTCTCCAGCGGCGCGACGCTGGCCGCCAACCAGCTCAAGCCGGTCGAGCTGGTGATGGAAAGCGAGGCGGTGCTGGCCGGTGCCGTGCGCGAGCCCGCCGATGCGCGCGCGGCGCTGCTGGCGATGCTGCTGCGGCGCATGGATGGCGTGCTCAAGCTGCGCGACAGCAAACTGCTGATGTTCCGCGCCGAGCAGGGCAACGTGGATGCGCTGCGCCGCTTGCTGCCCGATGCCGACCCGCTGGTGCAGTTGCCCGACGACGGCAATGGCGCGTTGCGCCTGCAGACCATGTGCCACGGCGCGGTGACCTGGCAACGCCTGGAAGAACTGGAACGCGCAGGTGCGCAAGGCTTGATGGTATTGACGGTGGAGCGCTCGCTCGCATGAACACGCTTGATTGGACCCAACTCAGTGCAGACGCACGCACCCAGGCGTTGACGCGCCCGGTGCAGACCGTCGCCACGCAGACACGCGAGGCGGTCGCCACCCTGATCGCCGATGTGCGTGCACGCGGCGATGTGGCGCTGCGCGAGATCACCGCACGCTTCGACGGCGTCACGCTGGAGAGCTTTGCGGTCAGCGAGGCCGAATTTGCCGCGGCAGACGCCGCCATCGCGCCGGAACTGCGCCAGGCGATGCAGGACGCCGTGGCGCGCATCGACACCTTTCACCGCGCCGGCATGAGCGAAGGCTACGCGGTGGAAACCGCACCTGGCGTGGTCTGCGAAAAGATCGTGCGCCCGATCGGCCGCGTGGGCTTGTACGTGCCGGCCGGCAGCGCGCCATTGCCGTCCACCGCCTTGATGCTGGGCGTGCCGGCGCGGCTGGCAGGTTGCCGCGAAGTGGTGCTGTGCACGCCGCCGCGCAAGGATGGCAGTGTCGACCCGGCGGTGCTGGTGGCCGCGCAACTCACCGGCGTGCGCCGTGTGTTCAAGCTCGGTGGCGCGCAGGCGATTGCAGCGATGGCCTACGGCACCGACTCCATTCCCAGCTGCGACAAATTGTTCGGCCCGGGCAATAGCTTCGTTACCGAAGCCAAGCAGCAGGTGGCGCAATCCGGCGCGGCCGCGATCGACATGCCGGCCGGCCCGTCCGAGGTGCTGGTGATTGCCGATGCCGGCGCGCAACCGGCGTTTGTCGCGGCCGATCTGTTGTCGCAGGCCGAACACGGCCCGGATTCGCAGGTGCTGCTGTTGTCCGACAGCGATGCATTGATTGCCGCAGTGCAGGAGCAACTGGACCTGCAACTGGCGCAACTCTCGCGCGCCGACATCGCGCGCCAGGCGTTGGCGCAGTCGCGGTTGATCAAGGTGGCGACGCTGCCGGAGGCGTTCGAGATCAGCAACCGCTATGCACCGGAGCACCTGATCCTGGCATTGCGCGAGCCGCGTGCGTGGTTGGCGCAGGTGGAGGCCGCCGGCTCGGTATTTCTCGGCGACTACACGCCCGAAGCACTGGGCGATTACTGCAGCGGCACCAATCACGTGTTGCCGACCAGCGGTGCGGCGCGTGCCTATAGCGGCGTGAGCGTGGCCAGCTTCCAGAACATGGTGAGCGTGCAGGCGGCGAGCAAGGCCGGTATCGATGGAATCGGCGCATGCGCAGTGATTCTGGCGCGTGCCGAGGGCCTGGATGCGCACGCCAACGCGGTGGCGCTGCGCATGGGAGTGGCCGCATGAGCACGGCATCGGTAATGGATCTGGTGCGTGACGATCTACGCGCATTTGCAGGTTATGCGTCGGCGCGCACGAGTGCGTTGCAGGGCGATGTGTGGCTCAACGCCAACGAGTCGGCCTGGGGAAATCCGGCCGATCCCGACGCCAGCACGCGTCGCTATCCTGATCCGCAGCCCAAGGGCCTGCGTGCGGCGCTGGCGCAGCTGTACGGTTGTGCGCCCGAGCAATTGCTGATCGGCCGCGGTAGCGACGAGGCCATCGATCTGCTGGTGCGTGGCCTGTGCGTGCCCGAGCGCGATGCGGTGGTGGTCACACCGCCGGTGTTCGGCATGTATGCGGTGTGCGCGCGCCTGCAGAACGCGCCGTTGGTGGAGGTGCCGCTGGTCGATGGGGCGGATGGTTTCCATGCCGATGTGCCGGCGATCGTGCAGGCCGCGCTGGATGCCAAGGCCAAGCTGGTGTTCCTGTGCTCGCCGTCCAACCCAGCCGGCTCGGCGATCCCGCTGGCCGAAATCGAAGCTGCCTTGCAGGCGCTGCAGGGCAAGGCGGTGGTGGTGGTGGATGAAGCCTATGGCGAGTTCTCCGATGTGCCCTCGGCCATTGGCCTGCTTGCGCGCTACGACAATCTGGCGGTGTTGCGCACCTTGTCCAAGGCGCACGCGCTGGCGGCTGCGCGCATCGGCAGCCTGATCGCCAATGCCGAGCTGATCGCGTTGTTGCGCCGTTGCCAGGCGCCGTATCCGGTACCCACGCCATGCGCGGTGATGGCCGAGCAGGCCTTGTCTGCACCTGCGCTGGCAGTGACGCAGCGGCGGGTGACCGAGATCCGTGCCGAGCGCGCACGCCTGCATGCCGCGCTGGTGCAGGTGGCCGGCGTGCGCCAGGTCTACCCCTCGCAGGGAAACTTCCTGCTGGTGCGTTTCGACGACGCCGAAGCAGCGTTCCAGGCGCTGCTCGAAGCGGGTGTGGTGGTGCGTGATCAACGCGCGGTGCCGCGCCTGTCTGATGCGCTGCGCATCACCATCGGCACGCCCGAACAGAATGATCGTGTGCTGGGCGCATTGCAGCGCAAGCAGGAGGCCGCATGACCCCGATTCTTTTCGTCGACCGTGATGGCACGCTGATCACCGAGCCAGCCGATTTCCAGATCGACGCCTACGAAAAACTGCGCTTTGTCGACGGCGTGATTCCGGCCATGCTCAAGCTGCGCGATGCCGGCTACCAGTTCGTCATCGTCAGCAACCAGGACGGTCTGGGCAGCGAGAGCTATCCGCAGGCGTCCTTCGACGGCCCCAACAACCTGATGCTGCAGATCTTCGCCAGCCAGGGCATCGTGTTCCGCGAAGTGCTGATCGACTGCAGCTGGCCGGCCGACAACGCGCCGACGCGCAAGCCGGGCGTTGGCCTGATGGTGCCGTACCTGCAGGACCGCACGATCGACTGGAGCCGTTCGGCGATGGTGGGCGACCGCATCACCGACATCCAGTTCGCGCAGAACCTCAACATCCGCGGGTTCCAGCTGCGTACCGAGCAGTTCGGCGGCGATTGGGACTGGGCCGGCATCGCGCACGAACTGGCCGATGCGCCGCGCCGCGCGGTGGTGCAGCGCAATACCAAGGAAACCCGCATCCGCGTGGAGCTCGACCTGGATCGCGTGGCCGAACCGCACACCGCCACCGGGCTGCCGTTCTTCGATCACATGCTCGAGCAGATCGGCAAGCACGGCGGATTTGCGCTGGATATCCGCGCCGAAGGCGACCTGCACATCGATGAGCACCACACCATCGAAGACACCGGCTTGGCGCTGGGGCAGGCCTTGCGCGAAGCCTTGGGCGACAAGCGCGGTATTGGCCGCTATGGCTTTGATCCGGTCGACAGCCCATGGCGCGTGGCCGGTGATACCGCACAGCACGGCTTCACCTTGCCGATGGACGAAACCATCGCCAGTGCTGCGCTGGATTTCAGCGGCCGGCCGTACTTCGTGTTCGACGGCGACTTCAAGCGTGAGCGCGTTGGCGACATGCCCACCGAGCTGGTGCCGCACTTCTTCCGTTCGGTGTGCGATGCATCCGGATTGAATCTGCATCTGCACGTGCGCGGCGAGAACGATCACCACAAGGTGGAAGGCTGCTTCAAGGCATTGGCGCGTGCACTGCGCCAGGCGATCCGTCGCGAGGGCACCGCGTTGCCATCCACCAAGGGGGCGCTATGACCGACCTCGCGCTCATCGACGCCGGCGGTGCCAATCTGGGCTCGGTGCGCTATGCGCTCGAGCGCCTGGGCGTGGAAGCGCGCGTGGTGCGTGATGCGCAGGGCCTGCAGGGCGCCGAGCGCGTCATCCTGCCGGGCGTGGGCGCAGCGCCGGAGGCCATGGCGCGCCTGCGTGCGCAGGGCCTGATTGAACCGCTGCAGCAATTGCAGGTGCCGCTGATCGGTATTTGCCTGGGCATGCAGCTGTTGTTCGAGCATTCCGAAGAAGGCGACGTGGATTGTCTGGGAATGCTGCCGGGCATCGTGCGGCACATGACGCCGGCGCTTGGCATCCGCGTACCGCACATGGGCTGGAACCAGCTGGTGCCGATGCGTGACTCCGCGCTGCTTGCTGGATTGCCGGAGCGTGCCAGCGCCTATTTCGTGCATGGCTATGCCGCGCCAGTCACCGCCGACACCGTGGCCGCCTGCGACCACGGCGGGCTGTTCACCGCGGTGGTGCAGAGCGGCTTGCGGTGCGGCGCGCAATTCCACCCCGAGCGTTCCGCCGACACCGGCGCGTGCATCCTGCGCAATTTTCTTGAGATGAGCTTCCCATGAGTTTCACCGTTTACCCCGCGCTGGACATCCGCGACGGCCGCGTGGTGCGGCTGCTGCAAGGCGATTACGCCCGCGAAACCCGCTACGGCGACGATGTGCTGCCGCGTGCGCAGGCGTTTGCCGACGCCGGTGCGCAGTGGATGCATCTGGTGGATCTGGATGCGGCCAAGGCCGGCGGCTACACCTTGGCCGCGCTGCTCGGTCAGATCAGCCGTCAGACCGGCCTGCAGGTGCAGACCGGTGGCGGTGTGCGCTCGCGCGAGGATGTGGCGCGCATTCTCGATGCCGGCGCGGCGCGTGTAGTGGTGGGCTCGCTGGCCGTGCGCGACAGCGCCACGGTGATCGGCTGGCTGCAGGAATTCGGCACCGATCGGCTGACCATCGCGCTGGACACACGCCAGGACGCAGCGGGCGTATGGCAACTGCCGGTGCATGGCTGGACCGAAACCGCCGAGGCCACGCTGGATCAACTGGCCACGCAGTACGCGCAGGCCGGTCTGCAGCATCTGTTGTGCACCGACATCGCGCGTGACGGCATGCTGTCCGGCCCCAACATGGGCTTGTATGCGCATCTGCGCGCACTGGCGCCGCAGTTGCAGGTGCAGGTCTCCGGTGGCGCGCGCAATCTGGCCGACGTGGCCGCGGCCAAGGCGGCCGGGTGTGCCGGCATCGTGCTCGGCAAGGCGCTGCTGGAAGGTCATCTGGATCTGAAGGACGCACTGGCATGCTGAGCCGTCGCATCATTCCCTGCCTGGACGTGCGCGATGGCCGCGTGGTCAAGGGCGTCAAGTTCCGCGACCACATCGACATGGGCGACATCGTCGAGTTGGCGATGCGCTACCGCGACCAGGGCGCGGACGAGTTGGTGTTCTACGACATTGGCGCCAGCCCGGAAGGGCGTTCGGTGGACTATGCGTGGGTCGAGCGCGTTGCGCGCCTGATCGACATCCCGTTCTGCGTGGCCGGCGGCATCCGCGATGTAGAAACCGCGCGTGCGGTGTTGCATGCCGGCGCCGACAAGATCTCCATCAACTCGCCGGCATTGGGGCGGCCGCAGCTGATCTCCGAGCTGGCCGACGCCTTTGGCGTGCAATGCGTGGTGGTCGGCATCGACTCGATCCGCGAAGAGGACGGGCAGTGGCGCGTCCGCCGCTACACCGGCGACCCAAGCAAGACCCAGGCGCTGCCGATGCGCACGCTGGACTGGGTGGCCGAGGCGCAGCGACTGGGTGCGGGCGAGATCGTGCTCAATTGCATGGATAACGACGGGGTCCGGCATGGCTACGATATTGCGCAGCTGCGCCAGGTGCGCGCGTTGTGCCGGGTACCGCTGATTGCCTCCGGCGGCGCTGGCGAGATGCAGCACTTCGCCGACGTGTTCGACCAGGCCGACGCCGATGGTGCGCTGGCGGCCAGTGTCTTCCATAGCGGCGCGATTCCGATTCCGGAACTCAAGCGCTTCCTGCGTGCGCAACAGATCGAGGTACGTGATGGGCAGTGAAACTACGGCCGCGGGCGATGCGCTCGATGCGCTGGACTGGAACAAGGGCGACGGCTTGCTGCCTGTGATCGTGCAGGACGCCGACAACCTGCGCGTGCTGATGCTGGGCTACATGAACGCCGAGGCGCTTGCGGTGACGCGTGCGCGTGGCGAGGTCACTTTTTTCAGCCGCAGCAAGCAGCGCCTCTGGACCAAAGGCGAGAGCTCGGGAAATGTGCTGCGCGTGGTCGCGATCGAAACCGATTGCGATGCGGACACCTTGCTGGTGCAGGCACGTCCGCACGGCCCGACCTGCCACCTGGGCCGGACCAGTTGCTTCCCCACCGCGCCCGGCCAGTTCCTCGGCAGCCTGGACGCCTTGATCGCCGAGCGCGAGCACGAGCGCCCGCATGGCAGCTACACCACCAAGCTGTTTGAGCAAGGCATCCGCCGCATTGCGCAGAAGGTGGGCGAGGAGGGCGTGGAAACCGCGCTGGCCGGCGTAGTGCAGGGCGACGCCGAGTTGCTGGGCGAATCCGCCGACCTGCTGTACCACCTGATCGTGCTGCTCCGCGCACGCGGGCTGGGCCTGGGCGATGCAGTGGCGCTGCTGGAATCGCGGCACACGTAATCGCTCACCAGCGCACCTCGTAGGAGCGCGCTTGCGCGCGATGGGTTTTATCGATAATGCCTCGTCGCGCGCAAGCGCGCTCCTACGTAGAGCTGGGCTGCCACAGATCTGATCGCACTCAGGCTCCTCGTCGCTGCGCACTGCATCTCATTGACGCGCACGGCTGGGCCTGTTCGATGCAATGGCGCCGCTGGAATCGCGGCACAACGTTAGTTGCGCGGCGGACGGTGCACCTCGTAGGAGCGCGCTTGCGCGCGATGGGCGTTACCGATAACGCCTCATCGCGCGCGAGCGCGCTCCTACGTAGAGCTGGGCTGCCGCAGATCTGATTGCACTCAGCTCCTCGTCGCTGTGCACTGCATCTCATTGACGCGCGCGGCTGGGCCTGGTCAATGCAATGGCGCTGTTGGAAATCCCGGCACAAGATGATTCGCGTGGTAGC
>NZ_JBGOFY010000025.1:0-55782 GCF_041520885.1 Xanthomonas sp. NCPPB 2922 | reverse complement strand
CTACGTCTGCATGGCACGGCTCAGCTCGCGGGCTGCAAATCCGCTTGTTTTGCGTAGTTGCGCAGCCACTCGCTGATGCCGGCATCGTTGCGGTAGCGCTGCATCAATGCAGCCAGCCGGGCGGGTGCCGGCGTGCAGTACTGCTCCACGGCCGCTTCGATTTCGCGGCGGCGCGCGTCGTCGTACGGCTCTTCGCCGGCGAAATGCTCGCAGGTGTCGTAGTCGTCCACCAGCTTGCGCAAGTCATCCGGCATGCCGCACAGGCCGGCCGGATGTTGCAGCCATTCCTCTTCCACCACCGGGTCGGTGCAGGCGAGTGCAGCGGTCACGGGGGCGACCGCCGCAGGGGCGGGCGCCGGTGCCGGCTCGGCGGTGCATGCGCTCAGCGCCAGCAGCGCGAGCAGCGCGAGCAGGCACAGGATGCTGCGCATGTCAGTCGGCGCGGCCAGCGAATTCGCCGGTGGTGGTGTTGACCAGCACGCGTTCGCCGTTGGTGATGTATTCCGGCACCATGATTTCCAGCCCAGTGTTGAGCTTGGCCGGCTTGGGCCGCTTGGTGGCAGTGCCGCCCTTGAGCTCTGGCGGGGTTTCGACCACTTCCAGCGTCACCGTCTGCGGCAGCTGCACGGCGACCGGCTGGTCGTCGATCACCTGCACGAAGATGCCGGTGAGGCCATCGGTGATGTAGCCGGCGTCGGTGCCGATCACCTCCGCGTCCAGCATGTAGGGGGTGTAGTCCTCGTCGTCCATGAACACAAAGGCCTCGCCGTCCTTATACGAATAGGTCGACTGGCGGCGCAGCAGTTCCACTTCCGGCAGGTTGTCGTCGGCATCGAAGCTGGCATCCAGCTTGGCGCCGCCCGGCACGCTGTACATGATGAAGCGGAAGCGCACATTGCCGCCGCGGCCCTGCGGCGAGCTGCGTTCGATGTCGCGGATCTGGTAAATGCCGCCGTTGTATTCGACGACGTTGCCTTTCTTGATGTCGTTAGCTTTCATGGGAATCGGGAGTTGGGAATGGGGAATTGGAAAAGCCGGGGCCGGGGTGCTGGGAGTGGGACGCGGTTGCGATTCCTCATTCTCGATTCCCCATTCCCTGCTACTTGGGCGCCAAGCGCACGCCGCCGTCCAGGCGAATGACTTCGCCGTTGAGATAGCGCGTGCGCAGGATGAAGGCGACGGTTTCGGCGTACTCGTCGGGTTGGCCCAGACGTGAGGGGAACGGGATCGAGGCGGCCAGCGATTGCTGCACGGTTTCGGGCATGCCATCCACCATCGGGGTCCAGAACACGCCGGGCGCAATGGTCATGACGCGGATGCCGAAGCGGGCGAGTTCGCGCGCCATCGGCAAGGTCATCCCGACCACGCCACCCTTGCTGGCGGCATACGCGGCCTGACCGATCTGGCCCTCGTAGGCGGCTACCGAGGCGGTGTGGATGATCACCCCGCGCTCGCCATCCTCGCCGGCGGCGTTGTGTTGCATCACATCGGCCGCGGCCTTGGCGACATTGAAGCTGCCGACCAGATTGACCATGACGGTGGTGCGGAAGGTGGCCAGCGGCATCGCAGCCTCCTTGCCCAGCACGCGGCCGGCGCCGAGGATGCCGGCGCAGTTAACGGCCAGGTTGAGCCCGCCCAGTGCCTGCGCCGCTTGCGCGACATTGGCGGCGACCTGCGCTTCATCGGTCACGTCGGTGGCGAAATAGTGCGCGTTGCCCGCGCCCAGCAAGGCCAGCGCCGCGTCGGCCTTGTCGGCGTTGACATCGAACAGCGCGACCCTGCCGCCGTCGGCGACGATGCGCTGCGCCACGGCCAGGCCGAGGCCGGAAACGCCGCCGGTGACGATGGCAAGGACAGAAGAAGGCTGCATGCGCGTGGGTTCCTTGAAAGCGGTGATGCCGGCCGGCGATCGGTCGGCGATTCTAGCCGAAGCGCTGATCGCATCGCTGCGCGGCGCAACGCGGGTGGAATGATCAGGCGGCCGCTGCCAGTGCCTTGCCGACCTTGCTGCCGGTTTCCCTGCCCAGCAGCTGCGCCAGCCAGCGCCCGGTGCGGGCGAGGGCAGGCAGGTCGATGCCGGTGGGCATGCCCAGGCCATGCAGCAGATAGACCACGTCCTCGCTGGCGACATTGCCGCTGGCACCCTTCGCATACGGGCAGCCACCGGCGCCGGACACGGCCGCGTCCACCACGCGCACGCCTTGCTCCAGGCAGGAGGCAATATTGGCCAGCGCCTGGCCGTAGGTGTCGTGGAAGTGCACGGCCAGGGCCTGCATCGGGATGCTGCCGGCCACCGCGGCCAGCATCTGGCGTGCCTTGGCCGGGGTGCCGACGCCGATGGTGTCGCCCAGCGAAATCTCGTAGCAGCCCAGGCGGTACAGCCGCTCGGCCACATTCACCACATCGGCTACCGCCACCTCGCCCTGGTAGGGGCAGCCGAGCACCGTGGACACGTAGCCGCGCACGCGCACGCCGTCCTGCGCGGCCTGCGCCAGGATCGGCCGGAAGCGCTCGATCGATTCGTCGATGCCGGCATTGGTATTGGTACGGTTGAAGGTTTCGGAGGCCGCGGTGAACACCGCCACTTCCTGCGCGCCGGCCGCGTGCGCACGTGCATAGCCCTGCAGGTTCGGCACCAACACCGGGTAGGCGATGCCGGGCTGGCGGGTGATCCCCGCAAACACCTCGGCCGCGTCGGCCAGCTGCGGCACCCAGCGCGGGCTGACGAAGCTGGTCGCCTCGATCGTGCGCAACCCGGTTGCCGAGAGCTGGTTGATCAAGGCGATCTTGTCGGCGGTGGCAATCGGGTTGGCTTCGTTCTGCAGGCCGTCGCGCGGGCCCACTTCGACAATGCGTACGAAGTCACTCATGGGCGGCTCCGGGCCGTGGAGCGCCGTTGCTGCTGCCCGGTGCGCGGCATGGGGTCGGCTGGATACCAGGACAGCCTCATGCGCTTTCCTCGCTCGCCCACGCCGGCGGGCGCTTGTCGAGGAAGGCGCCCAGGCCTTCCTGGCCTTCCGGCGACACACGCAAGCGGGCGATCAAGGCGGCGTTGGCCGCGTCGATGGCATCGCGTTCGCAATACGGCAGCATGCTGCGCACCAGCGCCTTGGCGCTGCTGGCGGCCTGCGGTGCGGCGGAGAGCAGTAGGCGGATCTGGCGTTGCACCGCAATGTCGAGCTGGTCGGCGGCCACCAATTGATGCAGCAGCCCGAGCGATTGCGCCATGCCGGCATCGAAGATTTCCGCGGTGGCAAACCAGCGCCGCGCCTGGCGCGCGCCGATCGCGGCGATCACGTAGGGCGAAATCACCGCCGGCAGCAGGCCAAGGCGGCTTTCGGTCAGACCAAAGCGCGCCTCTGTGCAGCCGATGGCGATATCGCAACACGCCACCAGGCCGACGCCGCCGCCAAACGCGGCGCCATTGACGCGCGCAATCGTGGGCTTGGGCAATTCGTCCAGCGTGCGCATCAGCCGCGCCAGCGCCAGTGCATCGGCCGCATTGTCGGCCTCGCTGGCGCTGACCATGCTGCGCATCCAGTGCAGGTCGGCGCCGGCGGAAAACGCCGCGCCGGCACCGGTGACCACCACCACCCGCACCTGCGCATCGGTACCGGCCTGCTGCAGGGCGGCGGTGAGGGCGGCAATCAGGGTCGCGTCGAACGCGTTGTGCACCGCCGGGCGATTGAGCCGCAACGTACGGACCGCTCCCTGGTCCTCGACGATCAAGCCGGTTTCCTGCATTGCGCATGCGTCCATGAATGGGATGCGAACCATGATAGCCGGCCCACCCGTTGGAGCCATGATGCGGTGCGTCGATGCTAGAATTGAGAACCATTCCTAACAATCAGGCCGTCTTTGTGACGTTGTCGGATATGCCATTGCATCGCGTCGCCACCGTGGAATCCGTGCAGGACCGTCAGCCCAACGACACCATCGCCCGGCGTCTGCGCGAACTGGGCTTCGTGGCGGGGGAAGAGGTAACGGTGCTGGCGATGGGCCCGGTTGGCCGCGAGCCGTTGCTGGTGCAGGTTGGCTATACGCGCTTTGCACTGCGCCGCAGCGAGGCGGCCCGCGTGCAGGTGCGCGACGACGGAGTGGCGGCATGAGCGCGATCGGCCTGCCGATGCGGCTGGCGTTGGTGGGCAACCCCAACAGTGGCAAGACCGCCTTGTTCAACCAGCTGACCGGCAGCCGGCAGAAGGTGGCCAATTACACCGGCGTCACCGTCGAGCGCAAGGAAGGCCATTTCCGCGCGCCTTCCGGGCGCGAGTTCGCGGTGCTGGACCTGCCTGGCGCCTACAGCCTGCAGCCGGCCAGTCTGGACGAAGCGATTACCCGCGATCTGTGCCGCGGTTTTTACCCCGGCGAGCCGGCGCCGGATGTGCTGGTCTATGTGATGGACGCGACCAACCTGCGGCTGCACTTGCGCTTTGCGCTGGAGCTGCGTGAGCTGGGCCGCCCGATGATCGTGGCGCTGAACATGATGGATGCCGCCCAGCGGCGCGGCATCGTCATCGACTTGCCCGCACTGGAGCAGGCGCTCGGTGTGCCGGTGGTCGAGACGGTGGCGGTGCGACGCGGCGGCGCCAAGGCGCTGGTCGAGCGCATCGATGCGCAGGCCGCGCACCTGGCTGCCCCCACCGCCACGCCGCCCGCCGATGGCAACTATCACGCCCAAGTGCGGCAGATCCTGAGTGCGGCAGTGACCATGCCCACGCGCACCTCGCGCGTGGACGATGCGCTGGACCGCTGGCTGCTGCACCCGGTGTGGGGGCTGGTGACGCTGGCGGTGGTGATGTTCCTGATCTTCCAGGCGGTGTATGCCTGGGCCACCCCGGTGATGGACCTGATCGACGGCGGTACCGCGATGCTGGGCGAGTGGGTCGGCACCCACATGGCCGAAGGTCCGCTCAATAGCCTGCTCAAGGACGGCATCATCGCCGGCCTGGGTGGGGTGATCGTCTTCCTGCCGCAGATCCTGATCCTGTTCGCCTTCATCCTGGCGCTGGAAGAATCCGGCTATCTGCCGCGCGCGGCGTTCCTGCTCGATCGCATGATGGCCTCGGCAGGCCTGTCGGGGCGCTCGTTTATCCCGCTGCTGTCGAGCTTTGCCTGCGCGGTGCCCGGCATCATGTCCACCCGCAGCATCCAGGACCCACGCGACCGCCTGGCCACCATCATGGTTGCGCCGCTGATGACCTGCTCGGCGCGCCTGCCGGTGTACGCCTTGCTGATCGGTGCCTTCATCCCGCAGAAGACCGTGTGGGGCATCTTCAATCAGCAAGGGCTGATCTTGTTCGCGCTGTATGCCGCAGCCATCGTCAGCGCGCTGCTGGTGTCGTGGACGATGAAGAAGTGGCGCCGCGACAAGAGCGAGCATCCGTTGATGCTGGAGCTGCCGTCTTACCGCGTGCCGCAGCTGCGCGATCTGGCGCTGGGCCTGTGGGAGCGCGCGGTGATCTTCCTCAAGCGCGTGGGCGGCATCATCCTGGCGCTGACCATTCTGTTGTGGTTCCTGCTGTCGTTCCCGGCCGCGCCGGCCGATGCGACCCTGCCGCCGATCGACTACAGCTTCGCCGGGCGGATCGGCCATGCGATGGCGGTGTTCTTCGCGCCGCTGGGTTTCAACTGGCAGATCTGCATTGCGCTGATTCCCGGGCTGGCGGCGCGCGAAGTGGCAGTGGCGTCGCTGGCCACGGTCTATGCGCTGTCCGCGGCCGATGACGATGCCGCAGCGCAGGCGCTGTCTCCGTTGATCAGCGACGGCTGGTCGCTGGCCACCGCGTTGTCGTTGCTGGTCTGGTACATCTACGCACCGATGTGCATCTCCACGCTGGCCACCATCAAGCGCGAAACCAATTCCTGGAAACAGATGACCATCAGCGCGGTGTACCTGTTCGCGCTGGCCTATCTGGCCTCGCTGGTGACTTACCAGCTTGCCGTGTTGTTCGGAGCTGGCTGAGATGTCGCTGACCCTGCAATACGTGATCATCGCGCTCGCCGTGCTGGTGAGCGCATGGGTGGTGATGAAAAAACAATTCCCAGGCACGCTGCGGCGTCTGCACGGCACGCTTGCGCTCGCCTTGGTGCGCGACAGCCGCCCCGCGTGGATGCAGGCAATCGGGCGTCGCATCGCACCGCCCGCGGGGCAGGGCGCGGCCGCCTGCGGTGGCTGCGACAGTTGCGGGCCGAAGACGCCGCGCAGCCACTGACGGCCGGCAGCGCCTTCGCTACACTTGCGCGGCCGCAGGACGCGGCAGTCCAGGGGAAAGGCGATGCGTGTGTTGGTGTTGCTGGCCGTATTGGCAGCGATTGCAGGGATTTATAACTACGGTGGCAATGCGCTGGACGAGCAGCAGGTGCGCGATTTGTATGCCGCGCACGACAAGGCGATGCTGGCCCAGGATGGCGAGGCCTTGTGCGCCATGACCGCGCCAGACTTCGAGATGGTGGTGCTGTACCGCATGGATTCGCACCAGCAGCGCCGCACTACCACACGCGAAAAGTACTGCAAGGCCAATGGCGAGTGGGCGCAGGCGCTGCGCCAGGTGCATCCGTCGGTCAACCTGGAAGACGCGATGGACTACAAGCACTCCATCACCAAGATCGAGATTGCACCGGACGAAGCCTCGGCCATGGTCGAAACCCGCGCCACGATCGGGTTGCCCGGCATGCGCATGACCTTGCGCAGTCGCGACAAGGTGATTCGCAAGCGCTGGAAGACCCTGGTGGAACGCAGCGAAGGCACCGCCTGGGTCGGGCCCGCGTACGACTGAGCGCGGCGCGCGCGCCGCCTTCGGTGCGCGGGAGCACTGGCGCTTTCAGCATCGTGCGGCATCGTGCGGCAGCGAGCGCGCCAAGCATCGCTGCCATGCGTTGCCGGATGTACGCATGGCAGCGCAATCACGCGGTAAACAATCGTAGTCAGGCCGCGCCACGTTCGCTGCAGCGCACAGCGCGTTGGCGGCGGGCAGTCGCTATGCTTGGGCGATGACGACCTCTTTCCAGATCTCCCGACGTGCGCAGGCGCTGACCAGTTCGGCGATTCGCGAAATCCTCAAGATCACCGAGCGGCCGGAGGTAATTTCCTTTGCCGGGGGCCTGCCGTCGCCGGCCACGTTTCCGGTGGAGCGCATGCGTGCGGCCAGCGACCAGGTGCTGCGTGATGCGCCGCAGGCGGCGCTGCAATACGGCCCCACCGAAGGGTATCTGCCGCTGCGCGAGTGGGTCGCTGCGCGGCTGAGCCGTGACGGCGCCAGCATCCGCCCGACCCAGGTACTGATCACCACCGGATCGCAGCAAGGGCTGGATCTGCTGGGCAAGATCTTCATCGACGAAGGCAGCAAAGTGCTGGTGGAGACGCCGAGCTATCTCGGTGCATTGCAGGCGTTTTCGCTGTTCCAGCCCAACTTTGTCGGCATGCCGTCCGATGCCGATGGCGTGGTGGTGGATGCGCTGGGCCCCTCGCTGCTGGCCGATGCGCGCTTTCTGTATTGCCTGCCCAATTTCCAGAACCCCACCGGGCGCCGGCTGCCGCTGTCGCGTCGCCAGGCGCTGGTGGCGCGGGCTGCGGAGGCGGGCGTGCCGATCATCGAAGACGACCCGTACGGCGAGCTGTACTACAGCGGCGAGCCGCTGCCGAGCCTGCTGTCGATGTACCCGGATGGAGTGATCTACATGGGCTCGTTTTCCAAGGTGCTGGCGCCTGGTCTGCGCCTGGGCTACGTGGTGGCACCGGAGGCAGTGCTGGGCAAGTTGATCCAGGCCAAGCAGGCGGCCGATCTGCATACGCCGTCGTTTACCCAGCGCCTGGTGCACTCCACGTTGCAGGACGATTTCCTGGATACGCATATTCCGCAGATCCGCGCGCTGTATGCGCGGCAATGCAGCCTGATGCTGGAGGCGCTGGAGCGGCACTTTCCGCCGCAGGTGCAGTGGAATCGTCCCGACGGCGGCATGTTCCTGTGGGTGACACTGCCGCAGGGCCTGGATGCCAGCGTGCTGCTGGCGCGTGCGATCGCGCGCAATGTCGCGTTCGTGCCCGGCGCGCCGTTCTTCGCCACCTTGCCGCAGACCAATACGCTGCGGCTGTCGTTCGTTACCGTGCCGGGCGAACGCATCGATGCCGGCATCCAGGTGCTCGGCGAATTGCTGCGTGAGGCATTGGCGGAGCTGCCGGGGCAGGGCGTGTGAGCGCTGCGGAGACACGCCTCTCTACACCGGCGCAGTTGACGCGGATCGACAGCGTGGCCACCGGCGTGGCGCGCGACTTCACCCGCCCGGGCAGCCGCAGTGCGATCGACAAGCGCATGGTCACGCGGCCGCTGCAGATCGGTCCCGAAGGATTGGAAGGCGACGAGCAGGGCGACCGCCGCGTGCATGGCGGTCCCGACAAGGCGATCCACCATTACCCGCGCGACCACTATGCCGCGTGGCAGGCCGAGATCGGCGCGCATGCATTACTGGAGGCCGCGGGCGCGTTCGGCGAAAACCTCAGCAGCCTCGGCCTGACCGAGGCCGATGTCTGCCTGGGTGATCGCCTGGCGCTGGGCAGTGCGGTGGTGGAGGTATCGCAACTGCGGCAACCGTGCTGGAAACTTTCCGACCGCTTCGGCCTGCGCGACATGGCGCGCCGCGTCCAGGACAGCGGCCGCACCGGCTGGTATTACCGCGTGCTGCAGCCCGGGCAGCTGGCGGCCGGCGATGCGCTGACGCTGCTGGAACGCCCGCATCCGCAGTGGACGCTGTCGCGCGTGCAGCAGGTGCTGTACGCGCGCGAGGTGGACGCCGAGGCCATTGCCGCGGTGTTGCAGCTGCCGCTGGTGCCGTCGTGGCGCGCGTTGTTCGAGCGCCGCTTGCAGCGCCACGAAGTGGAGAGTTGGGGCGCGCGCTTGCACGGCGCTGTCGATCCGGGGTGAGCGCTGGCGTCACGCGCAGCAGGCGGTTGCCGGTTCATCTTGTGAAACCGTTGCCGCCTCGCTAGCCTGACCCCATGACAACTTCTCCCGTGAAAGTTCTGATCCACGGTGCCTCCGGGCGCATGGGCAAGGCATTGCTGCGACTGGCCGCCGAAGACGACGCCTTGCACGTCGTCGGTGCGGTGGTGGGGCGGTCGCCCTCGCAGCGCGTGGTGGATGGCGTGCCGTACTTCGCCGCCAACGAACTGGGCGGTGCGCCGGCGTTCGATGTGGCGATCGACTTCAGCCTGCCGCAGGGCTTTGCGCCGATCCTGGCGTTGTGCGTGCAGCGCGGCAAACCGCTGGTCTCGGGCACCACCGGGCTGGACGAGGCGCAGCGGGCCGGCTTGCTGCAGGCTGCGGGCCAGATTCCGCTGGTGTGGGCGTCCAATTTCAGCCTGGGCGTGGCGGTGCTCACCGAACTGGTGGAGCGCGCCGCCGGCAGCCTGCCGGGCTGGGACTGCGACATCATCGAAGCCCATCACGTGCACAAGCAGGACGCCCCCTCGGGCACCGCGCTGACGCTGGGTGAGGCCGCCACTGGCAGCGGGGCACAGCCGCGGTTCGCCAGCGTGCGTGCCGGCGACATCGTCGGCGAGCACAGCGTGCAGTTCACCGGGCTGGGCGAACGCGTCGAGCTGATCCACCGCGCCACCAACCGCGACATCTTCGCGCGCGGTGCGTTGCATGCGGCCAAGCGCCTGCTCGGCAAGCCGCCGGGCAGCTACCGGGTGCGCGATCTGGTGCTGTAAACGCGGGCGTGCGTTACATGAATGGACGCATGCCAGCGGGACGTATTCACCTGGCAGCGATGCGGCGCCTGCGCTGATCGGTGTGCCGCGCACTGGCATGCCGGGGCACTTGCCTTTACAATTCTCGCTTGCCCGAACCTAGCGTCGGACCGGTCCCCAGCACCGCGTCCGCGCTTTGCTGCAACCGGAATTTGGCCGGGAGCGCATCGGAGTCCCAGGCAGCCAGAGCGAGACCCCACGTGACCCAACCCGCAATCCTTGTCCTCGAAGACGGCACCGTGTTCGAGGGCGAATCCGTAGGCGCCAACGGGCTATCCGTCGGCGAAGTGGTGTTCAACACCGCCATGACCGGTTACCAGGAAGTCCTGACCGATCCGTCCTACGCCCGCCAGATGGTCACGCTGACCTATCCGCATATCGGCAACACCGGTTTCAACGATCAGGACGACGAGGCCAAGCAGGTGTGGGCCGCCGGCCTGATCGTGCGCGATGTGCCCCGCCGCCCCAGCAGCTGGCGCAACCAGGTGGCGCTGCCGGATTGGTTGCAGACCCGCGGTGTGGTGGCCATCTCCGGCATCGACACCCGCAAGCTGACCCGTCTGCTGCGCGAGAAGGGTGCGCAGAACGGTGCGCTGATGGCCGGCGAGATCGATGTCGAAAAGGCATTGGAAGCCGCGCGCAAGTTCCCCGGCCTGAAGGGCATGGACCTGGCCAAGGTGGTCTCCACCGAGACCACCTATCAGTGGCAGGAAGGTCAGCTGGACCTGAACGCGAACGCCTTCGTGCAGGCCGAGCTGAAGTTCAAGGTGGTGGCCTACGACTACGGCGTCAAGATCAACATCCTGCGCATGCTGGCCGAGCGCGGCTGCGACGTCACCGTGGTGCCAGCGCAGACGCCGGTGGCCGAGGTGCTGGCGCTGCAACCCGATGGCGTGTTCCTATCCAATGGCCCCGGCGACCCGGAGCCGTGCGATTACGCGATCACCGCGATCCAGGAATTGATCGCCAAGAAGGTGCCCACCTTCGGCATCTGCCTGGGCCACCAGTTGCTGGCGCTCGCCGCCGGCGCCAAGACGGTGAAGATGGCCACCGGCCACCACGGCGCGAATCATCCTGTGCAGGATCTGGAGGGTGGCCGGGTGATGATCACCTCGCAGAACCATGGCTTTGCGGTGGACGAAACCACGCTGCCGGCCAACTTGCGGGTGACCCATCGCTCGTTGTTCGATGGCACCAACCAGGGCATCGCCCTGACCGACGCGCCGGCGTTCTCGTTCCAGGGCCACCCGGAAGCCTCGCCGGGCCCGCGCGATGTCGGGCCGTTGTTCGATCGGTTTGTCGCATCGATGGCTGAAGCGAAAGCTTGAAGCCCGTCCCGGGCCACATGCTCGCTCTGATGACTGCATCGCATACCGTCGGCCCCAGTGGAGATCCCAATGCTTGATCGCATCGACATCGAAGGTTTGAAGGGAGTTGGCAAGGTAGAACTGCGGTTCGACGCCTCCCGCCGGGCGCGCGTGCTTTTTGGTGTCAACGGCGTTGGCAAGACGAAGTCTTTAGAAGCTATCTACTGTGTATTGCTTTTTACCAATGAGGAGTTCTTGCGGATCAAGGGTAATCGGGGGCTCAATCCAGAGAAGTGTGTCCCCGCGTCCAATGTTCTTATCGACGATTCGCATTACCTTATTGATGAGCCTTTGCAACAGCTCGTGCAAGCAAGAGATGTTGCCTCGTATGCTGTACGTCACTCGCGTCCTTTGGTTTACATCGGTGCGGGTGGGCGATCGTCGGTGGGACGCCCGCCCGCATCCATTGCGGCATTGGGGAATTTTGAGGAACGTAAGTCTCAGCATTTTGAAATGCTGTTGGAAAATTGCGTAAAAGGTTCATTGCGCTCTGCCAGCATGGATGTGGACATCCGTGTGTGGTTCATACAGCGCGCGCAGTCGGTTAATCCTTTTCAGGTGGAAAAGGATAACCTGCGGAATGAGATTGAGTCGGTCTTGAAGCTGTTGCATCGTATTGATCAGCGAGTAGATCCGGAGCGCCTGCAGATTGACGGCTCGCAGCATGTTTATCTGAGCATTGAAGGCCGGATGATCGAGCTAGGTGAGCTCAGCTCGGGGTTTGCTTCGGTGGTAAAGCTTTTTCAAGCGATCATTTCCGGATACGCCGGTTTCAGTAATTCCAAGGATCTCCAGAATCAGCCGGGCGTGGTGTTGATCGACGAGATTGAAAGTCATCTCCACGTTGGTTGGCAGGTCAGCATCGTCAGACACTTGAAGACGCTGTTCCCGAATACGCATTTCTTCATCAGTACCCACTCGCCGCTGGTGTTGACTCAGCTCGAGCAAGGGGAGGCGTATTTGCTTGAGCGAGATGCAGCGGATGGAGTCGTCAGATCGTCCGTTGTCGACTCGCCCAACATGAAGGCATTTGCGGATGTGCTGGAAGAGACGTTCGGTGTCGATCTCAATGCACTCAAGCGCGATGCGCTCGTTAGCGAAGATCAGTCCGCCACAAAACGTGCATTGCTGGATTTGATCAGGCAGCGCCGCGATCGCCAGGGTGGGGAGCAAGTATGACCCGCCTGGTACTACTGGATGCCAACCTGCTGATCGGCGCACTGGACGGGGAGGAGGGCAATGCGGCTCACGAGGCCTCGCTGTCGACGTTCGAGGCGCTGGTCGCCGATCCGGACGTCAAGATAGCGATTTCCCCGCTGATTAGATACGAAGTGCTGCGCGGTATGGACGAGGCGGATGTCGAGGCGGTGAACGCCATCCTCAACGACATGAAGGAATTCGAGGTGCGAGGCCAAGAGGCCATACGTGCTGCGGAAGTATTCCGGAGGGCCCGCCAGACCAATGTAAAGCTGGATAAGCGCAAGTTTGACGTATTCCATTGCGTCTGCGCGGAAATCAATGAACTCGAGATGCTCAGCAAGGATGGGGATATCGAGACGATTCAAAATCTTATGAAGGCCTGAAAAAGACAATGCCAAAGCGCACCGACCTTAAAACCATCCTGATCATCGGCGCCGGCCCGATCGTCATCGGCCAGGCCTGCGAGTTCGACTACTCCGGCGCGCAGGCGTGCAAGGCGCTGCGCGACGAGGGTTATCGCGTGGTGCTGGTCAACAGCAACCCGGCCACGATCATGACCGACCCGAACATGGCCGACGCCGTGTACATCGAGCCGATCAACTGGCAGACGGTCGAGAAGATCATCGCCAAGGAAAAGCCCGATGCCCTGCTGCCGACGATGGGCGGCCAGACCGCGCTGAACTGCGCGCTGGACCTGGCCGACCACGGCGTGCTGGAGAAGTACAACGTCGAGCTGATCGGTGCCAAGCGAGAAGCGATCCGCATGGCCGAAGACCGCGAGCTGTTCCGCGTGGCGATGGGCGAGATCGGCCTGGATTGCCCCCGGGCCGAAGTGGCGCACACGCTGGAAGAAGCGCTGGATATCCAGACCCGCGTCGGCTACCCGACCATCATCCGCCCCAGCTTCACGCTTGGCGGCAGCGGTGGCGGCATTGCGTACAACCGCGAAGAGCTGATCGACATCGTCGGCCGCGGCCTGGAACTGTCGCCGACCACCGAAGTGCTGGTGGAAGAATCGGTGCTGGGCTGGAAGGAATTCGAGATGGAAGTTGTGCGCGATACTGCGGACAACTGCATCATCGTCTGCGCGATCGAAAACCTCGACCCGATGGGCGTGCACACCGGCGACTCGATCACCGTGGCGCCGGCGCAGACGCTCACCGACAAGGAATATCAGCGCCTGCGCGATGCCTCGATCGCGGTGCTGCGCAAGATCGGCGTGGATACCGGCGGCTCCAACGTGCAGTTCGGCATCAGCCCGACCACCGGCCGGGTGGTGGTGATCGAAATGAACCCGCGCGTGTCGCGGTCGTCGGCGCTGGCGTCCAAGGCCACCGGCTTCCCGATCGCCAAGGTCGCCGCGAAGCTGGCGGTGGGCTACACGCTGGACGAGTTGAAGAACGAAATCACCGGTGGCCTGACCCCGGCCTCGTTCGAACCGTCGATCGACTACGTGGTCACCAAGATTCCGCGCTTTGCCTTTGAAAAATTCCCGCAGGCCGATGCACGCCTGACCACGCAGATGAAGTCGGTCGGCGAAGTCATGGCGATGGGCCGCACCTTCCAGGAATCGCTGCAGAAAGCGCTGCGTGGCCTGGAAACCGGCAAGATCGGCCTGGACCCGACCGGCCTGGATCTGGGCAGCGAAGACGACATGGCCGCGCTCAAGCGCGAGCTCAAGGCTCCGGGCCCGGAGCGTCTGTTCTATGTGGGCGATGCGTTCCGCGCCGGCATGAGCGTGGCCGACGTGTATGCGCTGTCGTTCATCGACCCCTGGTTCCTGGACCAGATCGAAGAGCTGATCAGCCTCGAGCAGCAGCTGGCCGACGATGGCATGGCGGCACTGGATGCCCCACGCCTGCGCCTTCTCAAGCGCGCCGGTTTCTCCGACGCACGCCTGGCCGAGCTGATCGGCACCAACGAAGAAGCCGTGCGCACGCTGCGCCGCGCGCTCAAGGTGCGCCCGGTGTACAAGCGCGTGGACTCGTGCGCGGCCGAATTCGCCACCAGCACTGCGTACCTGTATTCGACCTACGAGGACGAGTGCGAAGCGCTGCCGAGCAACCGCGACAAGATCATGATCCTGGGCGGTGGCCCCAACCGCATCGGGCAGGGCATCGAGTTCGACTACTGCTGCGTGCACGCGGCACTGGCGCTGCGCGATGACGGCTTCGAAACCATCATGGTCAACTGCAATCCGGAAACCGTCTCCACCGACTACGACACCTCCGACCGCCTGTACTTCGAGCCGCTGACGCTGGAAGACGTGCTGGAGATCGTCGAGCTGGAGCAGCCCAAGGGCGTGATCGTGCAGTACGGCGGCCAGACCCCGCTGAAGCTGGCGCGTGCGCTGGAAGCCAACGGCGTGCCGGTGATCGGCACCTCGCCGGACTCGATCGATCTGGCCGAAGACCGCGAGCGCTTCCAGCAGCTGGTCGACAAGCTGGGCCTGAAGCAGCCGCCGAACCGCATTGCCCGCAATGCCGACGAGGCCTTGGTGCTGGCGCGCGAAATCGGCTACCCGTTGGTGGTGCGCCCGAGCTATGTGCTGGGCGGCCGCGCGATGGAAATCGTGTATGGCGAATCCGACCTGGCGCGCTATGTGCGCGATGCGGTGAAGGTCTCCAACGATTCGCCGGTGTTGCTGGACCGCTTTCTCGATAACGCGGTGGAAGTGGACGTGGACATCATTGCCGACAAGGACGGCAACGTGCTGATCGGCGGGGTGATGGAGCACATCGAAGAAGCCGGCGTGCATTCGGGCGATTCGTCCTGCTCGCTGCCGCCGTATTCGCTGTCGGCCGAAACCCAGGCCGAGCTGCGTCGCCAGGTGGTGATGCTGGCCGAAGGCCTGAATGTGGTCGGCCTGATGAACACGCAGTTCGCGGTGCAGGTCAACGACGCCGGCGATGACATCGTGTACCTGCTGGAAGTGAACCCGCGTGCCTCGCGCACCGTGCCGTTCGTGTCCAAGGCCACCGGCATGCCGCTTGCCAAGATCGCTGCACGCTGCATGGCCGGCAAGACGCTGGCCGAGCAGGGCGCCACCAAGGAAATCGTGCCGGACTACTACTCGGTGAAGGAAGCGATCTTCCCGTTCGCGAAGTTCCAGGGCGTGGACCCGATCCTCGGGCCGGAGATGCGCTCCACCGGTGAGGTGATGGGCGTGGGCCGCAGCTTCGGCGCTGCGTTTGCGCGCGCGCAGGAAGCCGGCGGCATCAAGGCGCCGCCGCTGGGCAAGGCCTTCGTGTCGGTGCGTGACCCGGACAAGCAGCGCGTGTTGCCGGTGGCCCAGGCACTGGTGGAGCGCGGCTTCACCCTGGTGGCCACGCGTGGCACCGGTGCGTGGTTGCAGCAGCACGGCCTGAGCTGCGAGATCGTCAACAAGGTGGCCGAAGGGCGGCCGCATATCGTCGACTCGATCAAGAACGGCGAGATCGTCTACATCGTCAACACCACCGAAGGGCGCGCGGCGATCTCCGATTCGTTCTCGATCCGTCGTGAAGCGCTGCAGCATCGCGTGACCTATTCGACCACCGTCGCCGGCTCCAAGGCGCTGGTGCATTCACTGGAATTCCGCGGCACCGGCCCCGTCTGGTCGCTGCAGGAACTGCACAAGGAGCTGGAAGCATGAGAGCCCCCATGACGTCCAAGGGCGCGCAGCGTCTGCGCGAGGAACTGGACCACCTGAAGTCGGTCAAGCGCCCGGCGGTGATCACCGCGATTGCCGAAGCGCGTGCGCACGGCGACCTCAAGGAAAACGCCGAGTACCACGCCGCGCGCGAGCAGCAGAGCTTCATCGAAGGCCGCATCAAGCAGCTGGAGGGCGAGCTGTCGCATGCCGAGATCATCGACATCACCAAGCTGGCGGCTGGCACCAAGATCGTGTTCGGTGCCACCGTGACGCTGGCCGATACCGAAACCGACGAAGAGAAGCGCTACCAGATCGTTGGCGATCTGGAAGCCGACATCAAGCTGGGCCTGATCGCGATCTCCTCACCGCTGGCGCGTGCGCTGATCGGCAAGCTGGAAGGCGATTCGGTGACCATCGATGCGCCGGCCGGGCAGCGCGAATACGAAGTCGTCAGTGTGGCGTATCTCGACTGATCGATGACCACCGCGACCCTGCTGCTGCCGGAACGCCGCCGCCTGCCCGGAACCCTGGGCGATGCAGCGGTGGCGCGTGCACTGGCGCGCGCCGATGTGCAGCCGGCCGAGGCTGGCGAAGTGGCGCAGTTGCAGCGCCATTTCGCGCTCACCCCGCACCAGTGGCCTGTGGCGGCGCTGACGCGTCAGCTCGATGCCGGCGACGCCGCTGGCGCGACCTGGGTCCGCGCTGATCCGGCCTATGTGGTGCCGGACATGCAGGGCGCGCGCTTGATGGGTTACGGCGAAGCACTGGGCGCCACCGCCGAAGATCTGGTAATGCTGTTGCCGGTGCTCAAGCCGATGTTTGGCGATGCCGGCTTTCTGCTGGATGCACCCACGCCCTCGCGCTGGTATCTGCGGCTGTCGCCGGATGCACAGCTGCCGGAGTTCGCCTCACCCGAAGCGGCGATCGGTGAAGACCTGTTCGATCATTTGCCGGCCGGCGACACGGGCCGGCGCTGGCGCGCGCTGCTGACCGAAGCCCAGGTGGTGCTGCACCAGCATCCCTGGAACGAGGGGCGTGTGGCCAGCGGCAAGCCGCCGATCAATTCGCTGTGGTTCTGGGGTGGCGGCGTGTTGCCGCACGCAGTGACCTCGCCGCACCGCCAGGTACGCAGCCGCGATTCGTTGCTGCGTTCGCTGGCGCTTGCCGCAGGTGCCGATGCGCAGGGCGAGCAGCGCGTGGATGCGCTGGTGGATCTGCGCCACCTGCGCTCGCTGGAGCAGTTCAGTGCCGATGCGGTGGCGCCATTGCTCGCCGCCATCGCGCGCGGCGAACTCGATCGCCTGGTGCTGGATTTCCAGGACGGCGAGACCCTGACGCTGCAGCGCACGCAGCGCTGGCGGTTCTGGCGGAAGCCGCGCCTGCAGCTGGTGCAATGACCTCCAGCCCCACGATTGTGCGACGCCCGCCCGGGCAGGGCGGCACCTGGCCCGACGCAATGCTGCCGTTGTTGCGGCGGATCTACGCCGCGCGCGGCGTGGTCGATGTGCAGGGCGCGCACCCGCGGCTCGGCCAGCTGTTGTCGCCGGAGTTGTTGCACAACAGCCGCGTCGCCGCCGAACTGTTGGCCGATGCGATCGCCGCACAACGCCGCATCCTGGTGGTAGGTGACTTCGATTGCGATGGCGCTACCGCGTGCGCAGTCGGCGTGCGCGGTCTGCGCATGCTGGGCGCGCTGGATGTGCACCATGCGGTGCCCAATCGCATGGTGCATGGCTATGGCCTGTCGCCGGCGCTGGTGGACGAACTGGCCGCGCTGCAGCCGGATCTGCTGGTCACCGTCGATCACGGCATCGCCTGCCATGCCGGTGTTGCGGCGGCCAAGGCACGCGGCTGGACCGTGCTGGTCACAGATCACCATTTGCCCGGCGAGGTCTTGCCGCCGGCCGATGCGATCGTGGACCCCAACCTGGTGCAGGACAGTTTCCCGAGCAAGACGCTGGCCGGGGTCGGGGTGATCTTCTACGTGCTGCTCGCCTTGCGTGGCGTGTTGCGCGCGCGCGGGGCCTTTGCCGAGCGCGCAGAACCGGACCTGTCGGTGCTGCTGGATCTGGTGGCGGTGGGCACGGTGGCCGATCTGGTGCCGCTGGACACCAATAACCGCGCACTGGTGTCTGCGGGCCTGCGCCGCCTGCGTGAAGGCAAAGGCTGCATCGGCCTGCGTGCGTTGATCGACGCCAGCGGCCGCGATGCGGCGCGGTTGAGTGCCAGCGATATCGGGTTTGCGTTGGCGCCACGTCTCAACGCCGCCGGCCGGCTCGAAGACATGGCGCTGGGCATCGAACTGTTGCTGTGCGAGGACTGGAGCCGGGCGCGCGAGATCGCAGGTCTGCTGGAAGAAATCAACGCCGAGCGCCGCGCGGTGCAGCAGTTGATGACCGACGATGCCGAGCAGGCCGTCACCAAGGTGATGCTGGCTGCCGACGGTGCGCTGCCGATGGCCGCCTGCCTGTTCGACCCCGAATGGCACCCAGGCGTGATCGGCCTGGTTGCCTCCAAACTCAAGGACCGCCTGCACCGTCCGGTGATCGCGCTGGCACCGGCCGAGCCGGGCAGCGACCAGTTGCGCGGCTCGGCGCGCTCCATTCCCGGCCTGCATATCCGCGACGTGCTGGCGGCGGTGGATGCGCGCCATCCGGGCTTGATCCAGAAGTTCGGCGGGCATGCGATGGCGGCCGGCCTGAGCCTGGAGCACCGCGCGCTGGCCGCGTTCGAGCAGGCGTTTCAGACCCAGGTGCAGGCGATGGTCGACGCCTCGCTGTTGCAGGCCGAATTGCACAGCGATGGCGAGCTGGCCGCGCACGAACTCGATCATCTGCATGCCGAAGCGCTGCGTGCCGCCGGGCCGTGGGGGCAGGGCTTTCCCGAACCGCTGTTCGATGGCCAATTCGAAGTGCTGCAATGGCGCCTGCTCAAGGAGCGCCACCTCAAGCTGACCTTGCGCTGCGCCGGGCGCGCCGAGCCGCTCAACGCCATCCACTTCAATGGCTGGCGCGGCAGCGAGCCGGCGCGCACGGTGCGCATCGCCTATCGGCTGGTCGGCGACGACTACCGCGGTGGCACTGCGGTACAGCTCATCGTCGAGCACTGCGAGCCGGCGGCGTCAGCGGGTTGAGCGGTGCGCTCCGGGCATAGGCCTGGTGCGGTCTGCCGTGCTGCAGACCGCGCCGTTGACGATGCGCCGGCCGGGTGATCGGGCCAGTTATTGTTTGACGTCGGCCACCACAGTTGGCAGCTCCCAGGCGCCGCCGGCGGCAACCAGCCGGCACAGGCCGGAGGTGGACTTGGAGGTCAGCACAAAACGGCGGCCATCCCAGGTCCATGCTGCCTGGCTGTAGCAGTCGCCCAGGCCGCGGCCCTTCTGCGACTCCAGGATGGTGGCGCCATCCAGATCGCTGGCATGTAGGGTCACCAGAGTTGGGGTGAACGGTGCGCGCGCATTCACAACCCAGAAGCCGGTGCCGATGTTGTACGCGCCCATCCAGCAATCGGTGGAAACCAGCAGCTTGTCGTTGGTCAGGCGCGTGACGTTCAGCGGTTCCGACGCATCGCTGGCGTCGAGCCCCTTGCACTCCTCATCGGCAGGAAGGGTGGCGCGCAGCGCCTGATACAGCGCCGGCAGCGTGCCCAGGCGTGCGTCGCCTGCCTGCGCTGCGGCGAGCTTGGCCGCGCGGACCTGGGGTGCCGGCAACGGCGGCAGCACGGCGGTTTCGTCGCGGTCGCCCTTGCGCACCAGTGCCCCGCGCGTGCCGATCCGGCCCTGGAATTCGTCCATTTTCAGCAGCACCGCGGCCGCGCCGCGATCGGACAACTGCCAGCGCCGGCCATCGTTGCCGAGCGCCACGATCTTGCTGCTGCGTGGCAACGCCGCCAGCAGCGCGCCGACCTGCGCACTGGTCAGCACCGCAGTGCCGCGCTTGCCATCCAGCGCCAGCTTGCCCTGGTTGCGCTGATCGATCTGCAGGCTAAGCGAGGCCGGCATCTTGACCTTGTCGTACTGGCCCAACATCAGCTCCGCCGTCACCGCCTGGCCGGCACCGGCCTTGCGGGTGAGCAACACCGAAACCGGCGGGTCGCTGTCATCGGCCTGGTAGCCGGCAGCGCGGCAGGTGCGGGTGTTGTCGCAGGCGATGGTCCAGTCGTCGTGACTGAAATCGACGCTGGTGGCAGGCGCGGCGAGCGCGGCGACAGGCGAGAGCAACAACAGGGCGGTACACAGGGAAGGGCGCATCGATGATCTTCAACAACAGGAACGGAAGCGCATCTTGCGTGCCGCCGGCAGTTGCCGTCCATCCCGCGGCGGAGTACGGTTGGCGCGGGTTAGGGCAATGTGCCGCGTTGATCGCGCTGCCTAGGCTCGCCTGGGTGCTCAGCAGCCGCAGAAACACCCGTGCCCACAGCGGGCGCGGCGCGGGGACGCGCTGGCACGCCGAACAACGGACGCAGCCAACGCAGGCGGCGGATGACCAGCTCATGCAGCAACAGGCATCCGGCCACGGTCGCCGCCAGCACCAGGGCCGGCTCCAGCCACGCACCGAGTTTGAACGGCGCCAGCCAGTACAACGCGACGATGATCAGGCTCTGATGCAGGATGTACCAGGGAAACACGGCCTCGGTGCAGTACGGCAACCAGGCGAACGGGCGGTTGAGGCGATGCCGCGCCCAGCCCAGCAAAGCGAGCAAGGCCAGCCACGTACCAGCCACGTATAGGCAGCGCGCGCGAGGCGCTCGATCACCCCCAGCGGCAGCGCGGCCAGCGCGGTTTGCAAGCCGGCCGGCAGTAGCGATTGGCCGCCCGCCCGCAAGGTCAGCTCCACCGTGATTGCCAGCACCGCGCTCGCCAAGGTGAGCCAGCGCAGCTGCACCGCCCAGCGCCAAAAGCGCGCGTTATGCGCCAGCAGATAGCCCAACAGGAACAACGGGAGCGATTCGGCATGCACGAACCAGTCGCCGACCAATGCGTGGGTGGGCGGGTAGCGCGGCAGCACCCACAGCACACAGATGCTTTCCCACAGGATGGGCAGCAGCAAGAGCGCCGGTACCAGCACGGCGGCGGGCAGCCGTGGCAGTGCCAGCGTCGGCAGCGCGCGGGCCAGCGCCATTAGCGCCAGGAGCAACAGCGTGTACGGCAGCAAGTAGGCCAGATACCACAGATGGTTCCAGGTGATGCCGTGCTCCCAGCCATCGAAGCTGCCGGCCGGCCAGGGACGCACCTGCCAATAGCGCAGCAGGAAGGCGCCAAAGCCCGGGCTGACCTTTCCATTCGTCACGCCCTGGCAGTACGCCTGCACCGCCACCACCACGAACATGCCGAACAGCAATGGAGGCAATAACCGGCCGCAGCGTCGCCATGCGAACTGCCACGGCGCGCGTTCCGCACGCGCCAGCCCGATCGCAATGCCGGAGATCATAAACAGCAGCGGCATGCGCCAGCGGTTGAGAACGATCATCGGCGCCTGTAACCACTCGGTGGTATAGGCACTCTTGAGGTGGAACTCCCAGCCGGCCACGTAGGCCATGCCCACGTGATAGAGGATCAGCAGGGCGAAGGCGAAGACGCGCAAGGCATCGATATCGTGGCGGCGCTCGTTCATGATGGTGTCGTTGGAAGGCGTGCCCGCACCCTCGGCAATCTGGCCCCATACAGCTGCGCCAAGGGAGCAATGCCGTCACTGTGTGACCAGTTGCGGTCCCACGGGGACGAACAGGGGACGGCAAGCGGGCGATTGGCCCGAGATGCGCGAATAGTTTCACCCGAGCGAAGGCCGGCTCTGGCGTCGCTACGTCGCCGTCTCTTTCTTTATGACGGGAGCCGCGCGCAGCCTTGTCATCGCTGGCAGGCCAAAAAGCGGCCGTAGCCAGCGCTGTCTGCGGATGACCTCGTAGCCCGCCAGGCACAGCGCGGCGGTCACGACGATCAGCGTCGCACTCTCGACCAGTTGCGGCAGTGCCAGTGGCTTCAGGGAATGCGCCAGGACCACGATGATGGTCTGATGCAGCACATAGACCGGAAACATGGCAGCGGTGAGATAACGCAAGGCGGCGCCGTCTGCATGACGGAAACGGTAGGCAAAGCCCAGGACGGCGGCGATCGCGCACCACTGGTCGACCGCCCACAGCACCCGCAAGAGCAGGCGCAGCGTGGTGGGCGCGGGATGCGCGTCATCGTAAATGGATAAATACAAGGTGTGGATCATCAACGCATAGCTGCAAACGGCCAGCAGCAGTGCCACCCAGCGCAGGCGTTGCAGCGACTCCCAGACGCTGGTCATTGGCGCGATCAGCACTCCGATCAGGAAGATCGGCAGGTACTGCGCGTGGTTGTACCAATCGTCGAATAGCCAACGGGTCTGCTCGAAGCGAGCCACCAGCAGCAGACGTGCCAGCGCCAGGAGCGTCACCGGTACCAGCAACACCCGCCAGCCCCGAACTTCCCGCGCGGTCCATGCGCGTATCCGCACCATCGCGTCGGCAGGAAGCAGACGCCAAAGGAACCAGGCCACCAGCGTGTAAGCCCACAGGTAAGGCAGGAACCACAGATGGTTCCAGGTCGGCAGGCGCAGACAGTCGCCGTCGGTGCCACAGAATCCTTGGTGGGCGCTCAGATACTTTGCATAAAACGCCAGGTAGCCCTCGTGGTAGCCGCCGGGTCATTGTTCGACCACTTGATAATAGGACTGTGGCGGCACGATCACGGCCATGCCGAACAACAGCGGCAGCAGCAACTGGCGCGATCGTCGATACAGCAAGCCCTCCGGCCTGCTGCGCAGCATGAACGCTGTGGCGACACCGGAAATCAGCAACAGCAGCGACATCCGCCACGGGCTGCTGAGCAGCATAAGCGGCTCCAGCATCAGGTGGGTGGTGGGACTTTTGACGTGCCAATCCCAGGTCACGTAGTCCATGCCGACGTGGTAAAGCACCAGCAGGCCAAACGCGATGACGCGCAGCCAGTCCAGATCGTGACGCCTTTGCATTGGCTGCCTCTGCCATCGCCGATAGGGGGCCAACTACATGGGGCGGCGCTTTAGGCGGCCAGCGGATAGGGGCGACATCGGGAGATTCAGGGAACGGCGTCCGCACTGGAGGCGACCAGCCGTGCCAGCCCTAGAATATGGGGATGAGCACTGACCCCGCCCGCACGACCCTGAAGCGCTTTCTGCCGTGGCAGCGCAGCGCAGGCATGTTCTTCTGGCTACTGGTGGTGGTGGTCAACGCCAGCGGCAACGCGGTCACCGAGTTGATGGATCGCCGGCGCGCCGGGCTGCCGATCCAAAGCTGGGAGCCCTGGGTCTGGGAGCTGTCCAGCGGCCTGGTCTGGCTGCTGATGCTCGTCCCCGTCATTGGCTGGTTCACGCGCAAGCTGCCGTTGCATCTGGATACCTGGTGGCGCCGGCTGCCCTGGTATCTGTTGGTCAGCGTGGCAGTCTCGGTGGTGCACGTCCTGACGATGGTCGGGCTACGCATGCTGGCCTATCGGCTGCTGGGCGAGCATTACGAGTTCGGCGCGTGGCCACAGGAACTGGTCTACGAATATCTCAAGGACGTGCGCACCTTCGCGATCATCGTCGCGTGCATGCACGGCTACCGGTTTCTGTTGCGGCGCTTGCAGGGCGAAGTGCGGCTGCTGGCTGCGCCCGACGAAGGCGCGCCGGTGGAGTCGCTCGAGCGCCCCGGACGCTTTCTGGTGCGTAAGTTGGGGCGCGATTTCCTGGTCGCCGCCGCCGATATCGAATGGCTGCAGGCATCCGGCAATTACGTCAATCTGCATGTGCGCGGGCACGACTATCCGCTGCGCAGCACGATGACGGCGATCGAGGCGAAGCTCGATCCGGCCGTGTTTGTGCGGATCCATCGCAGCTACATCGTCAACCTGGGCTGCGTGGTTTCCATCGAGCCGCTGGACGCCGGCGAGGCGCGCGTGCACCTGTCCGGCAATGGCCCGCTGCCGTGCAGCCGTCGTTACCTGGCGTCGCTGCGGCGGGCCGCCGGCCATGCCGAGGCCCCTGCGGTGCCGGTTGTGCCGGGCTGAACTGGATGGCCACCGCGTTCCGCCGTCGCCGCCCGCTTGCTAAACTACCGGGCTTGTTTGCCGGAAGTCCGTCATGATCGAAACCAATCCGATCCGCCAGCGCATCACCGATCTCAACGATCGCGTGCTCTCGCTCAGGGGGTATCTTTGACTACGACGTCAAGAAAGAGCGTCTAGAGGAAGTCAGCCGGGAGCTTGAGAGCCCCGATGTCTGGAACGACGCCGAGCGCGCCCAGGCGCTGGGACGCGAGCGCTCCATGCTGGAAAAGACCGTCATCGGCATCGCCGATGTGCTGGCCGGCCTCACCGATGCCGGCGAGTTGCTGGACCTGGCCGAGAGCGAGCAGGACGAAGACACCGCCGTGGCGGTGATCGCCGACCTGGACAAGTACCAGGCACACGTCGAAAAGCTGGAATTCCAGCGCATGTTCTCCGGCCAGATGGACGGCGCCAACGCGTTCGTCGACATCCAGGCCGGCGCCGGCGGTACCGAAGCCCAGGACTGGGCGGAAATCCTGCTGCGCATGTATCTGCGCTGGGCCGAGTCGCGCGGCTGGAAGACCGAGCTGATGGAAGTCTCCGGCGGCGAAGTGGCGGGCATCAAGTCGGCCACGATCCGCATCGAAGGCGAGTACGCCTATGGCTGGTTGAAGACCGAGATCGGCGTGCACCGGCTGGTGCGCAAGTCGCCGTTCGACTCCGACAACCGCCGGCATACCAGCTTTACCTCGGTGTTCGTGTCGCCGGAAGTGGACGACAACATCGAGATCGACATCAATCCGGCCGACCTGCGTACCGACGTGTACCGCTCCTCCGGTGCCGGCGGCCAGCACGTCAACAAGACCGAGTCGGCGGTGCGCATCACGCACATCCCGACCAACACCGTGGTCGCCTGCCAGACCGGCCGCAGCCAGCACCAAAATCGCGACAACGCGATGAAGATGCTGGCCGCCAAGTTGTACGAGCTGGAAGTGCAGAAGCGCAACGTCGAGCGCGATGCGCTGGAAGCGACCAAGTCCGACATCGGCTGGGGCAGCCAGATCCGCAACTATGTGCTCGACCAGAGCCGTATCAAGGATCTGCGCACCGGCATCGAACGCAGCGACACCCAGAAGGTGCTCGATGGCGATCTGGACGAATTCGTCGAAGCCAGCCTCAAGGCCGGCCTGGCGGCGGGCTCCAAGCGCCTGGATGCCTGAGTGCGGTGCGCCGGTGCGGCGGTAATGTCGCACCGGCGCACTGCAGCACTGCGGAGACCGCGTCGCTCGCCAGCGACGCCTTGCCATCTCACACCACGCGACACCGCTACGCGATCGTTCCATCGCGCTGCACCGTCGCAGCGGCGCCGACCCCACCGGCGCCTTACCCCCACCGGGCCCGTGCCCGACCCATTGCAGATCGATTCCCGCCATGACCGAACAGACCCCCACGCCGCAGCTCCCCGCCGACGAGAACAGCCTCATCGCCGAGCGGCGCGCGAAACTGGGCGCGTTGCGCGGCCAGGGCATCGCCTATCCGAACGATTTCGTGCGCACCCACTTTGCCGGCGATCTGCAGGCCGAGTTCGCCGATGCCGAAACCTGGACTGCCGAAGCGCTGGAAGCAGCCGACCGCAGCGTCAAGCTGGCGGGCCGGTTGATGGCCAAGCGGGTGATGGGCAAGGCCAGCTTCGCGCAGATCCAGGACGAGTCCGGGCGCGTGCAGTTGTTCCTGCAGGGCAATGTGCTGGGCGATGCCTACACCGCCTTCAAGGGCTGGGACGTGGGCGACATCGTGGCGGTGGAGGGCGGGCTGACCCGCACCAAGACCGGCGAGCTGTCGGTCAAGGCCAGTGCGCTGCGTTTGCTGACCAAGTCGCTGCGTCCGCTGCCGGACAAGTGGCACGGCCTGTCGGACGTGGAGCAGCGCTATCGCCAGCGCTATGTGGACCTGATCGTCACCCCGGAAGCGCGCGAGGTCTTCATCAAGCGCTCCAAGATCATCCGCGCCATCCGCGCCTGGCTGGACGCGCGCCGCTTCCTGGAAGTGGAAACGCCGATGATGCATTACATCCCCGGCGGCGCCACTGCCAAGCCGTTCACCACCCACCACAACGCACTGGATCTGGACCTGTACCTGCGCGTGGCCCCGGAGCTGTACCTCAAGCGGCTGGTGGTCGGTGGGCTGGAGCGCGTCTACGAGATCAACCGCAATTTCCGCAACGAAGGCGTGTCGACCCGGCACAACCCCGAATTCACCATGCTCGAGCTTTACGAGGCTTATGCCACGTACCACGAGATCATGGATCTGACCGAGCAGGTGATCCGCGACACCGCCCAGGGCGTACTCGGCACCACCCAGGTCAGCTGGGACGGCGCCGACATTGATTTGGCGCCGGCTTTCCGACGCTGGCGCATGGATGAGGCGGTGCGCCACCACAACCCTGAGATCAGCGCGGCCGATTGCACCGACCGCGCCGCGCTGCTGCGCCATTGCGAGCGGCTCAAGATCAAGGTCAAGCCGTCCTACGGCTGGGGCAAGCTGCTGCTGGAAATCTTCGAGGCCACCGTCGAACACACGCTGGTGCAGCCGACTTTCATCACCGACCATCCGGTCGAGGTGTCGCCGCTGGCACGCGCCAGCGACACCGAGCCGGGGTATACCGACCGCTTCGAGCTCTTCATCAATGGCAAGGAGCTGGCCAACGGGTTCTCGGAGCTCAACGACCCGGAAGACCAGGCGGCGCGTTTCCAGGCCCAGGTGCAGGCGAAGGACGGCGGCGACGACGAAGCCATGCATTACGACGCCGATTACATCCGTGCCCTGGAGTACGGAATGGCGCCGACCGGCGGGCTGGGCATCGGTATCGATCGGCTGGTGATGCTGCTGACCGGCAGTACCTCCATTCGTGACGTGCTGCTGTTCCCGTACATGCGCCCGGAAGCCTGATTTTTTTGTGCCGCCGCGTGCCGACGGCACAGATACTGCATATGCTAGGGCGGAGCTCCGGTCACGGTATGGCCGGAGGAGTCGGTACAGGGACCGACGTCGTCGCTTTCCCGTTCTCGAACGAGAGGAGAAACGGTTATGCAGGATGTTTTAGGGAATCCGGCGGGTGTATCTTCGGCGGAGACATGGGGAAGCTGGTCGGAAAAGGCGGATCTGGGATTGAACATCGTCATTGTCGATGACCAGATGTCCGCGCGGACAATGCTGCGTCATGTCATCGAAGACATCGCGCCGGAGTTGAAGGTCTATGATTTCGGCGACCCGCTGGACGCGCTGTCCTGGTGCGAAGCTGGTCGCGTGGATCTGTTGCTGCTCGATTACCGGATGCCGGGCATGGACGGACTGGAGTTCGCGCGGCGGCTGCGCCGTTTGCCGAGCCACCGCGACATTCCGATCATCCTGATCACCATCGTCGGCGACGAGCCGATCCGCCAGGCGGCGCTGGAAGCGGGCGTGATCGATTTCCTGGTCAAGCCGATCCGGCCGCGCGAACTGCGCGCCCGCTGCTCGAACCTGTTGCAGTTGCGCCAGCAGAGCGAGAGCGTCAAGCAACGCGCGCTGTCGCTGGAGCAACGCCTGCTTGCGAGCATGAACGAGGTCGAAGAGCGCGAACGCGAAACGCTTTCGCGCCTGGCACGCGCCATCGAATACCGCGACGGCGGCACCAGCGCCTTCCTGGAGCGGATGTCGCACGTGGCCGGCCTGGTGGCCGAGCAGCTGGGCTTGTCCGAAGAAGAAGTGCGCATCATCGAGATGGCCGCGCCACTGCACGACATGGGCAAGATCGCCATTCCCGATTCGGTGCTGCTCAAGCCGGGCAAGCTCACCGAAGACGAAATGAACGTGATGAAGCGCCACCCGCGCATCGGCTATGAGCTGCTCAGCGGCAGCCAGAACCGCTTCATCCAGGTGGGCGCGCTGATCGCGCTACGCCATCACGAGCGTTACGATGGCAGCGGTTATCCCGACGGCCTGGTGGGCGAGGCGATACCGCTGGAAGCACGCATCGTGGCAGTGGCCGACGTCTTCGACGCACTGCTCTCGGCACGGCCTTACAAGGAAGCATGGACGATGGACGCAGCACTAGCCTACCTGTACGCCCAACGCGGTCGGCTGTTCGACCCGCGCTGCGTGGACGCACTGCTGCGCGGGCGCGCGCAACTGGAGCAGATCTGCGGACAGTTCTCCACCGCATCGGCGCGTCCTGGGGTGTGAGGTGAGGGCGGTGCTCAGCCAGCTGCGTGCTCGACTTGCCCGGCGCGCCGACAGCGAGCACGGTCAAGCCCTGGTACGCATCACGCTGATTGCGCTGATCCTGGTCTACACGCTGATCAGCGCTCCCCGATGGCCGGTCTCCGGGCGCCAGTTGCAGCAGCTGTTCTGTCTGATCGCGATCGGTCAGGCGACAGCAGTGCTGATCTTTTGCCGGATTGTGGCAAGCCCACCGCGCTCGCATCTGCGGCGGACGCTTGGGATGCTCGCCGACTATGGCTTGATCGGGCTGGCAATGACCTGGATGGGCGCACCGATGGCCTTTCTATACGTCGTGTTGCTCTGGATCACGATCGGCAATGGGCTGCGCTTCGGCAGCGAGACGCTGCATACCGCTGTTGCCATGGCCACGCTCAGCTTCGGCACGACGCTTGCCAATAGCACGTATTGGCAGGGCCAGCTTGGCTTGGGGATCGCGCTTCTGGGTGCGCTGATCGTGGTTCCTATGTCATTGTTGCGTACGCTACGCGAGCGGGACCAGGCAATGGCCGGGTCGCCAGCAGCAGGTATCGACGCTGCTTCGCAGCACGGAAGGATCCCAACCCCATCGACGCCGCCGCGCGTCTGAGGCGTCTATGAAGTCTCCATTGCCAAGGTTGAAGCGGCGCCTGTCAGGGCGAGCAGATTCGGAACACGCGCAGAATCTGATCCGCATCATCATCACCACATTGTTCATTTCGTACCTGGGATGGCGCTATCAGCACACCCACGGCGATACCTTGATGGCCACCTGGTTGATCTTGGTCGGCGAGCTGCTGGTGTCGTTGGGCTTGATGGTGGCAATCCTGCTGCGACCGCAGGTGTCGCATACGCGCCGGCTGATCGGGATGCTGCTCGACTACACCTGCACCGGCGCGATCATGGCCATCCAGGGCGAGCCAGCCTCGCCGCTGTATGCGGTGTGCATGTGGGTGACCATCGGCAACGGTCTGCGCTATGGCAGCAACTATCTGCGTGCGGCGACCGCAATGGGCAGCCTGTGTTTTCTCGGTGCCATCCTGATTTCTCCTTATTGGAAAGCCAATCCCTATCTGAGTTGGGGGTTGTTGCTGGGCCTGATTGCGGTGCCGCTGTACTTCGACTCGCTGTTACGTGCGATGACCCGTGCAGTGCGCGAAGCCCGGCACGCCAACCAGGCCAAGAGCCGCTTCCTGGCCAATATGAGCCATGAGTTCCGCACGCCGCTCAACGGGCTGTCGGGCATGACCGAAGTGCTGGCGACCACGCGCTTGGACGCCGAGCAGAAGGAGTGCCTCAACACCATCCAGGCATCGGCGCGCAGCCTGCTGTCGTTGGTGGAAGAGGTGCTGGATATTTCGGCGATCGAGGCCGGCAAGATCCGTATCGATCGCCGCGACTTCTCGCTGCGCGAGATGATCGGCTCGGTCAACTTGATCCTGCAGCCGCAGGCCAGGGGGCGCCGGCTGGAGTACGGCACGCAGGTGGCCGACGACGTGCCCGACCTGCTCAAGGGCGACACCGCTCATCTGCGTCAGGTACTGCTCAATCTGGTCGGCAATGCGGTCAAGTTCACCGAGCACGGGCATGTGTTGCTCCGGGTCACGCGCGTGTCCGGGAGTGCCGAGGACGCCGTCCGGTTGCGCTTCGATGTGGAAGACACCGGCATCGGCGTGCCGATGGACATGCGCCCGCGGCTGTTCGAGGCCTTTGAGCAGGCCGATGTCGGGTTGTCGCGCCGTTACGAGGGCACCGGCCTGGGCACCACCATCGCCAAGGGCCTTGTAGAGGCAATGGGAGGCAGTATCGGGTTCAAGGAAAATCAGCCAAGCGGCAGCGTGTTCTGGTTCGAGCTGCCGATGGCGATCGGCGAGCCGCTGAAATCTTCGACCGTACGGGTGCCGACCGGGGCGTTGGTGGATGCGCCCGAGGAGTTGGAATCTTCCAACATCATCGCTTTTTCCAACCCATTCCTGCGTCATCGCGCACGTGTGCGCAGTATGCGCATGCTCGTGGCCGACGACCACGAAGCCAACCGCATGGTGCTGCAGCGGTTGCTGGAGAAGGCTGGGCATAAGGTGCTGTGCGTCAACGGCGCCGAGCAGGTGCTCGATGCGATGGCCGAAGAGGATTACGACGCGGTGATTGTGGATCTGCACATGCCGGGCATGAACGGCCTGGACATGCTCAAGCAATTGCGGGTGATGCAGGCCAGTGGCATGCGCTACACGCCAGTGGTGGTGCTCAGCGCCGACGTGACGCCCGAAGCGATTCGCGCCTGCGAACAGGCCGGCGCGCGTGCGTTTCTGGCCAAGCCTGTCGTGGCGGCCAAGTTGCTCGACACCCTGGCCGATCTGGCAGTGAGCACCCGGCAGTTGGCGACGCCGGCAACCACGGTGCAGGTGGCGACAAGTTTCGAAGGCGTGCTCGATTCCAGCGTGCTGGACGAGCTGGCCGCGCTGGGCATGGGCGAGGAATTCGAACGTCAGTTCGTGCGCCAGTGTCTGGACGATGCGCAGAACTGCGTGGGCGATATCGAACGCGATGGCACGTGCTCGGACTGGGAACAACTGCGCGAGAGTGCGCATGCCTTACGCGGCGTGGCCAGCAACCTTGGTCTGGCGCAGGTTGCCAGCAGCGGTGGCGAGCTGATGCGCATGGCCGATTGGCAGCTGCAGGCAGAATGGCGGCTGCGGCTGTCCACACTGCGCGAGCAGTTGAAGGCGGGAAAGGATGCACTCGACGCACGCGTGCAGGGCGTCAAGGACGGCGAGTGCTCCCCCCGTAGCAACGAATAGACCGCCGGCGCATCAGCCCGCGTCGAGCCCTGAGCGACGCGACTGCGCGCGCACCAGGCGGTCCATGGTACGCAGTGATTTTTCGCCGAGTTGCATGGCGGTATCTACCCAGATTTCGGTGATGCGCATCATCTCCTCAAGCGGCACGGCGGTGGTCATTTCGCGCACTTGTTGCATCGCCGCCCACGCGTGTGGCGTGCGCTTGCTCTCGCGGATCACCTGTTCCACTGCGGCCACGCCCTGGCCACGCGGTACCACGCGGTCGACCAGGCCCATGCCGAGCAGCTGTTCGGCCGAATACAGGTTGCCTTCAAGCATGATCTTTTGCGCCAGGTGCGCACTGATGCGCTGGCACATGAAGGAGTAGGCGCCCATCCCCGGAAATAGGTCGAACAGCACTTCGGGCAGCCCCATCATCACGCCTTCCTCGGCAATGATCGTGTGGCAGCTTAGTGCCGCTTCGAACCCGCCGCCAAGCGCATTGCCCTGGACCAGCGCAATGCTGTGCGCACGCGCGCCCAGGCCGACATGAAAGGCATGCACGCCGCGCACGCAGCGTTGGGCGTAGTCGAGAAGGCGGGCGCGGTCGCCTTCGCGGATCAGTTGGCAGAACAGGGCCAGATCACCGCCCAGATTGAACACGTCGCTGTCCGATGCCAGCACCACGTGCGGCGCCAGCACACCGGCAGTATTCAAGCGTTGTCCCAGGTTGGTCTGGTAGCCAGTGATGTCGTCGACCAGGCGTGTCGAGAAACAGGCCCGCCCGGGATTGATGGCCAGGTCGGCATGCATATGGATCCAGTAAACGTCACGCTGCGGTTCTTCGATGATGCGTAGGGTCGAGCCAATATTGGTACGAATGAAGGGTTGAACTGCAGACATGGTGGTTCTCCGTGAGACCGTCCGGCCGGCCGCCTTGCGGACGGAGATAAGGGTGAACGCGTGAGCGTGCGCCGACATCGAATTCTATGCGTGCAAAAGCAGACGCCCGCAAGGCCTTGCGGCGTTGCGGGCGTCATGACGACTGAACGTCTTCAACTCTGCGGCTGCACGGTTGGCTATGCCTTGGCCGCATCCCGCAATTCGCGACGCAGGATCTTGCCGACGTTGGTTTTCGGCAATTCCTTGCGGAACTCGATCACGCGCGGCTGCTTGTAGCCGGTCAGGTTGGTACGGCAGTGCGCCTTTACGTCCTCGGCGGTCAGGGCCTGGTCTTTCTTGACGATCACCACCTTGACGATTTCGCCGGACTTTTCATCCGGTACGCCGACTGCGGCCACTTCGAGCACGCCCGGCATTGTCGCGATGACGTCTTCGATCTCGTTGGGGTACACGTTGAAGCCGGACACCAGAATCATGTCCTTCTTGCGGTCGACGATATAAACGAAGCCACGTTCGTCCATACGCGCGATGTCGCCGGTGTGCAGCCAGCCTTCGGCGTCCATGACCTTGGCGGTCTCGTCGGCCTTTTTCCAATAGCCCTTCATCACCTGCGGGCCCTTGATGCACAGCTCGCCGATCTCGCCCAGCGCCAGCACCTTGCCATCGTCGTCCTTGATGCAGGCATCGGTGGACGGGATCGGCAGGCCGATCGAGCCGTTGTAGTCGACCAGATCCATCGGGTTGATGCAGGCGGCGGGCGATGTCTCGGTCAGGCCGTAAGCCTCGACCAGAGTCAGGCCGGTGACCTGCTTCCAGCGTTCGGCGACCGAGCGCTGGACTGCCATGCCGCCGCCGAGGGTCATCCTCAACGACGAAAAGTCGATCTGATCGAAGCCGGGCGTATTGAGCAAGCCATTGAACAGCGTATTGACGCCGGTAAACGCGGTGAAGCGGGTCTTCTTGAGTTCCTTGATGAAGCCCGGCATGTCGCGCGGGTTGCTGATCAGGTGATTGCAGCCGCCGATCTTCATGAAGACCAGGCCGTTCGCCGTCAACGCGAAGATGTGATACAGCGGCAACGCGGTGATCACCACCTCGTGGCCTTCTTCCAGCTTGCCGGTACCGGCCAGCCACTGGTGCGCCTGCTGCATGTTGGCGACCAGGTTGCGGTGGGTCAGCATCGCGCCCTTGAGTACGCCGGTGGTGCCGCCGGTGTACTGCAAAAAGGCGATGTCGTCCGGCTCGATCTGCAGGGTCGGGACGCGGTGCTTGCGGCCCAGTGCCAGCGCTTCGCGGAAGCGGATCGCGCCGTTGATGCGGTACTCCGGCACCAGCTTCTTGACGTACTTGACGACAAAGTTGACCAGTGCAGCCTTCGGGAACCCGAGCATGTCGCCCAGGCCGGTGGTGATGACCTGCTTGACCTGGGTGTCGGCGATCACTTGCTGCACAGTGGTGCCGAAGTTGTCGATGACCACCAGCACGCTGGAGCCCGAGTCGATCAACTGGTGCTTGAGCTCGCGCGGGGTGTAGAGCGGATTGACGTTCACCACGGTCAGACCGGCGCGCAGGATGCCGAAGGTGGCAATCGGGTATTGCAGGCAGTTGGGCATCATCAAGGCGACGCGGTCGCCTTTTTTCAGCTGCAACTCGCCGAGCAGATAGGCCGCGAACTGGTCGACCAGCTGATCTGCTTCGCGGTAGGTGATGGTCTTGCCGAAGCTGTGATACGCGGGGCGATCAGCGAAGCGCGCCACCGATGTGGCGAAAACCTCCGCCACGGTGCGGAACTGCTCCAGATCGATCTCCGCGGCCACTCCGGCCGGATAACTTTGCAACCAAGGACGTGCCTGACTCATCTGCCCCCCTCCAGGGTATTTGTTGGTGGCGTGCCATGTTCCACGGCGCCACAGCAACTGGCAGCATACCGTCATGGATGGAAAAGGCGAAGCGTGATGCGCAGCAGCATTTTGAGGTGGCACGTCGGGATGGCGGCGCTCTGCGTGCTGCTGCTGGCCGGCTGCGCGAAGCCGGGCCCGGAACAGCGGCTGCGTGCCACGGTGGAGCAAATGCGCGCGGCGATCGAGGCACGCGATGTACGCGAGGCGATGGCGCTGGTGGCAGAGGATTTTGTCGGTGAGCACGGCATGGACGCGGCCGGGGCGCGGCGCCTGCTGCAACTGCAGCTGCTGGGTCATCAAGCGATCGGCGTCACCGTTGGGCCGGTGGACGTGCAGATGCAGGGCAGTACGGCAACCGTTCGCTTCAGCGTGTTGCTGACCGGCGGCGGACGCTGGTTGCCTGATCAGGCGCAGCACTACCAGGTCACCACCGGCTGGCGGCTGCGTGGCAGCGACTGGGAGCTGTACCACGCACAGTGGACGGCGGGTGGCGGGTAGGGCAGGTTCCCATATCAGCGAGCGCGACCATATCGGCTAGCGCTCTGCGCGTGCGCTCTTCTTGGTTCACAGACGTAGTGTGGTTTCACCGCCGTCAGTCGATCCCCAGCCAAGCTTGCGATGCATCCGTTGGCCAAAAACGACACTCCCGCCGGGCGGCGGGAGTGTCGGGAACATCACTTCAGTGCAATCAGGCTGCCTTGCGGGCGGCCAGTTGGCGCAGCACGTACTGCAGCAGGCCGCCGTGTTTGAAGTACTCCACTTCCTTCGGCGTCAGCAGCAGCACCTTGACCTGGAACTGCTTGACGCTGCCATCGGATTTTTTCGCATCGATGGTGGCGCGACGGCTGGCGCCGTCCTGCAAGCCGGTGATGTCCAGCACTTCCGAGCCATCCAGGCCCAGTGTCTGCGCATTTTCGCCTTCCAGGAACTGCAGTGGCAGCACGCCCATGCCGACCAGGTTGGAGCGGTGGATGCGCTCGAAGCTTTCGGCGACCACGGCCTTGACGCCCAGCAGGTTGGTGCCCTTGGCGGCCCAGTCACGCGAGGAGCCGGTTCCGTATTCCTTGCCGGCCAGCACCACCAGCGGCACGCCATCGGCCTTGTACTTCATCGCCGCGTCGTAGATGGCCAGCTTCTCAGGCGCGGCGCCGTCCTTGCCGAAATACAGTGTGTTGCCGCCTTCCTCGCCACCGAACATCAGGTTCTTGATGCGGATATTGGCGAAGGTGCCGCGCACCATCACATCGTCGTTGCCGCGGCGGCTGCCGTAGCTGTTGAAGTCGGCCGGCTGTACGCCGCGCTCCTGCAGGAAACGGCCCGCGGGTGAATCCTTCTTGATGTTGCCGGCCGGGGAGATGTGGTCGGTGGTGATCGAGTCGCCAAACAAGCCCATGATGCGCGCGCCATGCACGTCGTCGACGTGGCCCACCTGCATCGTCATGCCTTCGAAGTAGGGCGGGTTCTTGATGTAGGTGGACGCGGCATCCCACTCGTACAGGTCACCGTCCGGCGAGGCGATGGTGTTCCAGCGCGTATCGCCCTTGAACACATCGGCGTAGTTCTGCTTGAACATTTCCGGGCCAACGGTGGCGGCGATGGTGTCGCCGATTTCCTTGTTGCTCGGCCAGATGTCGCGCAGGTACACCGGCTGGCCGTCGCTGCCGGTGCCGAGCGGGTCGCGGGTGAGGTCGATGTCGGTGGTGCCGGCGATCGCATACGCCACCACCAGTGGCGGCGAGGCGAGGTAGTTCATCTTGACCTCGGGATGCACGCGGCCTTCGAAGTTGCGGTTGCCCGACAACACCGAGGTCACCACCAGGTCATCCTTGGCAATCGCCGCCGAGACGTCTTCCGGCAGCGGGCCAGAATTGCCGATGCAGGTCGTGCAGCCGTAGCCCACCACGTAGAAACCGAGTTGTTCCAGATCGGCCAGCACGCCGGCCTTGGTCAGATAGTCGGTGACCACGCGCGAGCCCGGCCCAAGCGAGGTCTTGACCCAGGGCTGCGCCTTCAAGCCCTTGGCCGCGGCATTACGGGCGAGCAGGCCGGCGCCCAGCATCACTGCCGGGTTGGAGGTATTGGTGCACGAGGTAATCGCAGCGATCACCACCGAGCCATCGCGCAGCTGCCAGCCCGCACCGCTGTCGCCAGCGCTTTCGGCCTGCGAGGCCTTGGCGCCTACTGCGGTACCGCCGCCGCCTTCGTTCTTGAGCCGGTCTTCCTGCTTGGTATCTGCCAGACGCTTGCTGCGCGCCTCGGCGAACGGCTTGAGGCTTTCGCGGTAGTTGGACTGCATGTCTTCCAGAAGCACGCGATCCTGCGGGCGCTTGGGGCCGGCCAGCGACGGTTTGACGTCGCCCATGTCCAGCTCCAGCGTGGCGCTGTACTGCGCATGCGGGGTGTCGGCGTCATGCCACAGGCCCTGTGCCTTGGCGTAGGCCTCCACCAGTGCAATCTGCTCCTCGCTGCGGCCGGACAGGCGCAGGTAGGTCAGCGATTCGTTATCGACCGGGAAGATGCCGCAGGTGGCACCGTATTCCGGTGCCATGTTGCCGATGGTGGCGCGGTCGGCCAGCGGCAGGTGCTGCAGGCCTTCACCGTAGAACTCCACGAACTTGCCCACCACGCCATGCTTGCGCAGCATCTGGGTGACCGTGAGTACCAGGTCGGTGGCGGTGGCGCCTTCGGGCAGCTTGCCGGTCAGCTTGAAGCCCACCACCTGCGGAATCAGCATGGAGGAGGGCTGGCCGAGCATCGCCGCTTCCGCCTCGATGCCGCCCACGCCCCAGCCCAGCACGCCGATACCGTTGATCATGGTGGTATGGCTGTCGGTGCCGAACACGGTGTCCGGATAGGCGATCTGGGTGCCGTCCTTGTCCGCGCTCATCACCACGCGTGCCAGGTTTTCCAGGTTTACCTGGTGAACGATGCCGGTGTTGGGCGGCACCACCTTGAAGTTGTCGAAGGCCTTCTGGCCCCAGCGCAGGAAGCCGTAGCGCTCCTGGTTACGCTGGAATTCGATCTTGCCGTTCAGATCCAGCGCTTCGGGCTTGCCGAATACGTCCACCTGCACCGAGTGGTCGATGACCAGTTCGGAGGGAATCTGCGGATTGATCTGGTCGGCGTTGCCACCGAGCCTGACCACCGCATCGCGCATCGCGGCCAGGTCGACCACGCAGGGCACGCCGGTGAAGTCCTGCAGCACCACGCGCGCAGGCATGAAGGCGATTTCGATATCGGGTTCGGCGGCCGGGTCCCACTTGGCGACCGCTTCGATGTGGTCCTTGCCGACGGTGACGCCACCGTCTTCATGCCGGAGCAGGTTCTCCAGCAGGATCTTCATCGAGTAGGGCAGGCGGGCGACATCGAAGCGCTCGCCCAGTTTGGGCAGGCTGTAGTAGTCGTAGCGCTGGCCGTTGACCTCTAGCGAGGTGCGGGTGGAAAAGGAATCGCTCATGCATCACTCCTATGGCTTGCAGGCTTTAGGCTCGGCCACAGTGTGACCGATTCAGTGTGTACGCCCGGTTTGTGCACACCGGTATGTGGCCTTGAGTACGACAAGTCAAGTATGTAGAATTCATGCATACTTTTTCTGCGGAGCGCCCATGGAAGCCACTGTTGCCGAACGCGGCCAGATCACGCTGCCCAAGGCGGTGCGCGACGCGCTGGGCCTGACCAAGGGCACCACGCTCAAGGTCGAGCTGGAAGGCGGCCGCATCATTCTGCGCAAGAGTGTTGACGATGCCATTTCACGCGCACGCGGCCGCTTCAAGCTGGACGGCTTTGCCAGCACCGACGATGCGATGCGTGCCATCCGTGGGCGTGCGCCGGGCGATCCGCTCGATCCCGAAGCCGGCGCATGATCGCCATTGATTCATCGGTGCTGGTCGACCTGCTGGCCGACAGCGCGCAAGCCGACGCCGCCGAAGCCTGCCTGCGCCAATGCCTGAGCACTGGCCCTGTGGTGGTGTGCGACGTGGTGCTGGCCGAGGTCTGCAGCGCGCTGCGCGATGGCGCCGAAGCACTGTCGGTGCTGGAAGACATGAGCATCCGCTTCAACGCGCTGGAGGCCAAATCGGCCTTGCGCGCCGGCGAGATGCAGCGCCGCTTTCGTGCGCGCGGCGGCAAGCGCGAGCGGGTGGTGGCCGACTTCCTGATCGGTGCCCACGCGATGCTGCAGTGCGACGGCCTGATCACCCGCGACGACAGTTTTTTCCGCGACTACTTCAAGGGCTTGAAGATCATCGTGCCCAAGCCCGCTGCCTGATCCACGTTTTTCACGTTCTACACATTCACTAGCTGTCCTTTGGAGAATCCGCATGTTGGAAGCCTATCGCCACCACGTTGCAGAGCGCCAAGCGCTCGGTATCCCGCCGCTGCCGCTGACCGCGCAGCAGACCGCCGAGGTCATCGAGCTGCTGAAGAACCCGCCCGCCGGCGAAGAGGCCTTCCTGGTCGAGCTGCTCAGCCAGCGCGTGCCGGCCGGCGTGGATGACGCCGCCAAGGTCAAGGCCTCGTACCTGGCCGCGGTGGCGTTCGGCACCGAAACCAGCGCACTGATCTCGCCGACGCGTGCCACCGAACTGCTGGGCACCATGCTGGGCGGTTACAACATCCATCCGCTGATCGAGCTGCTGGACAACACCGAGCTCGGCGCCACCGCCGCCGAAGCGCTCAAGCACACCTTGCTGGTGTTCGATGCGTTCCACGACGTGCAGGAAAAGGCCGAAGCCGGCAACGCGCACGCCAAGGCCGTGCTGCAGAGCTGGGCCGATGCCGAGTGGTTCACCAGCAAGCCGGAAGTGCCGCAGAGCATGACCATCACCGTGTTCAAGGTGCCGGGCGAAACCAACACCGACGACCTGTCGCCGGCACCGGATGCGACCACCCGCCCGGACATCCCGCTGCATGCACTGGCAATGCTGAAGAATGCGCGCGAAGGCGCGGCCTTCGTGCCGGAAGAAGACGGCAAGCGCGGCCCGATCCAGGCCATCGCCGATCTCAAGGCCAAGGGCCATCTGGTTGCTTATGTTGGCGACGTGGTCGGTACCGGTTCCTCGCGCAAGTCGGCGACCAACTCGGTGCTGTGGTGGACGGGCGAAGACATTCCGTACATCCCGAACAAGCGCTTCGGCGGCGTGTGCCTGGGGTCGAAGATCGCGCCGATCTTCTACAACACGATGGAAGACGCCGGTGCGTTGCCGATCGAGCTGGACGTGTCGCAGATGGAGCACGGCGACGTGGTCGAGCTGCGTCCGTACGACGGCAAGGCGCTGAAGGACGGGCAGGTGATTGCCGAGTTCGCGATGAAGTCGGACGTGCTGTTCGACGAAGTGCGCGCCGGTGGCCGCATTCCGCTGATCGTGGGCCGTGGCCTCACCGCCAAGGCACGCGAATTCCTGGGTCTGCCGGCCTCGGACCTGTTCCGTCTGCCGATGGACCCGCCGGACACCGGCAAGGGCTTCTCGCTGGCACAGAAGATGGTGGGCCGCGCCTGCGGTCTGCCGGAAGGCCAGGGCATGCGCCCGGGCACCTATTGCGAGCCGAAGATGACCTCGGTGGGCTCGCAGGACACCACCGGCCCGATGACCCGCGACGAGCTGAAGGACCTGGCCTGCCTGGGCTTCTCGGCCGACCTGGTGATGCAGTCGTTCTGCCACACCGCGGCGTATCCGAAGCCGGTGGACGTCAAGACCCACCACACGCTGCCGGAGTTCATCTCCACCCGCGGCGGCGTGTCGCTGCGCCCGGGCGACGGCGTGATCCATAGCTGGCTCAATCGCATGCTGCTGCCCGACACCGTCGGCACCGGCGGCGACTCGCACACCCGTTTCCCGATTGGCATTTCGTTCCCGGCCGGCTCCGGCCTGGTGGCCTTTGCCGCCGCCACCGGCGTGATGCCACTGGACATGCCCGAGAGCGTGCTGGTGCGCTTCAAGGGCGAGATGCAGCCGGGCGTGACCCTGCGTGACCTGGTCAACGCGATCCCGCTGTACGCGATCAAGGACGGTCTGCTGACCGTGGCCAAGCAGGGCAAGAAGAACATCTTCTCCGGCCGCATCCTGGAAATCGAAGGCTTGCCGAACCTGAAGGTGGAGCAGGCGTTCGAGCTGTCCGACGCGTCCGCCGAGCGTTCCGCGGCCGGTTGCACCGTGCACCTGGACAAGGCGCCGATCATCGAATACCTGACCAGCAACATCACCCTGCTGCGCTGGATGATTGCCGAAGGCTATGCCGATGCGCGCACCCTGGGCCGCCGTATCAAGAAGATGGAAGAGTGGCTGGCCGATCCGCAACTGCTGCAGCCCGATGCCGATGCTGAGTACGCCGCGGTGATCGAGATCGATCTGGCCGATATCCATGAGCCGATCGTGGCGTGCCCGAACGACCCGGACGACGTCAAGACGCTGTCGGAGGTTGCCGGTGCGGCGATCGACGAAGTGTTCATCGGTTCGTGCATGACCAACATCGGCCACTTCCGTGCCGCGGCGAAGCTGCTGGAAGGCAAGCGCGACATCCCGACCCGCCTGTGGGTGGCACCGCCGACCAAGATGGACGCCTCCGAGCTGACCAAGGAAGGCCATTACGGCACCTTCGGCGCGGCCGGTGCACGCATGGAAATGCCGGGCTGCTCGCTGTGCATGGGCAACCAGGCGCAGGCACGCGAGGGCGCCACGGTGTTCTCCACTTCCACGCGTAACTTCCCGAACCGCCTGGGCCGCAACACCAACGTGTACCTGGGTTCGGCGGAGCTGGCGGCAATTTGCTCGCGTCTGGGTCGCATCCCGACCAAGGACGAGTACATGGCCGATGTGGGCGTGATCAAGACCAGTGGCGAGCAGATCTACCGCTACATGAACTTCGATCAGATCCAGGAATATCAGGACGTGGCCGACACCGTCGCTGCCTGATCGAGCGCAGCACGTTCGTCGCAAAACGCCCGGCATTGCCGGGCGTTTTTCGTTTAACGGGCACTGGCTTCGTTTGGCCGCACAAGTGCGTGCGCCAAGGCAAATCGCAGATAACTCCTCTGGCGCGTTGCAACAAAAATCTGAAGTGCACGGGTCTAGAGTGTCGCCGCTTCCGCCACTGCCGTTCGATGTCCAATGCCCACTTGCACCATCGCTGGTCAACCGCTGCACTACGCACAACATGGTCACGGGTTCCCGGTGTTGCTGGGACACAGTTACCTCTGGGATGCGGCAATGTGGGAACCGCAGATCCAGGCCCTCTCACCGCACTATCGCGTCATCGTTCCCGAGTTGTGGGGGCATGGCGCATCGGGGCCGTTGCCGGCCGGTACGCAGACCATCGGTGACCTGGCGCGACAGATGCTGGCATTGTTGGATGCGTTGCAGATCGAAGAGTGCGCCGTGGTCGGGCTGTCCGTTGGCGGCATGTGGGCCGCGGAACTGGCGCTGATGGCGCCAACGCGCGTGCGCAGCCTGGTGCTGATGGATACCTATCTGGGGGCCGAGCCGCAGGTGACGCGTGAGCGCTACTTCGGCCTGCTGGATGCCATCGCCACGGCGGGGCAGGTGACGCCGACGCTGGTGTCGGCGATCGTGCCGTTGTTCTTCCGCCCGGCGATCGATCTGGCCTCGCCTTTGCCTGGGGCGTTCGCACAACGCCTGGCGGCGTTGTCGCCCGACCAGTTGCGGGACGCGATCGTGCCGCTGGGGCGATTGATCTTCGGGCGCGAGGATGCGCTGGAACGCCTTGCACATCTGAATCCGGCCACCACACTGCTGATGGGTGGCGAGTACGACATTCCCCGGCCGGTGGAAGAACTGTTGCTGATGGCCGAGGTGATCAACTGCGATTACGAGCTGGTTCCCGATGCGGGCCACATCGCCACATTGGAGAACCCGGCCTTCGTCAATGCGCAGTTGCTGGGCTGGTTGGGACGGACGTTGGATCGGGAACGGTTCGTCGCCGCGCGTCGCGCGTCGATCGCCTTGATCCGGCAAGTGGCAACTTAAAGCGCCACCGGTTGCAGCGAGTGAGCGTGCCGGCCCGACAGGCAACTGTCAGGGCTGTGCGCCCAGCCAGGCTTCCAGAGCGGCGGCGGGTAGGGGGCGCGAGAACAGGTAGCCCTGCAGCACTTCGCAACCCAGATCGGCCAGCAGCAGGCGTTGGGCTTCGTTCTCCACGCCTTCGGCGACCACGTGCTTGCGCAGGTGCTCGCCGATGCGCAGCACCGAGGTGGTGAGTGCGCGCGCGTCTTCGCTGTGTTCGATGTCGCGCACGAAGCTCATGTCGAGCTTGAGTTCGTCGATCGGCAGGCGGTGCAGGTGGCTCAGGCTGGAATAGCCGGTGCCGAAGTCGTCCAGCGACAAGGAGATGCCGGCTTCGCGGATGGCGTGCAGGTTCTCCAGCACGCCGGGCTGGCCGGAGAGCATCACGCTCTCGGTCATTTCCAGGGTGAGGTCCGACGGCTGCACGCCCATGTCGTCGATCAGGCGCAGCAGGTCGGTGAGCATGCGCGGGCTTTCAAAGCTGCTCGCCGACAGATTGACCGAGACCCGCGCCACCGGCACGCCGCGTTGGCGCCAATCGGCAACCTGTTCGCAGGCGCGACGCAGCACCCAGTCGTTGAGCTGCGGCATCATGCCTTGCTCTTCGGCCACCGGCAGGAAGCGCGCAGGCGACACGGCGCCCAGTTGCGGGTGGTTCCAGCGCAACAAGGCTTCCACGCCATACAGTGCATGCGGCGCCTGGCTGAGCAGTTGCGGTTGGTAGTGCAGCTGCAGTTGATTGCGGCCGATCGCCTGGCGCAGCTCTGCTTCCAATGCCACGCGCTCCTGCGCCATGCGATTCATGTCGGCACTGAAGAAACGGAAACGCCCGCCGCCTTCCTTCTTGGCGCGGTTCATTGCCAGATCGGCATGCCGCAGCAGGATGTTGATGTCGCGCCCGTCCTCGGGAAACATCGCCACGCCGATGCTGGCAGACGGGTGCACGGTCATGTGGCCCACTGGTAGCGGGCCGGCGATGGTGCCGAGCAGGCGTTCGGCGGTGGCGCTGGCCTGCTCGGCGCTGCATTGCGGCAGGGCCAGGGCGAATTCATCGCCGGCCAGGCGCGCCAGCATGGCAGTGGCGGTGAGCTGTTCACCGATACGCAATGCGATGTCGCGCAACAAGCCGTCGCCGGCCGCGTGGCCCTGGCTGTCGTTGATCAGCTTGAAGCGGTCGATGTTGATGAACATCAATGCAGCCGGCTCGCCGGCATATTCGGCATGCGTCAGGGCTTGCTCGGCGCGGGCACTGAACATGATGCGGTTGGGCAGGCCGGTGAGTGCGTCATAGAAGGCCAGTTGATGCACGCGCTGGCGGATCTGTTCGCGCTCCAGCGCCAGGGTGCACAGCTGCTGGCACAGGTCAGTGAGCTTGACGTGCCAGGCATCGGCGCGCCGCACACTGCGGTAATACAGCGCAAAGGTGCCGAGCACGCGCGAGCTGTTGGCGCGGATCGGCGTGCTCCAGCAGGCGCGCAGGCCCATCGGCAACAGCAGATCACGGAAATGGGTAAACAGCGGATCGTTGGCGATGTCTTCCACCATCACCGCGCGGCCGCGCCAGGCAGCGGTGCCGCAGGCGCCAGCACCGGGGCCGATCTTCAGGCCATTGACCGCATCGGCATACTCGGGCGGCAGGCTGGGCGCGGCCAGCGAGTGCAGGCAGCCGTCGTTGTCGGCGCTCATCACCGTGGCCAGCACTTCCGGGGCGATGCGTTCCACCTCGGTGCAGATCAGCGTCATCACTTCGATTAGCGGGCGCTCTTGCACCAGCGCCTCCAGCACGCGGTGCTGCAGCACTTCGTGCATTTTGGTTTCGGTGATGTCGGTAAGCACCGCGACGTAATGCGATGGGTTGTGCTGGGCGTCGTAGATCGGGTTGAAGTTGAGCGAGATCCACAGCGGCGTGCCGTCCTTGCGGTACACCAGCAGGTCGGCCTGGGTCTGTTGCAAGGCATCGGCGCGTTCGCGGATGCGCGCAACCTCGGTCTGGTCACTGAGCGCACGGGTCAGCACGTGCGAGGGCCGCTGGCCGACCAGTTCGGCTTCGGTGTAGCCGAACATGCGCTCGAAGCCATCGTTGGCGTACAGCAGGCGCGATTGCAGATCGCAGATCAGGATGGCGCTGCTGCTGCCATCCAGGGCCTGGGCGAGCAGGCGCGAACGGGTGTCCGACGCTCTCTCTCCCGGCATGACATCGATCTGTGTCGGCGTTTCCGCATGGCCGGCTGCGGCGGATCCCGGACTGCCGGGGTCCGCCGCGGGGTCGGCTGGATGCGGGGGAGGTGCGGTCATACGCTTCAGCGTGCCTGTGCCGACAGCGCGATGAGGCGTTCGGCCACGCGTTCCAGTGGCACCACTTCCTGCGCAGCGCCCAGTTTGTAGGCAGCCCCGGGCATGCCCCAGACCACGCTGCTGGCTTCGTCCTGCACCAGCGTGGGCGCACCGGCCTGCAGCATTTCCAGCAGGCCGCGTGCGCCGTCGTCGCCCATGCCGGTGAGGATGGCGCCCACCGCATTCGGGCCGGCGTTGGCGGCGACGGAACGGAACAGCACGTCCACCGCCGGCTTGTGGCGGTTGACCGGCGGGCCGTCGTCGATACGGCAGCGCCAGCGCGCACCGTCACGGATGATGCGCAGATGCTGGCCGCCCGGCGGCAGGTAGGCGTGGCCCGGCAGAATGGCTTCGCCGTCGCTGGCTTCGCGCACCGACATCGCCGAGTGGCGATTCAGGCGCTCGGCAAACGCGGTGCTGAAGCTGGCCGGCAGATGCTGGGTCATGACCACCGCAGGGGCATCGGCCGGCATGTGTTCCAGCACCACGCGCAGCGCCTCGGTGCCGCCGGCGGAGGCGCCGATGGCAATCAGGCGGTCAGTCGTGCGGAAACGCAGCGCGCTGCCCGGCACGGGCGCGGACTGCATGTCCAGGGTGATCTTGGGCGCGCTGGGACGATTGAGCGCGCTCACCTTGGCCTTGGCGGCCATCTTGACCTTGCTGACGATTTCTTCGGCATAGCCTTCCAGGCCACGCGCAACGTCGATCTTGGGCTTGGAGATGAAATCCACCGCGCCCAGCGACAGCGCCTGCAGCGTGGTGTCGGCGCCGCGCTCGGTCAGCGAGGAAATCATGACCACCGGGGTGGGGCGCAGGCGCATGAGGTTTTCCAGGAACACCAGCCCGTCCATGCGCGGCATTTCGACATCCAGCGTGATCACGTCCGGATTGAGGCGTTTGATCTTTTCGCGCGCCAGCAACGGGTCGGCGGCCGAGCCGACGACTTCGATGCCGGGGTCGCTCGAGAGGATTTCGGTGAGCATCTGACGCACAACCGCCGAGTCGTCGACGATCAACACACGCACAGGAGTTTCCAGCGTCATTCGAACAACTCCACGCCACCGGTGACCGGGGCTTTGGACAGACGGGCGCGCACGGCCGATTCGGCGGCGGCGACTTCGGCTTCGTGTGCGTGCGGCAGGCGCTGCACCACGACGCGGCCAGTCGTCGGGAAGAACCACACCTTGCGCGGATGGATGCCGCACAGATCTTCGGCAATGATGGGAATGTGCTCGGCCTGCAGGTACTGGCGGACGAACTCGGCGTTGCGCGTGCCCACCGGGTTGCTGGTGAAGCCCTTGAGCACGTTGGCGCCACCGAAGACCTTGGCCTCGATACGCTTACGGTGTGCGCCGCGCTTGAGCATGTCGTTGATCAGCAACTCCATCGCATAACTGCCATAGCGCGCGGGTGCGCCATCCCCGACCTGACCTTCCGGCAGCAGGAAGTGGTTCATGCCACCGATCTTCAGCACCGGGTCGCGAAGACAGGCCGCAACGCACGATCCCAAGGTGGTCGTCAACGCGGTGTCGTCATCGACCACCAGGTACTGGGTGGGCAGCAGCTTGGCGGCGATGGTCTGGAACCGCGAATCGCGGTAGCGCATGACATCGTCGACTTGCACGGCGGTGCTCATGATCCGGCTCCTGCGCGCGGGGCGCGCCGATACAGCGTGCGCCCGCACGGCTGGATCAGGTCGGCCGCATGCAGGTAATTCTCCGAGTGTCCGGTGTAGAGCAAGCCGTCGTCGCCCATGTGGGTGACCAGGCGCGACAGGATGCCGCGTTGGGTGGGCTTGTCGAAGTAGATCATTACGTTGCGGCAGAACAGCGCCGCATACGGGCCGCCAACGTCGTAGCGTGAGGACAACAGGTTCAACTGGCGGTATTCGATCAACTGCCGTAGTGCAGGAATGACCCGGCACTTGCCTTCGTTGGGGCCGCTGCCGCGCTGGAAATACTTGCGCTTGATCGCCGCATCCAGCGAGGCGACGCGGTCGATGGCGTAGACGCCGCGCGAGGCGGTTTCCAGCACCTGCGTGTCGACGTCGGTGGCGACGATGCTCACCGGCGGGGTGAGCGTGCCGAAGGCTTCGCAGGCAGTAATGGCGATGGAGTAGGGCTCCTCGCCGGTGGAGGCGGCGCACGACCAGATCTTCAGCGGTGCCTGCGAGGCACGCTTCTGCAGTTCTTCGCGCAGCTTGTCGAAGTGGTGCGGCTCGCGGAAGAACGAGGTGAGGTTGGTGGTCAGCGCATTGGTGAACGCCTGCCATTCCTCATCGTCGTTGCCGGATTCGAGCTGGTCCAGGTATTCGCGGAACGAGCGCAGGCCGAGGACGCGCAAACGGCGCGACAGCCGGCCATAGACCATGTCGCGTTTGGCGGGAGCCAGGGCGATGCCGACCCGCTGATAGATCAGGTCGCAGACGCGCTTGAAATCGCGGTCGCCAAAGTCGAACTCGCGTGTGTCTGATGCGGGAGTGGAGGTCGTCGTCATATCCATACGCGTGGTGAGCTATAACCAGGTATCGGCCACGTTGGCATGCACTGAAGCGCCATTTGCAGCGGGTGCATCCGCGACGACGGGCGGTCGCACTGCAGGGGGGCTGCACACCACTGTGCCTGCGGCAGCGTGCCGTGCCCCAAATGCACAACGCCCCGGGAGACCGGGGCGTTGTCGGGTCAATCTACACCTCAGAACTCTTGCCAGTTTCCATCCGCCAGGGCGGTTTCGGATTTGGCCGGACGAGCGGGTGCTGCAGCGCTGCGTGCCGGCTTGGCAGCCGTCTTCACCGCGACCGGGCGTGAGGCTGCCGGGCGGGCGTGGACGGGTGCTGCAGGCGTGTCCAGCTTGAACACCGACACCGCTTCGGCAAGGTGGCCGGCCTGTTCTTCCATCGAGCGGGCGGCAGCAGTGGCTTCTTCCACCAACGCGGCGTTCTGCTGGGTGGTTTCGTCCATCTGGGTGATGGTCTGGTTGACCTGCTCGATGCCTGCGGACTGCTCCTGCGAGGCGGCGGAGATCTCACCCATGATGTCGGTGACGCGCTGCACGCTGGCGACGATTTCGGCCATGGTGCTGCCGGCCTTGCGCACCAGCGCCGAGCCTTCGGCCACCTTGTGCACGGAGTCGTCGATCAGGCCCTTGATTTCCTTGGCGGCACCGGCCGAACGCTGTGCCAGCGTGCGCACTTCCGAAGCCACCACCGCAAAGCCGCGGCCCTGTTCGCCGGCACGTGCGGCTTCCACCGCTGCGTTCAAGGCCAGGATGTTGGTCTGGAACGCGATGCCGTCGATGACCGAGATGATGTCGGCGATCTTCTTGGACGAGGCTTCGATGCCGGACATGGTGTTGACCACCTGCGACACCACTTCGCCACCTTGCGAGGCGACGCCGGTTGCACCGATCGCCAGCTGGTTGGCCTGGCGGGCGCTCTCGGCGTTCTGACGCACGGTGGAGGTGAGTTCCTCCATCGAAGCGGCTGTTTCTTCCAGGTTGGCGGCCTGCTGCTCGGTGCGCTGTGACAGGTCCTGGTTGCCGGAGGCAATTTCGCCTGCCGAGGCATTGATCGCCGTCGACGAGAGCTTGATGCGGCCCACGATGTCGGCCAGCTGCGTGGCAGTGGCATTGGCATCGTCACGCATCTGCGCAAACACGCCCTTGAACTCGCCCTGCATACGCACGGTGAGGTCGCCCCGCGACAGCGCCGAGAGCAATGCCGAGATCTGCTCGATGCTAGCGGCGTTGGCGTCCAGCAAGCCGTTGAGCTGCTGGGCCAGCTGCAGGAAGAAGCCCTGCTTGCCGTCGGTATCGACGCGGCCGGTCATGTCACCAGCAGCGGCGGCGCGCACGATGCGGGCCACTTCGTCTTCGACCTGGACTTCGATGGTGCGGTCGCGCCATTCGCAGACATCGCCCACCCACTGGCCATCTTCGTCCTGGATGGTGGTGACGGTCTGGGCGAACACCGCTTCGCCGAAGCGTTCTTCGAAGGTGGTGGTGCCGTCGCGATCCAGCGCGGCCATGGCCTTGCGCAGCGTGGCGTCGGACAGGCCGAGGTAGCTCACATGCTGGCCGATGACCTTGGACGCGTCGAAGTCGCTGGAAGCCAGACGGATGCTGCCTTCGTAATGCGCCACGGTCTTCTTGAACGAGTCGTTGGCGTAGATCAGCTTGCGCTCGGTATCGGTGATGAACAGCCCGGTGGAGGACTTGTCCAGTGCGATGCGGATGCGCAGGTTTTCGTTGGCCACCTGCTGGTCGCGTTCGATGCGCTCACGCAGGTCGCGCTGCATGCGCTGCATGGCGCGCATCAGCTCGCCCACTTCGTCCTGGCCCTGCACATTGATCTGGCCATCGAGCTTGCCGCCGGCAATTTCGGAGGCAGTGGCCACGGCGCCACGCATGCTGCGCACGATGGCGCGGGCAAACAGGAACGCCAGACCCAGGCCGCCGGCAACGCCGATCAGCACCACCAGCACGGTCAGGGTGACCGAGGTGGCATGCACCGATTCGGCCTTGGCCTTGGCAGCCTGCGCCAGGCGGTTGTCTTCGGCGATCAACGCGGCCAGTGAATCCTTGGCCTTGTTGTGCAAGGTGCGCGTCTCACCCACGAAGGTGTCCACGGCATCGTCGGGGAGATTGAGTTCGAGCATTTCGTTGACACTGGCGTAGGAGGCCGAGGCCTTCTTCCAGTCTTCGACGAAGGTGTTGAACAGCTTCTTCTGCTCCGGGCCTTCGATCAGCTGCGGGTAAGTCTTGATCGTCTTGTCGATCTCGACCTGCAGATTCTTGGCGCGGGTCCGTGCTTCCTGCTTGACCGAATCGCTGGCACGCACGAGATTTTGATAAGACGCATTCCGGTATTCACCGAGCATGCCGCGCAGATCGCCGGCTTCGCGCACGCTGGACATGGTGTTGCCTGCCAGCTCGCGGGTTACATCGTTGAGCGACGCCAGGCCCGAGTAAGCGATGATCCCCTGGATAAGCATGATCAGCAGCACGATGCCGAACGCCAGCATCAGGCGCGGCATCAGTTTCAGATTGTTGATCCATTGCATTGACACGATTCCCCCGTAGAAGTCAGTCCGCATAACCGCTTACAGCACAACGCCACGTCCTGGGACGTGGCGTTGTGCTCTGCAATTACTTGATGGTCGCAAGCTTCAGGCTGGCCGGCGAGCTGACTTCGATTTCGGCACGCGAGCTGTCGCGCTGAATCTTGCCGAGGACGCAGACGTCCTTTCCTTCCAGCGATTCCGGGGCGAAGCTGAACTTGCCGCGGTTGGCGCCGTCGATGCGGGCCGAGAAGGTGTGGCGCGGGAACATGCCGCCCATGTACAGGAAGGTCGGTTCACCCTCCGAGCTCTGCGCGTACTTGGCCTTTTCGACCTTGCCGCACACCATGCCGTCCTTGCCGACGAAGCGGGTCGCCATTTCCGGCGGAATCATTTCCTGCGATTGAGCCGACAGCGTGGGGGCAACGATCACGAGAGCAGCAACGGGGAGGAGCGAGAGCAGGAACTTCATAGAGATTCTCCAGAATCAAAAGTCGAACGGTGACCCGTTTAGGTGCGCGGGCTTCTATTCAGCTATCGGCTAGCTGCCGTTCAACTTGAATCGGAAAAACGTGATTTACATCTCACTTCATTATCGTTGTGCGTCTCGTGTCAGGAGCTTCCCGACACCAGATGGCATTACGCCCAGCGCTTGGGCTCGCCACAACGGCGAAGCGGCCGTCGATGGGCGTGGGAGCGCCAAGATCGCCTGGGCCAAAGCCGTCGCGATCCTGCACTGCACACCCACCGACGACCGCTTGCGCCGGCCAGTTGGCCTGTGGAACTCAGGCGGCTTCTTCGGCCAGTTGCTGCTGACCGAGCTCGGTGCTGTCGAGCAGGGTTTCGATATCCAGCAGGATCAGCATGCGATCGTCCTGGGTGCCGATGCCGGAGATGAAGCGGGTATCGACGGCAGCGCCGAATTCCGGGGTGGGGCGGATCTGATCGTCGTTGAGCGGGATCACGTCCGAGACGCTGTCGACGACGATGCCGACCACGCGGTCTTCGACGTTGAGCACGATCATCACGGTGAAGGCGTCGTAGCGCGCTTCTTTCAGGCGCAGCTTCAGGCGCAGGTCGATCACCGGCACGATGGTGCCGCGCAGGTTGATCACACCCTTGATGTAGTCGGGCGCGTCCGGCAGACGGGTCACCGAGTCATAGCCGCGGATTTCCTGCACTTTCAGGATGTCCACGCCGTAGTGCTCTTCGCCCAGGGCGAAGCTGAGGAATTCACCACCGGTGCCGGTGGCAGTGCTTTTATCGTTCATGGAAACTCCGGGCGTTGCGGCTAATGTCGGATTGCGGCAGAGGCTTACCCTTGCAACATCGGCGCCTGCGGCGGCAACTTTAGGTGCAGGGGGGCGGTGGTGCGGGAGGGTTCAGAACACGCCGCTCTTGCGCGCATTGCGCTGGCGGTCGACCCGGAAGATGTAGCGCTGGATGGTTTCGTCCGCGCCACGCGGCAGGTCGCTGAATTGCATGCCCACCCGGAAGCCTTCGCTGCCGTTGGGCAAGGTCATCTTGTACTGGCTGCACACGGTGAGCGGCAGCGCGATGGGCGCGGAATCGGGCAGCTGCAGGGTGCAGTCGCGGTAGGTGTGTTGCGGATCGAGCAGCGGCATGCCGGTGGTCAGTGACACCGCAAGGCCGCCGCTGCTGATGTCGATCACCCGCAGCTGCAGGTTGAGATTGCCACCGCTGGCGGCATCCTGGCGGATGGTGCAGGCGGGCGAATCGGTGATGGGCGTTTCCAGCCGGTACGATTCGCGGCGCTGCAGGTGATAGAGCGAATCGGGCAGGGTGGCGCGGAAGGCAACGTGGATGTCGCGTTCCAGCCGCTCCGGCGTTTCCAGGCGGAAGCGGATGTTGACCCGTTCCAGCTGCGCGTAACAGAGCAGGTACTTGGCCTGTTCGATGGCTCGGTTGGAGGCGTCGTTATGGCTGCCGTCCAGGATCACGCAGTCGTCGTCTTCGTCCACTTCCAGCACGGCGGTGGGCACGGCCATGTCGCGGCCGGCCACATGCATGGTCACCACGGCACGTTGGTCGATCAGTTGTTGCAGCAGTCCACGGATCTGCCGCTTGTTGCGCAGCAGATAGCGCTCGTCACCTTCGGCGAGGTGATCGGCGTCGTGGTCGAGCTCTGAGGTATCGCCTTCGGACATGGGCACAAGCACAGTGGTAGCGGGAAGACGCCCGGAGGGTTGTCCCGGCGTCGCCTTGATATCGGCGGCAAAGCGAAATCTTTAAGCGCCGCCGACAAGACTCGTCTGCCTGTCATTGGTAAGGATCAGTCGCGGTGGTCGAGGCGCGGAGCTTTCAACGCAGCAACCAGCACGGTTTTGGCGCGATGTGTTGGTTCTTCGGCGCAGCAACCAGCCACCTGCGTAGTGCGGTGTGCGGTGTGCGGGGACCGATGGCGGCATGGATGCCGCCATCGAGCCATCATGGATGGGTTCACGGCGTGTTCCGCGCGGCGATGGCGCAGCGCATTCGACGCTGCAAGTGTGCTGCAGGGCCCTTGCCCGCCCACCATCGCAGGACACGCTGCAAGTACGTCCCTGTAAGCTCCGTGGCGGCATCCATGCCGCCAAGGGTCCTGCGACGGTGAGCGAACAAGGACCCGTCGCGATGATCGGTGCGCAGAGTCTCAGCAGAGCAGTTGGCGACTGTCCGGCCCGGGTTTGTTCGCTCTTCAACACACCACCAGCGAACTATCTGGTGCGGCGTCCTCGCCGATTGCGGGACCGTTGGCGGCATGGATGCCGCCATCGAGCCCCCATGGATGGGTTCACGGCGTGTCCTGCGAGCGGTGAGGGCACCGCACACTCGACGCTGCAAGTGTGCTGCGGGGCCCTTGCCCGCTCACCATCGCAGGACACGCTGCAAGTACGTCCCTGTAAGCTCCGTGGCGGCATCCATGCCGCCAAGGGTCCTGCGACGGTGAGCGGACAAGGACCAGTCGAGATGGTCGGTGCGCAGAGTCTCAACAGAGCAGTTGGCAACTGTCCGGCCCGGGTTTGCTCGCTCCTCAACAAACCACCAGCGAACTATCTGGTGCGGTGTCCTCGCCGATTGCGGGACCGTTGGCGGCATGGATGCCGTCATCGAGCCCCCATGGACGGGTTCACGGCGTGTCCCGCGAGCGGCGAGGGCACCGCGCACTCGACTCCTCGCGTTTTGCTGCAGAGCCCTTGCCAGTCCACCCTCGCGCGACACACTGCACGTAAGTCCCGGTAAAGCACTTACGCGGCATCCATGCGCGTAAGGTCCTGCAACAGTAATCGGGCAAGCACCAGTCGAGTTGATCTGGCTGCATCGCTTTTTGTGATGCAGCCAGCCAACGGCGCGATGCGTTGATGTCGCTGCGCGGAATCGTGGTTGGCGTCTCAGTGATAGGCGTGGCGGGCGTTGGCCAGCAGCGTGCTCAGGCGGTCTTCCTGCTCGAGCCGGAACACGGCCACCGCGTCCACCAATTGCGCGGCCTGCTCTTCCATCGAGCGGGCAGCGGCGGTGGCTTCTTCCACCAGTGCGGCGTTCTGCTGGGTGGTTTCGTCCATCTGGGTGACGGTTTGGTTGACCTGGGTGATGCCGGCGGCCTGCTCGCGCGAGGCGCTGGTGATCTCGCCCATGATGTCGGTCACGCGCTGCACGCTGCTGACCACCTGCTGCATGGTGCTGCCGGCTTCCGAGGCCAGCGCGGCGCCGTTGCCGATGCGCGTCACCGAATCCTCGATGAGGTGTTTGATCTCCTTGGCGGCACCGGCCGAACGCTGGGCGAGGGTGCGCACTTCGGAGGCGACCACCGCAAAGCCACGGCCCTGTTCGCCGGCACGCGCGGCTTCCACTGCGGCGTTCAAGGCCAGGATATTGGTCTGGAACGCGATGCCATCGATCACGCTGATGATCTCGGCGATCTTCTTGGACGAGGCGTCGATGTCGGCCATGGTGGTGACCACGCGGCCAACCACATCGCCGCCTTGCGCGGCCACGCCGGCGGCGTTCAACACCAGGCGGTTGGCCTGGTCGGCGTTGTCGGCGTTCTGCTTGACGGTGGCGGTGAGCTCTTCCATGGAGGCGGCGGTTTCTTCCAGCGCGGCGGCCTGCTGTTCGGTGCGGCGCGAGAGGTCGCTATTGCCGGTGGCGATTTCGGTGGCGGCCGAGTTGATTGCCAGCGAGGAGTCCTTGATGCGGCGCACGATGCCTGCCAGCTGGTCGGCGGTGGCGTTGGCATCGTCGCGGATGGTGGCGAACACGCCTTGCAGGTCGCCCTCCATGCGTGCGGTGAGGTCGCCCTGCGACAGCGACGACAGCAGCGCGGACACCCGCGACAGGCCGTCGGCGTTGTTGTCCAGCAACATGTTGAGCTGCTGCGCGAGCTGCAGCAAAAAGCCCTGCTTGCCGGCGGTGCCAACCCGCTCACTCAGATCGCCGGCAGCGGCGGCCTGCACGATCCGTGCGACTTCTTCTTCCACCTGCACTTCCTGGGTGCGGTCGGCCCACTCGACGACGAAGCCCATGCGTTCGCCGGCCGGGCTGACGACCGGATTGACGATCAGGCGCATGGTGCGGCCACCGACCACGATCTGTGCGGTATGCGTGCCGGTGAGCTGATCCAGCATGCGCGCCTGATGCTCGGGTTTGCGATGGAACTGGTCGATGCTGGCATCGATCAAGGCGTCTGCATCGAAGTGCGGCAGGTCACGGCGCAGGTCGTCCTGGGCATTCTTGAGCATGCGCTGCAGGGGGCGGTTGACATAGACGATGCGGCGATCCGCATCGGCAATCATGACATTGGTGGTGACATCGTCGAGCGCCACGCGGATGCGCAACGCTTCGTTGGCGATCAACTGATCGCGCTCCAGGCGTGCACGCAGGTCGTCGCGCATGGTACGGGCGCTGAGCAGCAGGCGGCCCAGTTCGTCCTGGCGATCGACCTCGATGGTGCTGTCCAGACGGCCGGCGGCCACGTCGCCCAGCACGCGCTCCACGGCGAGCAGCGGGCGGGTGACCATCTTGCGCGCGGCCACGAACACCACCGCGATGCACAGCACCAGCACCACCAGCGAGAGCAGCAGCATGCTGCCCATCAATGCATCCAGCGGCCCATCGATCGCCGTGTGCGGCTGGGTGCCGATCACCGCCCACTGCCACGGCGTGTAGCGCTGCGCGGTGACCTCGTAGGCCTGGCTGGCGCCCTTGGCGTCGCGCAGTTGCAGCGTGGTGCTGGCCAGTTTGCCGTCCAGCACCGATTGCAGCTGGGCCTGTTGTTCGGCCGGTACCAGTGCCGCCAGCGTGGCCGGTGTGCCGGCCGGCGCGGCGATGACCTGGCCCTGGTGCTCGCCGGGAGCCATGTCGACGATGACGAAATAGCCGTCCTGGCCCAGTTTGGTGGTGCTGACCTGGGCCTTCAGTGCGGCCAGGCCCTGGGTGTAGTTGCGGCCGACAAACAGCGCGCCGATCACCTCGCCGGCGGCATTACGCAGCGGCTGGTAGTGGGTCATGTACTGGTCGCCAAACAACTGCGCCTGGCCGGTGAAGGCCTTGCCTTCGGCCAGCGCGGCGTAAGCCTTGCCCTTGCGGTCGAGCAGGGTGCCGATCACGCGCTCGTTCTGCTTGTTGCGCAGCGAGGTGGTGATGCGCACGAAGTCGTCGCCGGTGCGCGCGAAGATGGTCGCGACGCCGCCGGTGGCCTGCGCAAAGCGGTCCACTGCGGTGAAATTGAGGTTCTGCGCCTGCGTGCCGGTGCGCAGGGTCGGGGTGTCCTGGTCGCCGATCTTCACGGTGGTGGTGGTGTCGAGCTGGCGCGCGCCGCTGCCGAGCATGTCGTCGAAGACGCTGCCCAGGCGCTGGGTGCCTTCGGTCAGGGTCACGTCGTACATGCCGACCGACTGGTTCATCAGCCGCGTACTGGACAGCAGCTCGGCCTTGACCTGCGATTCGATGTCGCTGGCCGATTGGCGATAGATCATCAGCGCCAGGGCGCCAAGCGAGAGGGCAATGACCAGCGTCAGTAACGCGGACAAGCGGGTGCCGACGGAAAGCCGGTGGAAGGAATGCATAGGTCTCGACCTTGCCCGGGGGAGGGGCGTTACGAATGTGTGAAGTCGATAGCGGCCGCGATCAGGGGAAATTGATGGAAAATCTGTCGAAATCTGCACAATGGTCGCGCTCGTTCAATCTTTTCCACACACGGGCAATGGTTTGCAGTGTGCTTCGGATGTATGGAACGTTCGCTCCTCGCAGGGATCGGCCACGTCAAGTGCGTACATTGCGCAATCGTTGCCAGGTTCAGCTGCACGCCATCCAGGTGAGCGTGGCCGCAGGCGTTACGCTTGCGCAGCCACAAAAGAAGGCCGCCTCCCTCGCGGGAAGCGGCCTGGCCGGTCCGCTGGAGCAGACCGGTGCAACACGGATGACGCGTTGGGCGTAGAGCGGCTAACAAGACGTAGCGAGCAGCCGCCAGGTGGGTGCGGCCGGCGCGGAGGAACCGGAGTACGGCGGTACATGCCGAGTCCGACCACTGGCCACGCACGCCTGGCGGCTACGCAGTCGTTTTGATGGCTGCT
>NZ_JBGOFY010000024.1:0-57372 GCF_041520885.1 Xanthomonas sp. NCPPB 2922 | reverse complement strand
GCGGTGAAACATGGGCGGGCCGTGGCCTGACCCCCAAGGCCTTCACCACGTGGGCCAAATCCGCCGACGGCAAAGCATGGGCCAAGGCCAACCCGGGTGCAAAGTTCCCGGCGGCCGATGGCGCGGTGACCGAATCGCCAACCAAGGCAGTCAAGAAGGTGACCAAGGCGGTCAAGAAGGCGAGCAAGGCGGTCAAGAAGGCGAGCAAGGCCAAGCCGATTCGGAAGCCCGCCAAGAAGGGCACGGCGAAGGCAGCTGCTTAACACATGCACAAAGGCCGCGCCGATGCTGGAGACAAGGCGGTGGTCGCCGCGCAGGCGTTGCTGGATATCGCTAATGGGGCGTTCTTGGAATTAGGATCGTCCCCGCCGAGCCAGATCAGCCATGGTTGACCAAGCGCCCACGAGACCGGGCAGTCGATGCTCGTGGGCGGCAATGAAGGTTAGCCGAGCGTTTCACCAAGCCACTGTTGCACGCTCCTTGGCGCGATGCCAAACAACGTCTGCGCACTGGTGTCGTGAGAGATCGTATTCGTCGGACTGCCCTGCAGCGCGCCGTAGAAGGCGGCAATGGCAGCGGAGGCAGGACCGATCAGCGGTTCAATCAACGCACCGAACGCTTGGGGTGTAATGCTCTCAAAGACAACATCGCGCCCCAGGTGACCCTGGAAACCTGTTGCAAGATCCTCCCCGAGTAACCCTGGCAGCTGGCCCACGCCCACAACGCCACTGACCGACGTTTGCCCGAAGAGACGCTCGGCAACCTCGGCTACGTCCAAGTGAGAGCTCCAGGACACCGGTTGGTCCGACCGAAGCGGGTACCGCAGCAGCCCCTCGGACTGCGTAGGCTCGAAGACCATCGGCAACAGTAGGTTTTCCAGGTAAAGGCGCGGTGCGACGACGGCATACGAAACGCCGGTGTTGCGAACGCCCTCAATCAAGATCGCCATCGCCGAATCAGCTGCGGTCTGCAATGGTGAGCCTGGTTCGTCAACGATGATGCCGCTGGTGGAGATCACCACCCGCCCCGGCTTGGCCAAGTCAACCGCGTGCGCGATATTGCGTGCGTAGGTTGTACGGGTGCCTTCGTCTGTCTGAGGCAGGTGAATGAACACCCCGTCCGCACCACGGTAAGCCTCAACCAGAGATTCCACGGATGCATTGTCAATGCGAACGCTCTGTGTTCCAGCCAGTACCTCAGATGCGCGCACTGCACCGACGGCGTTTTTTCCGGCCGCCGAGAGGCGCTTGAGTAGCGGTCCGCCTTGAGCGCCGGAGGCACCATGAATGATATAGGTCATCGTCTTCTTCTTCGTCAGGCCTTGAGGAGGCGGGTGGGCAAGCATCGAATCGCACGCGGGTGAAAGCCAATCTGGGAACGCGGGGTGAAGATGTTATTCTCGGCCAAAGAGCACAGGGTTTCACGGTCAATATGCCCATGTTGATTGTCATTATTGGACACGAAAGGCAGGATGCCGATGGCTAGGCGAAAGGAGCAGCGCGGCATGGATATCGGGCAGCTGCCCTATCATCCCCAAGCCGGCTATCGGTTCGACTTGGAGATCCTTGCCTTCTCCGAGCTGCGTCGTCGTGCGGGCGCTGAAATGCTCGAGTTGGCGCACCGTTATGAGTTCTACACCCTCGTCGGTGTTACGGAAGGGGCCTGTACTCACCGTATTGATTTCGAATTTGTGCAATGTGCACCCAATACGGTGCTCGCGTTGACGCCGGGGATGGCGCACAGCTTTGGCCCGCCAACCGATTGGGAGGGCTGGATTGTTGCGTTTCGTCCAGAGTTTGCCTGGCCTACGGCCTGCCCAGGTGCGGAAAAGAGTTGCCGCATACTTGAAGGACTGGAGAGCGTGATACGACTGACGGCGAAAGAGATGCGGGTCGTCACCGGATGCATCATGCAGATGCAGGACGACGCAGGCCTCGATGACTCACCGGAAAGCGTGCATGCGTTGCTACGCCATCAACTCCATACTGCACTGACGCGGATCCGCATGGCAGATGAGCGCGGCGATGGGCGGGTGAAGCTTCCTCGTCCAGCTGGAAGTAGATTCAGAGAGTTCGAGCGACTGGTTGAAGAGAAGCACAGGGAATGGCATCAGGTCTCCAGCTACGCAAAGGCCATGGGGTGTGCTGAAAGGACGCTTACGCGAGCGACGCTCGATGCTGCAGGGCTGAACCCCAAGGCTTTCATCGCCGCGCGGCTGGCACTCGAAGCCAAGCGCTTGCTGACGCATACGGAGTTGAAGGTGCTTGAAGTCGCTGAACAACTGTGTTTCAGCGACACCCCCAATTTCATCAAGTTCTTCCAGCGCGAGGTGGGATGTACACCTGCAACCTTCCGTCAACGTCAGACGCAGGTCGCGTAGAAGTATCCATTGGCAGATGCAGTAGGTCCACTCGCCGTAAGGAGGCGCCTGCATATTGCAGGCGCTCCGGTGCGGCTTAGACGACTTTGCAGCGTCCCGCCAGGCCAGACAACGCGATATCGCTGATCAGCGCCGTTGGCGCAGCGCAGCCTGCGCCGAGGATTGTCACATCAAGCCCAGCTGCCTCGGGCGACAGCGCCGTGTGCGTGATGCAGTGTTGGGTCATCATGCCGACTAGACGAATGTCGGAGACATTCTGGGCGGCCAGGGTTTGGCCCAGCGGTGTGCCAAGAAAGCTGTCGGCTTGCTGTTTCTCGATCACTACGCAGCCGTTCAGTGCCTCAGCGATGGCGGGATGCAACTCGGCACCCGCCGTGCCTTTAGCCAAGAAGGGGCCGTCGCTGGGCGTGAAGTGCTGGATACCTATCACCACCTCACCGGCCTGCTTGGCTTGCGCGATGGCGTCCAACGCTGCCGACAAGGCCTGCTCGCTGTTCTCAAGCGTAAGGCGGCCGCCGGGGAAGTAGTCGTTCTGGATATCCACGACAATCAGTGCAGTCTTCATGGTGTGTTCCTTTAAAAAGTGATGGTTTCGCCGTCTTCCGGGATCAGCACGCTGTCCTGGATGGACTTCTCGACGGTGTAGCGGCGCAGATCAGCGCGGGAAACGGTCATGTGATTCACCGCATCCATATGCACGGCGACGATCTTTGCCTTAGGGGCCAATGCATGGACACGAGAGGTGTCATCAACGCCCATGATGATGCCGGTGTCGAAACCTTTGACCCGTGCGTCGCCCGTGTTCAACACGATGACATCCGGGGTATAGCGCTTGATCGCATCCTGCACGTCGCCGGTCCAGACGGTGTCACCAGCCAGATAAATGGTCGGTTCACCGGCTTTCTCAAAGACAAAGCCGGTCACACTGCCCAGCAGCGTCGCCAGCGGCTCCACTTTGAACATTGCGGCTGAGCCATGTTGGGCAGCAACACGCGAGATCTTCACGCCACCAAACATTTCGTGGGCCGGAAGAATCCGGACATCTTCAAACCCCTTACCGCGAAGCTGGGCAGCGTCGGCCTCGTTCTGAACGAACATGGTCATCTGACGCGGTATCAGCGTCTCTGCGGCCGGGTCCCAGTGATCCAAGTGGGTGTGCGTCAACAGCACTGCATCCACGTCCTTGAGCACCTGAGCCACATCGAACGGGAGCTCGACAGTCGGGTTGCGCAGTTCGCTGCGATAGGTGTCCGGGAAGCCGGGGTAGGCCCCTTTGGTGGCCAGCATCGGATCAACCAAGAGCACCGTGTCGCCGTAGGCGATCTTTGCCGTGGCGTTTCGGATCTGTTGGATAGACGTGGTGCTCGGCGGGTTGCCTGCGGCGTGTGCATTGGTCTGGAGGCCCAGGGCCAGCAGGGTTGCGATGGCGAGTGACATCATTTTTATGGCGCAATCTCTGTGTGAATGTGTAAGACAGAGCTTGACAGTTCCGTGGTGATTGCAATACTGGCCCGTGGGACTAACATCGATTAAATCAGGCCATGATCAACCGTTGCGCGACAGAACCAGTTCACCGCCCTATTGAGGTGGTAGTCGTTGCCCCTCGGGGGATCAGCGCCTTTCACCTGTCCGTGCCGCTGATGATCTTCGACATCCACTCGGAGGAGCGCGCCTTGTTCAATGTCCGCATTGTTGCTGAGGAGCCCTTGGTAACCCTGAGCGGGGGGGCAGGTGGGAGTGAGCGCCAGCGGGGGCTTGGAACTGCTGGACGAAGCAGAGGTGGTCATCATTCCAGGATGGGCGGATCTGGGAAATGCGCCCAGCAACGAGTTGAAAAGCAAGCTCATCGCGGCGAATCGTCGTGGGGCGCATGTGGTCGGGCTCTGCTACGGCGCCTACGCATTGGCCTATGCCGGGCTACTGGATGGACGCCTAGCTTCGACCCACTGGCTTGCCGAGGACGACTTTCATAGACGCTTTCCCCGCGTGAAGCTTGACATGAACGCGCTTTATGTTGACGAAGAGCGCGTGGTGACCTCTGCTGGGACCGGTGCGGCGCTGGATTGCTGCATGTATCTGGTCAGGAAACTCTGCGGTGCGCGGGAGGCCAACAAAATCGCGCGCCTGATGGTCCTGCCACCCCATCGTGAGGGAGGTCAGTCCCAATACATCGAGCAGCCGGTTCCCGCCTCGCCGCAGGATGCTCTGTTGAGCGCGTTGCTCGACCACATGCGTGAGAATCTGCAAGCGGATCAATCGCTCGATGAACTGGCCAGCCGGGTAGCGATGAGCAGGCGGTCGTTCACCCGGCGATTCCATAAAGCCACCGGCATGACAGTGGGCGCTTGGCTGGAAGCCGAGCGCTTGCGCCGAGCAAAGGAGCTGCTTGAATCTACCGATCTATCGATTGAAAAAGTAGCCGAACAATCCGGCTATCGCACGTCCGTGGCGTTCCGACAGAGCTTCAATCGAGCATTCCATATCAGTCCGCGCGGGTGGCGGCGGACGTTCTCACTGGAGAACTAAAGGTTCTGATTCCGGGCGCAGAGTGGCTAAGCCGCGCGATAGCCTGAAAAGGGGGGGGGAGGGAGGCTTCGCTGCATGGACACTCGCTGGCCTAGGCGCTTCAGCCTTCGGTGGGTCCTGTGGTCACAGTGCTGTTGCCATGGTCATTCCTTCGCTAAGCGAGGGCGGTGCAGAAGCCCATGGATAAGCACGCCGGCAACCATCGCAGCTGCGAACACGAGTGCGAACGGTTGACCCGTCGCCAACAGGGCGACGGCTGGGCCAGGACATACGCCCGCCAACCCCCAACCAATGCCGAACACTGCCGCACCGATCACCAGATTGCGATCGATGTCTCGGCGCTGCGGTACATGTAGCGCAGCAGCAAGCAGGGGGGTATTCCGTGCACGCGCCCACCGATAGGCGATGGCAGAGGGGATCAGTGCGCCGATGATGACAAGCGCCAGTGAAGGGTCCCAGGCGCCCGTGACGTCAAGAAAGGCGATCACGCGCGCGGGGTTCGCCATGTCTGAGACGATAAGGCCGAGGCCAAACAACGAGCCGCACAGAAAGGCCAACAGTCGGATCATGTCCCAGCTCCGATGATGAAGCGCACAATCGCCACAGTGGCCATGCCCATAAGCATGAAGGCGACGGTCGCAACCATGGAGCGCGGCGAAAGTCTGGCCAAGCCGCAGACGCCATGGCCGCTCGTGCACCCCGAACCCAGACGCGTTCCATACCCAACCAGCAGTCCGGCCAGAATCAGTAGCGGTGTAGTCGAGCTTGAAAGCGAGGGCAGCGAAATGGGTTTGACCGCCAGTGCTACACCCGATGTCACCAACAGTCCCGCCAGGAACAGGGCAGCCAAGGAGCGATCTCCACCTGCCGAAAGGCCGAGGGTATGAGCAATCAGGCCGGAGATGCCGGCGATTCGCCCCGTGAACACCAGGTATGCGCCTGCTGCTGTGCCAATCATCAGGCCGCCGATGAGCGGCCAATACCACGCTAAAGGGGCCAGCATCATGGCAAGTCTACCGGCAGCTTTATAAAGCAAACTCCGGTGTCGTCCCGTCCGAACCGAGGGCCCGCACGCCGGCCGGCGCGCGCGCCGCGCCCGCTGCCAAAAGCCCAATTTAATGCAGAATCCGAAACGACAGGGGTGCTCACGATTGGCTCTTACCAAGGAAGAGGGTCATTAAGGTTTCATAGTTTCGTAAACTATGCAACTATGGACGCATCTCTACACCTGATCGGGCCGCCATGCGGCGTTCCGGCTAGGCTCTACGGCTTTCTATGGTTTCCGCATGTGAAAAACTCTTCCCTTACCGCCGCTGACCTCGTCGACATGAAGGGGCGGGTCCCAGAAGTCGCAGATCTGTTGCGCTTCATGGCCACGCCGTCGCGCCTGCTGTTGCTCTGTCAGCTGTCTCAAGGGGAGTCGACTGTAGGCGGTTTGGAGGAGGCAACCGGCATCCGGCAGCCGGCGCTTTCCCAACAACTGGCGGAGCTACGACAGCGGGACCTGGTCACCACCCGGCGTGAGTCTCGGTCGATCTTTTACCGGATGGCGGACCCGCGTGTGGCCGCCCTGTTGACCGCCATGCATGAGATCTTCTGCACCGAAACATCGGCGCCTGAGAGCCGGTAGTCGCATCGGGCTGTTCTGGCAATAAGTGCTTGGGTCGGTCTTTGAAGAGCAAGGCGATCATCTGCGTTGCGACACAGTGATTCTGCCAACGAACGCCCGCAAGTAAGCGTCGAGCCGTGGCATTGCGGCCTTCGCAGCAAGCCCAACACCAGAGGTTCCCCCACCCTGTCACGGGTGACATCAACGGATGGCTGGATTCCCCCGTCAACGGAGCGATTGCGTCGGAACGATCACATGTAGGGGGAGCCGGGCGTCTCATCCAGGGCGACCTGGCTCGGCTAAAGTGGCGGCATGGAGAACATGGTTTACGTGCCCGCCGCAAAGCGGTCCCATGATCTGGTCTGGGACCGGGTGACTGGTGACTGCCTAACCCTGGAAGCCTTCATGGAAGGCCGGGACTACGGGGAAGTCGTTCGGGATGGGCGGCTGGCTGCGGAATTGGAGGTGCTCGACGGCACCCCGCGGTTCGAATGCCCGCACTGCCACGATGCAATGGGCGTTCGCTCCAAAGCCATACGCGCACGAAGCGAGTTCCGCTTCTACTTTGATCATCGCACGGCCCGCCACCGAGAAGGTGCACCGGGCTTAGGGCCATTCACCCCAAGCCATCCTGGCGCGTAAGTTCGGGCTGCGTAAGTTCGGGCTGTGCAAAGAAGGCGCGCTCCACAAAACACTCAAGCAATGGGTGCGCGACAGCTTGGATGCGGATCCGTCGTTTAGCCAGACGGAGTTGGAAAAGCGTTGGTGGGACGTCGACGGTGTTCAATGGCGACAGCCCGACGTCCAGACGCGGCGTGACGGTAAGAAGTGGGCCATTGAGATTCAGCTTTCCACCACATTTGTCCATGTCATCGCGGAGCGGATGCGGCATTACCGGAAGAACGGGGGGCGCATGCTGTGGCTCTTCAAGGACGTGGATCTGGACCAGTTCCGATTGTCCGAAGACGACCTGTTTTTCGCCAACAATCGCAACGCGTTTCGCGTCACCCCCACCACCGTGGCCCGCTCCCAACGCGAGGGCCGCTTCTGTCTCGAAGGCGTTTGGCTGGAGCCCCGCCTGGAGAGCGGCATGATCCGCGACGTGGAGGTTCGAAGGGAGGTTTGCTTTGATGAGCTGATGTTCGACACCTGCAGCCGAGGCATTCCTCGGGCCTACGTCTTCGACTACGACGGGCACAAAGCCCAGGTGGAGGAAGAGCGGGTGGCTTGGCAGGAGCATCAAGTCTGGGGCCTCCGCCGAGAGGCCTTCGAAATCTTCTATGTGGCCATGCTCCGGGGCGAATTCGTCGATTACAAAGAACGGGATCGCCGATGGGGGGAGTTGCGCCGCTCATTTGCTCTAGTCGGGATCGCGCTGCCGCTCTATGCCAAGGGGAATGGCGACTTGGAGCGCTTGTTGGTGATCGGCTACTCGATCAAGCACGGGCAGGGGCGGCCCATTGGGATTGGCTTTGAGACGCTGGCCGAGTTAGGGCACCATGCCCACAAGGTTTGGCCTAAAAGCCTATGGTTCTACCGCTGCATGCTTCGGGTGCGCGGCCAGTTGAGGACTGTATTGCCGCAGGATCGGACCGCAAAGCTCCAGCACAAAATGAAACGCGTGCTCGCCAGCCTAGCCGAGGGCGAGAGCACGTTCGCGCCCGATCGATCCTGGGACGCGCTCTTGGTCCGCCTATTCCCCGAAGTCGCGCGCTTGTGGGCCGCAGAACCGGGGAAAGTGGCGAAGACCGCATTGACTAAAACCAAGCAAGATCTGAGGGCCGAGGAGACTCCATCATGGAAGACAGCGCATCGTTGAAATTTGAAGACTGGCCAAACGCGGTAGCCTTTGTGCCCTACGTGGGAAGCCGCTATCTAGAGGGATTTGGCGGGCGCCGTGTGCTGCTGTTAGGCGAGTCCCACTACCGCGAAGACGGGTGGACCGACGACCCCGCCCCCACTCGCCCCTTCACCCGCAAGACGTTCGGTGACATGGAGACCTGCGAGCGAAAGGGCGGGGGAAAGTTCTTCGACGAGTTGGATCGGTTGCTGACGGGCAATGGGACACCAGCGCTTTCCGATGCAGCGCAGGCTTGGGAACGCGTCGCCTTCTGCAACCTTTCCCAACGTTTCGCTGGCACCGCAGCAGGGCATCGCCCGTCGGGTTCTGACTTCAAGGACGGCGGGAAAATTCTGGTAGATGCGATTCTTCCGATCCTCCAGCCAGAGGTGATTCTGGTGCTGGGGCGGACGGCGTGGCGCATGTTCGCGCACGGTGATCGCGCCCATCAGCCCGTCTTCCACGCGCGCCACGTCAACTCAGAAGGGCGCCGGCGGCGCTACTTGGAGGAGCGGCATGTATGGTCGCTTGATTACGGCAATGGTATGGCGTGGATGACTTGGGTTTACCACCCCTCGTGGAACGTGGATCGCTGGGAGGACCGGGCCGCAGCGTTGCGGCACCTGCTGGTGTGTCCACACGACTGGCCCGTGGCATGACTGAGAATCCCCCGAGAAGCGGGGTTGGGGCATGGGAAAACAATGACTTGGTTGCATACGCTGCCGCGACCATGGCCCGCTACATGCGCCAGCGCATTGCCCGTATGGATCGGCTCACCTTCAACGCCTGATGACTGGAGAAAGGGCGTCCCTGGTGGGCGCTCGATGTCACGGCGCACCGCCGCCTAGCCCGTGGATCCACCGCGGCCACCATTTTCCCTTCGCCAGCTGACGTTGCACCAACGTTCGATAGTCAGTAGCTGAGGGTGCAGGCGCAGACCGTTTGTACCGGCGGTGGTTGCATGCCGCGTGAGCCGCAACGACGTTGCCTACCACGTCTTTCCCGCCGTCTTGGCGAGCTACGAGGTGCTCGGCCGTGCATCGGAGCGGGCCAGCAGAGCGTGGTCGAAGCGCCAGCTCATCTGGAGAGGAATGCCACATCGCCAGACCGCAGTAGTAGCAGCGGCCGGACTGCGACTTAAAGGCATTGGCGCGAAGGGATTTGAGGCGTTTGTTGCTCATATAGGGCTCCGGAATCAAAAAAGATTCCCGTGCCTCCTATAGGAGAACCTCGGGCACCCGGAGCCTATTGGCTATGCGGGCACAACACCGGCGCTTCTGCGACCGGCACCGGCTTTATAGCGTGCGGCGGGAATGCGCGCAACCGGGGGCCGTCAGGATGATCGCGAGGCGACGGCGAGTAATGGTTACCGCCCAGGCGAAGACAGCCGGCGCCGCGCACTCGACCTGGTCGCGGCGTTTGGTGACGATCGTGTCCACGCACATGCATTAGATGTCGGCGATCGGCGGAGCCACGCTGCTTTCATGCAAGCTTTGACGATGCCGGTGGATATCGTGATCCACAACGCCGGCGTGGGCACCAAGACCGTGGAGCGTGCGGCTGCCACGTACAAGGAACAGGACGAGGCGTTTTTTCGCGTCAACACGATCGGGCCGTTGTGGTTGAGCGAAGATCTGATTCCCGGCATGCAAGCGCGCGGGCAGGGCAAGATTCTGTTCATGAGTTCGGTGGATGGTGGCATCACCCACTTTCCGCGCTTCCGTGCGGCCGATGGCATGAGCAAGGCGGCCGTCGCGTTTTTGGGCCGGCAACTTGCTGCAACGCTTGCCTGCACCGGGATCGACGTGTTCACCGTATGTCCGGGTGCCACCGATACGCCGATGTTCCAGGCCAGTACCTTGAATGCGCTGTCGCCGCAGCAGCGACAGGAGCTGGAGGCCTCGCTGCCTGGTGGCCGCCTGATCGAGCCGCGCGAGATCGCCGATCTCTGCTTCTACCTTTGTCGCGATGAAGCGCGCATCTTGCGCGGCGCTGTCATCGACGCCTCGCTTGGCTTGGGCGTCTGCCCAGCCGTCATGGGATAAGGAAGCTACGTATGCCTGTACCGTCGAATAGTTTTTGGGAACAGTGGCTCATCGCGCATCGTGCCAAACCCGAGGCGTGCGTGACGTATTCCCTATCGCCTTCACCCCCCTTGCAGCAGTTCCTGTCGCAACTCGATCCTGCACTGTCGCTGGACTGGTCGGGTGAGGATTACCAGGGATTGCCGAGCCTGCGCGAGCGGGTACTGGATCAATATGGCTATCGCCCCAGCTGCGGCGTGGACGATGTGCTGATCACCGCCGGTGCGCAGGAAGCCAATTACCTTGCATTGACGCAGTTGTTGAGTGCTGGCGATGAATTCGTCATCGATGCGCCCGGTTGGCAACAGCCGCTGGTGCTTGCCGAGCAGATCGGCGCGATTCCCAGGCGCGTGGCGCGCACGGAAGCATCCGGATGGGCGTTGGACATCGCGCAGCTCGAATCGCTGGTGACAGCGAAGACCAAGCTCATCTTCCTGTGCAACCCGAACAATCCCACGGGGCGCGTGGAAGATACGCAGACACTGCAACGCATCATTGCCGCAGCAGATCGGGTCGGTGCGTACGTCGTCTCCGATGAGGTGTATCGGGGACTGGAGTGGACCGAGCAGGAGACCCCGCGCATCGCCACGCTCTACGAGCGTGGCATCAGCACCGGTAGCGTGTCCAAGTTGCTGGGTCTGCAGGGTTTGCGCACCGGCTGGATGGTGACGCGCGATAGTGCGCTGTTGAACGCTGCGATGGTACTGCGCGAGAACACCAGCGAGATCATGAACGTGCTGGGCGAGCGGGTGGCCGAGGTCGCGCTACGACCGGAGCACTTCGATGCGGCGGTGGCGCATTCGCGCACGGTCGGGCGCGAACGGATCGCATTGCTGGATCGCTTCGTCGCCGAACAACCCGCACTGACATGGACACCGCCGCAAGCCGGGCTGCTTGGGCTTGCACGACTGCAGTTGTCGATCAGCGCCGATGATTTCAGCAAACAGCTGCTGGCGCCGCCGTACAACACGTTCGTGATGTCGGGTGGTGCGTATGCGTGCCCGCAGCATCTGCGCCTGGGAGCAGGGGGCGTGTCGTTGCCCGAGCTTGAGTTGGGGCTTGCGCGGATGGCGCAGTTGTTGGCCGTCGTTGAGTAAAGCCAATGGTCGTCTGCCTACACCAGGCCCTTGGCGTCGGTGGAGGTGGGCGCGAATCGCCACCTTACAGACGCACCACGTTTCAAGTCGAAAGCGCCCAGCCTGAGCGCAAGACGTCCTGCAGCACCGGTTGGGCGCCGCTATCCGCGCCGCCGTTGGCAGCTCCTGCCCATGCGATCGCGAGCGCGGCCAGAAAGATGTCGCGGCCGGTCAACGTTTCCCGCGCCTGACCGGAGCGCTGTGCAGCCTGCAGAAAAACGCTTGAGGCCTCGACCATGGATTGGCATGTCGGCCTCAACACCGAGCTCGGTTGGCACCATGCGGCCCGTAGCGGTTCCGGCAGACCTTCGTAGGCGTTCATCCAAGTTCCCAGCGCTTCAATCCATCGCTGCAGCGCACACCCTGGGTCGTGCTCTTCTGCAGTGATGGCCATGCGCACTTGCTCGATGTTGGCGTGATGCGTTTCGAGAAGCGCGGCCAGCAGGGCTTCGCGGCTAGGGAAGTGGCGATAGAGCGTCCCCGGGCCAACGCCTGCGCGCTTGGCGATGCTGTCCATCGAAACATTGATGCCTTCCTCGGCAAACGCGTCGCTGGCGACCTCGAGAATGTGGGTCTTGTTACGTTGGGCGTCGGCTCGGGGAGGGCGTGGCTGAACGTTGGGAGACATGGTCAGTGGGTCTGCTGCTTGATATCCGGAGTGTATCTCCATATAGTTCTTGTGGCAAACGGAGGGGCTCTCCTTCTTGGGTATTGTGAATCACCAGGCTTTGGAAACTGACGAGGGGATCAGCTATGGCCGTCTCGGGCGAGTTCACTGATCGACCAACAAAACCCCACCTACTTTAGGAAGGCACGAACATGAAAATCGGCATCATTGGCGCAGGCAACATCGGTGGCACGTTGGCGCGCAAATTCGTCGCAGCAGGTCACAGCGTCAAGTTGGCTGGATCCAAAAGCCCCGACAGCATTCGCGAACTGGCTGAAAACATCGGCGCCGAGCCTGTTGCGGCTGTAGAGGCGGTCAAGGACGTGGAGGTGATCGTATTGTCGATCCCGTTTGCCAAGATTCCCGAGGTTGCCGGCCTGTTCTCCACCGTGCCTGCGGAGGTGGTGGTGATCGATACTTCGAACTACTACCCGCAGCTTGGCACCCGGATACCGGAAGTCGACGACGGCAAACTGGAGAGTGTCTGGGCGAGGGAGCAACTCGGCCGGCCCATCATCAAAGCGTTCAACGCAATAATCGCTAAGACACTTGCTGACGGTGGCAAGCCCGCAGGTACTGATAACCGGATCGCTATTCCAGTAGCAGGCGACAGCCTGGCCGGCAAAGCGATCGCGCAGCAGCTGCTCGACGATGCCGGGTTCGACGCGCTCGACGCGTGGACGATTGCAGACTCGTGGCGGCAGCAGCCCGGCATGCCTGCGTACTGCACCGAGCTTCCGCTTGCCGCATTGCACTCGGCGCTCAACGTTGCAGTCAAGGGCGACGCACCGCATCTTCGCGACGCGTTGATGGTGGAGTTCTTCGGGGGCGATATACCGCCAAGCCACGAGACGATCGTTGCGCGCAATCGGGCCGTGAGTGCGTAGTGCCGAGGAATGCGGCGTGGATGCATGCACTTGCCGGCCACATGACTTCTCCCAGCCACAACGCAATAGCTGGTTGAGTGGCTGGAACGCAACACGGCGATGGCGCCGTGCTGACGACGCCAACGCGCGATCTAAGCCCTAAAACTTGACGGTAGACAGCATTTTCAGCATCTCGTCGTAGCTGCCGTCGGCCATTGCGTCGCTAGTGCTTCAACTTGCCCTGCTTGAGTTTCTCCCACGTGTCTTCGGCTTGCTGAGACAAGCCGCCGATATGGCGTATCAAACAGATCTCCATGCTGATATCCCAGTGCGTGTGTCTGGGCGCTGCATGGACCAGCCGCCTTTTGGCCACGTCCTTCCACCAGCGTGCGCGGCAGCCAGGCGGCCCCGCCACTGCAGCGGCACATCGCTGCCCACCACAATTTGCTCGAATTGTTCGGGGTCCAATCCAAGCCGCATACGCGGCTGATGGTGGCAAAGCAGGAATCGCGCTGCCCCTTGCAGCGCTCGTACATCGATTGAAGTCATTTCAAACCTATGTTACCTCTACCAAGCGACGCGCCTCTGGCGTCGCGTAGGTCGTGGATCGAGGTCCTGATCAACACAGTTGCTCCACGGTTGCGGCATGCCTTGGGGTATCGTACAACTCGCGCACTTTTCGGCGATTCTGCTCTGGACCATGATTTCAGCCTCAATTGCACGCGAGTGCAAGGCGCTGCGTGCGACTGAAGTGACCATTTTAAGTCGAACGTAACAATGGCGGCGCGGTATGTATCTGGTACAAGTTTTCGCGCCGAGTGAAGGTGCCCCGTAGGATCCGTTGTGCGGCAGGGGTGTCGCCCGCACATTCGTTTTTGCGCTTTTTTCGCCAAAATAGTTCATCGGCGCATGCATCCCGTACCGGGAGTGGCAACATATGAGCTCGCCGCATGAGACATGCCCGTGTAACCGTATGAGCATGTACTCATATGCAGCAGCTCCGCCACTGCTCTGTCACTGCGAGGCCGCACATGTCGCTCAACACGCTTTCGACCGGGAGTACCGCCGGTCTGTTTCTACCTCTGACGGATGACGCGTCGTCCCCGGGGCTGCTCGGATCCGATTCGGCCATGAATGACTCCGATCTGTTGCTGGCGATGGACAACCTGTTTCTGCAGCAGATTTACCGTTTGATTGCCGCCACCTACGGCAATACGTCGCTCAATGGGCCAGGCAGTGGTATTCCGGGGCTTGACACGCCTTCAGCAGACGACCTTCAAGCCAGCCAGCCGATTGAGAAACGGACCTCCTGGCCGACGCTATCGGCTCCGTTCAATGCCAAGGACATCAAGGGATCCAGGTTGCCGCCTGCGGTGGATGGGTCATCGGTGACCTGGGAGGGCGGCACGCTCACCCCATCGGAGCTTCAGATTGTTTCGACACTCAATCAGCACAAAGACAAGACGCCGCTGGAGTTCGCAAAACTCGACGACAAGATCAATGATCCATCTACACCTCCGGATCTGAAGAGTGCGCTGCAAGGCTTGCAGAAAGATCCGCGTCTTTTCTTCGCCATCGGTTCGCAGGGCGACGGCAAATGCGGCGGCAAGATCAAGGCGGGTGATTTGTGGGATTTTGCAGACCACCATCAACAGGTGACCGCTCTGGGCGGGAAGAATGCCGAGTTCAATCCTAAAAACATCAAGGGAGCGACACCGCCTCCTGCCGCAGAAGGTTCGTCGGTAACCTGGGACGGCGGCACGCTGACGCAATCCCAGCTTGAGATCGTCTCTACGCTCAATCAGCATCGCGACATGATGCCGATCGAGTTCGCCAAGCTCGATGAAAAGATCAACGACCCAGCCACTCCGCCCGACCTGAAAAAAGCGCTGCAGGGCCTGCAACAGGATCCTGGTCTGTTCTTTGCGATGGCGTCTCAGGGTCACGGCAAGCACCACCACGACGACCAGGGCAAGTGCAATGGCAAGCTCATCGCCGACAATCTTTACGACTTCGCCGACCGCCATCCGCAGGTGACGGCGCAGGGCGGCAAGAACGCGACCTACAATCCCGAAAAAATGAAGGGGCGCGACCTGCCGCCGCCGGTGGACGGCTCTTCGGTCACGTGGGATGGCGGGACGCTCACCCAGAACGAATTGGAGATCGTCGCCACACTTAATCGCCACAAGGACAAGTGCCCAGTCAAGTGGACAGATCTCGATGCAAAGTCGAAGGATCCCGCCATCCCGCCGGATCTGCAAAAAGCGTTTGCAGATCTACAGCAAGATCCAGCTCTTTTTCATGCAATTGGTGCGCAGGGTAGCAAAGGAAGTTGCGATGGAAAATTCACTGAAAAGGATCTCACACGCTTTTCAGTGCCCGAAAAACACGCACAGATCGCTCAATATGCCGAGCAGCAAGCAAAGGGCTACACGCAAAACTATGTGGCGTCTGACAGCCCCGACAAGACCGAGCCGACGGTCATGACCGAGAGTGACGCGATGCGTGAACTCTACCGCTACTCGGACTATCTGCCCAAGGATCTAAACCAGGACGCGTTCAAGCAATTGGTCGAAGGCGACAGCACGACCAAGAAGAGCCCGCCGCAGGTCATTGCCGCCGCACAGTATTTTCGTGAGCATCCCGACCAGTGGAAAGCGCTGGCTGGCGACAAAGAGTCGATGAGCACGGCAGATTTCCTGCAGAAATCTACATCAGAGATGCACCTGACCGTGCCCGAACTGAAAACGCTGGACACCATCAATAGCCACCAGGAAGCGTTCTTCGGCGACGGCAAAGAGGTAACGCGCGACAAGCTCGACACGATTGTCAAGGATGATAAAGCCGACCCCGCAGTGCGCGACGCGGCCAAGCAACTTTTGGGCGACCCGCTACTGTTCGGCTTGTTGAACAACGCGATCACCGGCTACAAGAAGCCCCACAGCTTCTTCGGTGGTGGCCATGTCGTCGACTCGGGAAAGATCAGCAACAAAGATTTTCAGCAGTTCTACGAGCACATGACGGCGGTCAACAAAACCCTGGATACACCGCCCACGCATGCAGCCACATCGCCCGAGCAAAAGAAGGCCGTCGCGGACATGCTGATGGGAAAAGCCGATCAGCCCGAGATCAAGAGGAAAAAACACGATGTCGGTACCTTCAGCAAGGGATTGCATGAGTTTCTCAAGTGGGACAGCAAGATCCTGGATGGGATTTCCGTAGCACTTAGTGCAATGAACGGCATTCCCCTGATCGGCGAGGTTGCCGATGCAGCAGCGCTAGCATTTGAGAGCGAAGCGCAGGCAGCACAGGTAATTGATACCGCACTGCAAGGTGGCAACCTGTCACTAGCGTGGAAACTCGCCGGCATCAATATGGCTGGAGCGGTGGTTGGCGCCGTTGGCGGACCCACGGCCAGACTCGCAGCCAAGGGAGCAGCCAAGGGGGTCGCCGAGGGCGCAGCCAAGGGAGCGACCCAGGGTACAACCAAGGGCGCGGCCAAAGGAGGCGGCAAGGGAGTAGCCGAGCGGGAAAAACCCCGTGATATTGCTAAAGGCTACATAATAGGTACTAGCATCAACAGGCCGACTGAAATGTTGAAAACTCCCGTGTTGGCAGGCTTGCACTATGAAGAAGTGCGGCTGGATAAGGAGAAGAAAAAGGGCGAGATTCGCAAGAATCTGGAAGCGGCGGGCGGGGTGCCATTGGGGAAACAGTTTATTCCAAAAGCAATTGCCGACAACTTCGAGGCAGACACGAAAGAAAACCTCAGGCATGTGAGGGGGCGCCGCAAGTAACGATCTTGCTTGAGCGACAATCGTGACCGATGGAAATGCAAGCAACGGAATCGCTCGATCAGCCAGGAAAAGACGAACCGAGAACGTTTCACCACCAGGCAACGCTGGTCACTCGCTGCGCCGTGCTGCATGATCGGACTGGGACAGCTCCGCAGCGTTGCTGGCTTGGTCAAGATCGTATCGGTGCCCGTTTGGTATGCCTGGGGCCTGCCTTTCGGCCTCGTGGCACCCAGTAGTAGTCTCCATCCCGCCAATCGACCGCGCACCAGAGACAGGTTCGCCAACCGCAGCGTCGCGACGCTGCGGTTGGCGATCTTCTCCGGGCCTCAGTAACGCACTTTGGCAGGATCCAGTAACCGCCTCACCGACGCAAACATGTACTCCGCCTGCGCCCGGATCTTGGGTGTGGTGCGGTTTCTGTTTCAGTCGACGTCATCCACCCTGCCGCGCTTGCGCTCCTATTTGTTCGTGAAGTTCCTGGGCATGCAGACCATACTTCCGGAGTAGGGACTTCTAGATGGCATAGTCGCTATTTCCATCTACCCGTCATTCGTTCCAGTGCAGCAGGTCGTCCAGCACGTGCTTGTCGTGCGCGTTCGACGTCGTCATCGCGGCTCTATGCGCCAGCCCGATCCGGCCAATCACGCCGATGTGCAGCTTCATATTGAAGTGCCACTGCTGGCTCTTGCATGTCTGGTGGATCTGCGGATGACAGGCCTTGTCCGGCTTCTTTGTCGATCTCGGCGCTCCGACAATAGTCGCGTCAACGGTCATTCCCTTGCCCGCTTTCTACCTGGCTAACGAAAGCCGTCGAAGCTGAGGTAGATAAAGAGCATGTGCGAACTGAATTTTTCCAAGCGCTGGAGCATGCCAAGCCCAGTTTGCGCACGAAGAAGAAGTACATTTCTCGAGCAATCAAGCGGTAGTTTGGTTACGTCAAGGTGTGCCAGCACCTGAGTTGGTATCAGTTTGTAGAGTGCTCCCGTGAGTAAAGGCAATTGCAATGTCGCTTTATGGAACGATCAGATGATAATTTGCGGATTCGGCTTTCACCCACCTCGACTATGACGCGAAGTGGAAATCAAAAAATCACGAAGTTATCCAGCCTGATGGTGGTGCAATCCACTCGTTGTAACCATCTGTTGTATATATTTTTTCTCAATCATTGTCCAACGGTGCATGCATGTTATGCATGGCAACGTATGTATCTAGGATTACCAACTATATTGCATAAAGATAATGATTTTTGAATTATTGGGAGTATGCAATAAGCAGCTGATTGCGCTCAGATTGGCAAGCCACAACGACTGCATCGCAAACGTTATCAAGACTTCGCGGCGAGCAGGTCACTGGCAGATAATCCGTAATAAATTTCCGGCATGAAAACCACTAACCTCACTCAAAACTCATCGAGCACAAATTGGTCTCTCTCTCAAGAGGATCAGCCCAGGCCAGCCGGGGAGCAGGCTGCAACCAGCGCAAGCGCCAGTGAGCAGCGGCTTGCAAGGCAGCCGGCCAAACGGCCGAGGGTAGAACAGGACGAACCTGGGATGGCACCGCAACGCAGAGAGCCGTTGTCGGTGAATCTGCACAATGCTGCAGGTAGTAGCGGCGAACGCAGTAGGGTGCCCGAGTCGCGCACGGACAGGGTGCCTGCCTACGCAAGCACGTCATCGCGTCGTATGCCACACCAACCAACGTCTGGATTGGAGCAGACGACAAAAGATACTGGCTTGGCCGAACAAGGTGCCAGGCGAGGAAGCAAGCGGATGCGAGAAGGGCAAGAACCGTCTCGGCCGCTACAGCGGCCAAGACATGCGCAGGGGCTAACTCGTGCTTTGGAATTGAATGTAGAAGATCTTCGGCGGGTCGAACAAAACCTCAGCCCGGCAGCACAGCAACGGCTGCGTCAAGAGCGAGAGCTGCAACGGCAACAATTGAATGATCTCAGGCGGAGAGCTCAGCCGCATAACGCTGATCTATGCCTGCCCATGGCACAGCGCAGACGAACTGGCGCATCGCATCGATTGCAAGTTGGCCCTGCCCTTCCTGGATGTGCGCGCCGAGGCGAACGATAATACGGGGTGGCTTAGCACTTATCTTCTGATGATTGCCAATGCAAGCGGGGCCCGAAGCGTGCGGCAAGGGGATCTGGATCGTTGTACCGCCCTAGCGGCGCAGTATCTTTACAAGACCGGGTGGTTCGATGGGGCCTCGCTGAGGGAGCTGGCTCATGTGGGCAACAAGCTGAACAAACACCTTCATCTTCCCGCGTGCATGGAGGCTATCGCGTGGATCGCAGGACAGCTGGAGCGGGCAAAGGGACCGTTGCGGCTCGATGGAAAATCTTATGCTCTGCTTCTGAATGCTTTTGCCAAGAACACTGACAGCCGTAGCTGTGAGCGCGCCGTGGCTCGCGTGGCTCGTCATCTGCATGATAGCCAAGATTAGCATTACCTGAACCCTCTGGGTATCAGCCTGGCACTCAATGCGTTTAGTAAGTGGTTCGATAATCAGGACTGCCGAACTATGGCGCACTCGCTCGCCGAGCGACTTGCCAGCAGCAGTCAATTACGCAATGCGCTAACTGAAACGCAGCTCGCGAGTACGCTGAACGCACTGAGCAAATGGCCAAATGTGGCGGTCTGCGAGCAGGTTGCCAGCGTTCTGGCACTACGGCTTGCCGAGCATCCCGATTTACTCAAAAAGATGGACTCTCAAAGCGTAGCCAACACGCTAAATGCGCTGAGCAAATGGCCCGAAAAGAAGATCTGTGAGGAGATTGCCAGCGCTCTAGCCTCGCGACTATCCAAGGATCCCGGCTTGTGCAACGCGTTTGAGCCGCAAGGTGTGTCCAACGTGTTGAACGCGTTGAGCAAATGGCCGAAAGCCAACTTCTGCGAGGCGGGCGCCGTAGCTCTGGCCGAGCGGCTGTCCGATGATCACAGTTTGTACGACAGGTTTAATCCTCAGGAACTGATCCACGCGTTGAATGCCCTGAGCAAATGGCCCAACGCGAGATTTTGCCAGGGAGCTGCCTCGATGCTGGCCAAGCGGCTGGCCGGTAATGGTGGTTTGCGCAGCCAACTCAACTCTCAACACGTTGCCATTGCGCTGAATGCGTTGAGCAAATGGCCCGACACCGAGGTCTGCGAGAAAGCCGCCAGCGCTTTGGCGCGGTCGCTGGCCGACGAACCCGGTGTGCGCGACGGGCTCGACCCGCAGGCCATGTCCAACGCGCTGAACGCACTGAGCAAGTGGCCCGACACCGACGCTGCCAGTGCGCTGGCTGCTCGGCTGGCCGAGGATCCCGATTTGTGCAAGGCACTCGAGCCGCAAGGCGTGGCCAATGCGCTGAACGCCCTGAGCAAATGGCCCGACTTTGGGGTCTGCCAGGCGGCCGCTGGCGCGTTGGCCGAGCGGCTGGCTGACGATGAAGATTCTGGTTTGCGCGACCGGCTCAACTCTCAACAAGTTGCCAGCGCGCTGAATGCGCTGAGTAAATGGCCGAAAACGCGTGCCTGTGGGGATGCCGCCAGCGCTCTGGCTGCGCGGCTGGCCGAGGATCCCGATTTGCGTAACGCCCTGGAATCTCAAGGAGTGACCAACGCACTTAACGCCCTGAGCAAATGGCCCGACCAGCAGAATTGCAATGCAGCTGCTGGCGCGCTGGCCTCACGTCTGGCCAAGGACCTCCGGCTGCAGGGGCAGCTGGATGCACAGTGGCTCGCCTTGACGCTCAATGCCCTTTCCAAATGGCCCGAGCGTCCCGACTGCGAGGCGGCCGCAGCCATGCTAATGGCACGTGTGGCGCAGGAAAGCGACTTGCGGTTGGCGATGAACGAACAGGGCGTCGCTACCGTGCTCAACGCAGTCAGCAAATGGCCTGACACGCAGGTCGGCCAAGCGGCCGCCAGCGCTCTGGCCGAGCTGCTCGCTGACGGTAGCCGTTTGCGTAAAGCGCTCAAACCGCAGGGCGTGGCCAACGCGCTCAACGCACTGAGCAAATGGCCCGAAATGGAGGTCTGCCAGGTGGCAGCCAGCGCTCTGGCCAAGCGGCTTGTGGATGATCGCGTTTTGCGCAACGCCCTCAAAGCGCAAGAGGTGGCCAACGCTCTAAACGCACTGAGCAAATGGCCCAAAGCAGAGGTCTGCGAGACGGCCGCCAGCGCTTTGGCCAAGCGGCTCGTGGATGATGGCGTTCTGCGCAACGCTCTCGACCCTCAAGGAGTCACGTTGTCGCTCAACGCGCTCAGCAAATTGCTCGGAGGAGCGGTCTGTCGACAGGCGTTGTTGCTGCTCGCCGAGCGCCCAGGCTCGACCGAGCTGCCATGGCAGCAGTTCGGGATGCGTGGGGTCGCCTTGGTTAGCAATGCGATGTCACGCCTGTTGCGGGTGGACGAGGAAGAACTTGAGGCACTGGGGCGTGCCAAGTTGCAGGCACTCGCCGGGCACTTGGAACTGCACCGCGAGCGCTTCGCGTCTGCCTCCGTCTCAGAGATCGGCCAGGTCTTCAAGGCCTTTTCGTCGGCGCAGCTTCATCGCCAGATGCGCCCCTTGGCGCAACCGGGACTCGAGCGGATCGCAGCGCTCGTGCGCGACGATGGATTACGCGAGACGAATCTCGAGGGGCTAGGCAGCCTGTGCATGGGTCTGCTGCCGCTGATCCGCAGTCCGGAGCTGATGTCTCGCCATCGGAGTCGCACCCTTGGGGTGTTCAACGCGTTGCAGCCGATTCTGGAGCGCAAGATCGACTTATACCTCGCATCGGGTGGCTCACGTGCATCGGCCGAAACCGAACATCACGCCACGCGCTGCCCGGCGTTGACGTTCTTCCAGGTACTCAAGGCCTACGCCGTAGTGAGCCGGCAATGGAAGCCAAGGCACCTCGAAGGACCGCGCAAGGAACTGCAGCAGCGCCGCAACCAACTGGCGGAATGGGTTGACCAGACGCTCGAGCGCACGCGCGATGCCATCGAGGCGGACTTAGGCGAGATGAGCTGGAACCTGATCGCGCAGATCGAGGCCGGTGACCAGCTGTTCGACGCGCTGGACCGGCGCATGGCGAAGGAAGCGCCAAAGATCGCTCAGGCACATCCACCCAGCGACTTCGGCCTAGGCGCCGGGCGCCTGAGCATGTGTTCGGAACCCGGCCAGCCCCGCGCGCCAGCGTCCGGCATCGGCAGCACGACCCACATCGTTGTCGATCTGCGTGGCAAGGAAGTGTCGACCAACGCAGCCGAGACGAACAAACCGTATTCGCTGTTCGCGCGTCTGACGGGCCAGCCGCTGGTAGAGGTCCAACTGCCTGGATCGATTTCAACGTTCATGCTCGCGCGCACACTTACCTACCAAGGCGAGCCCTGGCGCTTCGATATGTTTGGCGGCAGCCGCGCCACGCGCGGCAACATGACCCGCCCAGTCCATCTGTTGTCCGGCACCTCTGGAGCGTCGTCGATGCTGCCGGCGATCCGCTATGCCGACACTGTTCCGGGCAGCAGCCTGATGAAGCTCGTCGCCAAGCTCGCTCCACAGCGCGAGGACTGGTCGCGTATGCAGCGCTCGCTGCTGGAGATGGTACCGAGCGATCACGTGGTTGAGGGGACGCTGAGGATAGGATTTTTCAATGATGTCAGCGGTCCAGAACACCCGTTCAAGCCCCTGGCGCCGGACGGCCGGCCTCTGGCGCTGTGCCCCAACGATGGCTGCGGCTTTCTGAAGCTGGAGGTAGCCAAGCGTATTCCAGCCTTCCGTAAGTATTTCTCTGCCTGGGAAGCTGTGCAGTCTGGTCAGGCCAGCCAAGAGCAGCGTGACCTTCTTGGCCAGGACAAGGGCCCCACGCGACTGGCACCGCAGGCATTGCAGCACTTCCCTCGCGACGAGATGGCGTTGCAGGAGGCGCACGAGGCGATGCAGCGCCGGCTTAAGGCGCTGCCGTCGGCCTTGAACAAACTCGCGCTGTTCGAGCTGGCCACCAGCGGCGGCTACCAGGGCCAGAGAGTCAGGGCGGTGCCCTCCGCTGACGATAAGGTGCATCTGCCGCGGGAGCGCAGTCAGGCCTTCGACGCTGCAGGCGGTCCGTTGCTGATCGGCAAGCCACCCTACGACAAGGAGAATCTGCTGCCGGTGCCTGAGGAGCGCGTCGCGACCGTGGCGAAGGGCGACGCCACCGCCGAGTTCCTTTCGCAGTCCTTCGGCATTCAGTACAGCTACACCGGGTTCGACGACACGTCGGACGACGATGAGCAGATGCTGCACAGCAAGGGCATGCTCATCGTGGTGCCGGAGAAGAGCTGGCCGGCCGATTTCGCAAACACGGACTTGGTTTGCTCGAAGCAGGACCTAAAGACGCTGTCGAGCTGGACATCCGGCCGCGACCGCAGCGCCGTGCCGCGCGACATGCTAAGCACCGGCAGCCTGCGGCTCAAGGACATCGTGGAGCCAGGGCGCCTGGGTGCGTTGCCGATCGCGGAGTTGCGCAAGCGCAACATGGATACCGAGGGGGACGATGCATTTGTGTACGCGGGCTATCCCAAGCTGGCGGCGCTGATCTCGCGCGAGATGGCCGATCGCGAGGAAAGGCGCGGCCAGCCGCAGTCCTTCAAACCACCGAAGACTGCCACGCCGGGCATTGATCCCGAGAGTGGTCACTACCAGGCCGGTCGGTTGTCCGAGATCATGTCGCTGCAGCGTGGCGGCAAGATCATGGGCGCGGCCAGCACCCTGGCGGCGCGCTTCATGGCGCAACCCGACGAGCTGCGCGAGGCGATGGCGCGCAGCATGATGTTCGGCACCTACGATGGCATCGAGCGCGATCTACGCAATGGTTTGCGTCAGGTGCTCGAAGGCGAGCATAGAGATCCCCAGATGTTGGAGGGACTACGCACCCAGGCGCATGAAGCCATTGAGCGCGCCCATATGCCCGAAGCGCGTGAAGCTGCCGAACTGCTGTACGCGCAGCTGCTCGGGCTGGAGCAGGCTTCGGCCGCCTCCATAGACGCACCGCACCTGCCCGATGGGCTGGCCGAAGCGTTCCCGCAGCTTGCCGAGGCCTACGCTGCCGCGCCTGATGCCGAGGCACGCATCCACGCCATCCTCGACAACTACCCGGTGTGCCGGCTATCACGCGCGCAGTTTCCGAAGGGACAACCGGGGCTCATCCCTGGGGAGCCAGAGCTGAGCATGCGCAACCTTCTCACCATCGCCATCAAGGTGGGGACCGATGCGCTGAAATCCGACACGGGTACAGCGCTGTTCGCCAAAATCGTCGAGTCCTGTGAACGATCCGAACGGGCCTTCGCTGAGCGGGTACGCATCGTGCCGTACAGCAAGGCAACCGCCCGGGCCATGCACGACGGCAGCTTCGACGCCGAGCAGGCCGCTACACTCTTGCAGCGCATGCCGACGATGGCTGCGGGCGTCATGCAGGATGCGCTGCGCTCGCTGCAACAGGCGCGCCTGATCGATCCGCCACCGCCGCCGGCCGAGCGATTGCGCGCGGTACGGCCCGAGGACATCTCGCGTAATGCCCAAGCGCTGCTGACCCGCGCACGCGAGATGGAACCCGTGGTCACCGACATGCTTGAAAGCGTAGTCCAGACCCATGATGGGCGACTGGCAGGAAGGCACCATCAACTGAAATCGCTCGGCTCGTTGGTGGAAAAGCTTGAGCAGCAGGTAGCTTTGAAGCGCAAGACCCTGGAACAAGCGGCGACTGGTGTGAATGACGCACTGCGTTACAGCGTGATACTTGACCCGAAAAACTTCAGCAGCGGCCTGCGCAGCGTGCTGGCCGCGCTGGACGACCAAGGTCATGCGCGCGTGAAGCTGACCAATTTTTTCACCAAGCGCCGGCAGACATTCAAGGCGGTCAACGTCACGTTGCGCGGCCCCAACGATGCGCTATGGGAGATTCAGTTCCATACGGAGGATACGTTTGCGCTCAAGGAGAGATTCCACGATACATACAAGAGCGGATATACGCTGAAGCTCGAGGGCGCTCCTTTCAGCGATCAGGATGAACTGATGGCGCCTGCGCGGGAGGCATTCGGTCTCATCGCTACGCCGCCCGGCTGCGATGAAATCGACGATTGGGAGGAGGAGAACATCCCGAACGTGGCAAGCATGGCCCCTGTTGTCGATTCCAAACTTCAAGCACCCACAAAGACGCTGCAAAATCCAGGGCAGGCGTCTGCGCGCATCGTGTTGTAAGGGGCCTTGTCACGGCATCAGCCTCTTGGCAGGCTGACGCCTTTGGCAACGGGTCAAGTCGCGGTCCAGCCGACCCCGGTGGTGCTCTAATCAAAGAGCACCATCAAAACCTGGGATCAAACGCGCGCCATTCGGCGCGATACGTTGTTTGAAAGCCAACGATGCTTTGCGGTAGTTGGATGATTGATTTTCTTCAGGTGAGACTAACTAATTTAGTGAGCGCTAATATGCTCGATCAGGCGTTCGCATTCTTGCGACTACGTTCGCATAGGTGAAAAGGAAGGTGGTATTAATAAGGGTAAAATTAACCATCTCGTTATTGAATGCTAAATTCAATGGCGTTGATTAGTGGGGTGGCAGTAAATTTAATTTAATTAATAATAACTTTCCAAGTTTTAGCGAGGTTTATAGTAATGGGATCATGCTTCTCTAAATCTAGCGGTGTGCAACGGCCCCCAACTACGAACAGTGTAAATGTGGGGGGTGACGTAGAATACCCCGCTGTTGGTAGCCCGCTCAGCTCAAGCCACTCATCTTCGTCGGGGTTTGCAAATCTTCCGCCTAGGCCTAGTAGGAAATCGATGGCGCACAGAGATTCAACTTGTCGCCTTGCTGGAGAGGTTGAAAATACACTTTTCTTTGGGCGTGCTGAGACGCAAGAAAGACTGATATTATGGGCGCATGACTGCGATCATGATGCGATGATGAAAAGTTTAGAGAATACCCCGATAACGGTCCGTCAGTTTCTCGGTGGTAATGGCCTGTACGACCCAGAAGAGAAGCATCCGGAGCTGAATCAAAGGTTTGCAGATCATCTGCGATCAAATCCAAACCGCGCATCTGCTGTTAATGAAGAAAATAGAGAGAATTTCAGCGACGAAAAGCCCGACATGAGCATGGCAATGTGTATGATGGGTGATCCGGAAAAATTGGCGGGTAGAAGTTATCGGGAGGTTGAGAGCCAGGCGGCTCTCAACGAAACAGAGGTTTTTTCGCGAAAGTCAAAAGGAGCCATTAGTTTTGCTGTTGAAGATGGCCGAGATGTCGCCTTTGGTCTAAGTGGTCATCACGAGATGACTTCAGCCCCAGCCAAGAATCCGTTTTATAAGCATGGGATATATGCGAAGACCAGCGTCACTGATTCGGAGCTTGGATTTCTATATCGAAATCGTAATAATCCTGAATATCAAGAGCGCGTTAAATTTTATCGCGAAGATTTAGGGCGTCATTTTGATATTGAATTCTCAAGATGTGATCCGCCATGGGAGCAGGAGGCAGAAATTTGGCAGCAGTACAGGCCAAAATCCGAGCGTTAGACAGAATTTATTAACTGAATATATTTCTGGCGGCCGATCGGCCGCCAGAAATATATTATTTTTTCAGCGGCGGCTTCAACGCCGATTCGCAACGCTATTGAGGAGATTTTCCGAAAAGCTTGGCCGACTTAAGTTCCAAGTGCAACACTTCTTCCAGCGCTGGATCGCTCAGCGCATACCATTGCTGCAGCAGATGAATCCGCGACATCGTCGCCAGGGAGAACGGTTGCCGACCTGGCCACCCCGACACCAGATAGTGCGGCTCGATCAGTGCAAGCAGTTGCTGCCACGGAATGATGTGGTCCATCTCGGCCAGGAAGATCGTGCGGCGGGTCTGCCTGCGCTTGCCCAGGCACTCAGCGTCACCGAACGTCAGCTGCATGGATCACATCATCCAGATGTGTAGGCATGCGAAACCGGCAGGGCGTTCCGGCGCTAGTGATCCCAAGAGAAGGCCGCTGCCTTCTCTTGGGATGCTCGCATTGCCATGCCCGCCGGACGAAAGGAAATTCCCGATGACGGAAGGCAATGCATTATTGCCGCGCCCGCCAATCCGCGTTGTTCCCCAGCGTTGGGAAGTGCTGAAGCAATGGTCGTAGCGCGGCGATTAACTGCGTTGCGTCATGCCTCGTATTTCCTGTGATGATGGCCTCGTACACCACCTGCGCTACTGGGGCTCCCTCGACAAGATGCTTGAGCAGATTCTGCATTCGTCTTGCAATATCTTCGGTCGGTGGATTGATGCCGGTTTCGTATCCACACAGCATGTTCGCAGCGAGCGCCGCTACCTCAGGCCTGATGCTGAGTCCCCCCATGACTGGCTTGAGCAGCTCGGACTGACCTCCGGACCTTTCCGCCTTGAACGACAAGTCGATGAACGCAAGGGTGCGCCCCATTTCTTCATCACTGATGTCCGGAGAAGCCCCGATAGTGGAAGCAGAAGCCTGACCTGCGTTCGGAGGGTTCTGATAGTACCGGTCGATCTGATCCCGAATCCGCGAAATACGCGCGTCTATATCGTCAGCACCACTTGGCGATTTTTCTCCGGCGGCACATGCGCGGATGCGATTGAGCAACGTCATCGCCGATTGCTGTTGGGCGCTCAGGGCTGCATGACCACGCGTGCGTTTGATCAAATCGACCAACTGGTGGGCCATCGGCTGGAAACGCTCCAGCGCCCGCCTCTCCCATTTGCTTCTCAGTGGCGTTGCGGATCGCAACGGCAATGCTGAGGGCGTCGTAGGGCGCGGCGACCGCGCGGGACGATGCCTGAGCCCCTGCAGTGGGGATTGGTCCAGCGTGGGTGTCGCTGGCATCGATCGTTGCGGCATTATCTGCGGCGCATGCGTCTGTGTCTGTTCGCCGTGTGTCGTAGATGTGCGAGGACGGCCCAGGCAACTAGCGAAAATATTGCGCATCGTGAAAGCATTAGAACATAAAGGGAGACACAGTAGAGCAGAACGCTTTTGGGCACTTCGCCAGGATAGGCGAATGGTCAATGCCGTATCCGAAGCGGCGACCGCGGTGCCCAGACTGCCATGGTCTTGCCGTAGGACTGCTTGCCGTTGTGCCCCGGAGGCCGGCCCCGCACTCGTGCACATGCAAGACGTATGACGCAGATCTCGGTTGCGCGCACTCCAACAGACCAACTTCGTGCGCGGCGCGAGTGGTTCGCAGCGTCTGGCTTGGCTGCGCAGCCCGAGCCAGACACTGCGTCCTGCCGAACTGGTGCAGCGGCAACGCATTGCATTTTTCTCCGGAGAAGCTCAGATGACGTTGGAATCAGAAAATCACCGTACAGCGACTACCGCGTTCTTCATCGGCCTGGGCGCCTGTCTCGGGTTGCCTGGCGAGCTCGCGCAGCGACTTAGCGAAGGCGAAACCATCCTTGGGCCTGCGGGCATGCCGTGTCGTGTCCACACGCAGGTGCAGCAGGGCGGCACGACGGCGTTCCCGGAAGTGATCCTGCCACTGGCCGCACGCGAACTCGGCGGCGACGAGGTGGTGACCCTGCTGGCGCTGCAGGAATAACTACTGACACATTACGGATGGCGGCTCACGCTCTCGGATCTTGGTCTGCTCTGTGTCTGCCCGCTGTTGCTCGAGCGCTCGCCCGATGCCGTGGCCGCCGCGCTGGAGCGCGGGCAAGTGGTCGCCCGTGTGGTGCTGGACGCGCTGGTGCCGCAGGCCGGCAGCGCGACCGAGGTGGCCTCATGAAGCTCACCAGCGACATCGGCACCTCTTCCAGCAGCCGGGCAACGTCGCCGGCCCCCACACACCAGACGCAGGGCGAGGAGGCCATGGCCCCGCCCCAGAAGCGGTTGCCAACCGGGCCGCTTGCCGGCTTGCCCTCTCCGGGCCCGGTGTTGCGTGGTCGTCGCGCAGCGCTTTCACGTCGCGCGGCGACCGAGGCAAGTCATGCCGAGTCCTCGCATGGCGCATCCCATCGCTCGGAGTCCTCGCACTCGTCGCATTCTTCGGAGCTGACGGATGCATCGTTTTACACTCCGCAGCCAAGCCCCGCGTCCTCGGTCATCGACGCGCCTGCCGCTGCAGCGACCTATGCGCAGCGCAGCGCGTCGACCGCCGCTGACTTGAAGGCGCAGATACGTACACACCTGGACAAACTGCCATTTGCAGCGCCCTCGGAGGGGCAGGAGGCGCTGCAGGCCGCCTATCTGGAATGGGCTGACGCGCGCATGCAGGAACGCATCACCGCGTTCGGGCCGGACGCCGGATACCAGGTCGTCGGCGATATGAAGGCGGCAGGCGCGAAGGCAGCGTGGCCGATCGCCTACGAGTGTCTCAGGGCCTTCGTCATCGGCTCGATGCGGACTCCGTTCGGTCTTGCCGCGGGCGCCGCCTACGACAGTTCGCGCCCGCCTGGATCGGAGACGCTGAGTACGTCAACGCTGTCCGGTGCGGTGGCGGGCGTTGTGTCCTATGCCAGCGATACGTTGCTGATCCCGGCAATGGATCGGCGCGCGCGCGTTGCCAATTTGCCGCGGTTCCAGGCCATCGACCCCAAGATCCTGGTGCCCGATCCGCCGCCGGTCTTGCTGGAAATCACCGCCGAAGGCAAGCGTTTCACGCGCCCGGGCGAGGGCAACGCGCCCACGCTTGCGCAGCTCAAGGCGCAGACCTACGACATCCGCCAGGGAATCACCCAGTGGCAATCGACGTTGGACGACAAATCCCTGGACACCTTGTTGCTCAAGCCGACGATCAATGCAGGATTCAACGCGGCGCGGCGGACCTCCGACGACCCGGGCACGCGCACGCCGGCCGGCCAACTGGGGTTGAGCGCGCTGGCCATTGGCGGGGCCGGGGTCGTGCAGAAGGCGATGCTCGAAACCGGCAAGGCGATGGCGCGTACCGGCCAGGTGAGCGTCCCCGACCTGCTTGGCGGACAGCAGCGGTTGAATCTGTTTTCGCTGGCAGTGCCGGACAAGACGCGTCGGCCTGCGCAATGGTCCGACGCTGTGTATTTTCCTCCCAACTATCTGCTGGAGACCGGGAAAGAAGGCCTGGCGTTGGCCAGGCAGGCCTTGAGCACCACCAACGCGATTACCACTGCGCTACGCGATGTGCTGGGCCGTCACATGCTCAGCAACGTGCTGGCCAATTTTGCCTCGCTCGGGGCCGGCCGCCTGATCGCTGCGCCGTTGCGCGGCGGCAACGAGAACGGCAGCGTTGCAGGCGAAGCCGCCAATTCCACCGCCACGGTCGTGCAGCAGGCGGTACAGACCCTGTTCAACGATACGGTCTGGAATGCGCTCAAGGCCAAGAACGGCGCCAACACCACCCAGGCGACGCGACTGGATCAGGAACGTGCCGTCACCGCGGCCAATCATCAACGCACCATCGAGCGCACGCTTCAGGCGCTGGCCGAGCCCATCGACGAGGCGATCGCGCTGTTTTCGGCGCCGACGCCGGCGGAGATTGCACGCGCCCTGGAAGAGGGGGTACGGCTTGCGCCTGCACCGGGGCCGCTGGCGAGGATGTTGCGTGAAACGCTTGAGCGATTGCGTACGGAAATCGACACGCAGTGCATCTCGATTGCGACCATCGACGCGGTGCGCGATCAGCTGCATGCCGGCTGGGCGGCGATGTTCAGCGGTGTGCCACGTGACGACGTGACCAAGACACTGGACACCGAGTTACGCACGCTCAGGCGTGCACTGCACGAGAGCGAGGAACTTCGTCAGTGGGAGAATGGCCGGCCGTGAGCGATCGATCCCACCGTTGATCCGGTGGCGTCTTGCCGGCCGCAACGACAGACGCAGCCGCGCCGGCGTCTGTCGCGTGTTGGCGGTCCCGGTGCCAGGCGGGTGCGCGGCTGAGGTGCGGGCAGTGGGTGTGGAACGGGGGGGCGGCACACGGCACCGCTTCGTATGCCGGCCATTGACCGGGCGTGCGCATGCCTTCTTGCACCCTGCGACGTAGTACGCGATGTGCAGGCCAACCGGCCCACCGATGTGTCGGTGGTCGTCGATCAGGGACACCACCCAGCGACGACGCCCGGAAGATGGGGCGAAGCGGTGCATCTGCCGGGCGCGATCGGCGCCCGGCACCGCTTACGCAGGAGGCAATCAGCCGCTGTAGGGCTGATGCCCGATTCGGGTCGCTCCGGTGGCCTGGAAAGCGCTGGGGGCAATCACCTCGTCGGGCGCATCGGTCTTCAGGTTTGCCAGCTTCACCGTCGCGCCCGGCGCATCGGTACGGAACACCGCTTCCTTGACCTGTTGGAAATCGCAATTTTCGACCTGAAGATGCGTGTCGATATCAGCGTGTCCACCGTTGGTACGAAAGACCTTGCCGGCGCCGTTGACGGTGCAACCCGACATCACCACGTCGGCAGCGCCGTTGTCCTGCACGACCTTGTCTGCGGCGTTCTTGAACGTGCAGTTGATGATTTCAACCTTCGGCCGGCCGCTGACCTCCGGGCGACAACCGGCAATGCGCGCATCATGCTCGCGGTTGCCCTGGCCATCGATGGTGACCGCATCCTCGCTGACATCGTCGTTGACGCAGTTGACCATCTTGCCGCTGCCCATGAAATGCACGCCGTCGCCGCCGCCCTTCATGTTGACGTTGCACAGGCTACCGCCGTCCTCGACGACGAACAGCGGCTGCTGGTGTTCGTTCTGGGAGCCATCGCCCAGACCAGGGCCACCGATGTAGGTCTGACCCTTGCCGTCGAATACCTCGCCCTTATGCACCACGATGGTCTTGTTCTGGAGGCCGGGTGGCGCGGTGACGACCTTGCCGGGAGGAAGTGGGGCCTGCGGACCATCGGGGCAGGGCCTCACCGCCTGACCCGGGTTGGTGGGCGATGCGCGGTGATCGGCTCCCGTTCCGCAGGTGCCGCCGTTGCCTCTGTTGTGGTTGCCGCCATTGCCGCCGCTGCCATCGCCAGTACCGCTACCGTGTTGTCCGCCGGGGTTGGTGGAACAGGGCGGGCGCGAGGGCGGCATCGGTGGTGTCGGATTCGGGTTGGTCGGTGGCTGACCGTCGCTGAATGGCTGATCCTGTGGCTGCAGCATGTCCCTGAGCATGCGTTGCATGCAGTACGTCAGCATGCTCATGATCACCGCGGTCAGGGCTTGCTGCTGCGAAAGGGAGAATGAGGACGGCGGTAAGCTCGCATTGGTCTGTGAGGGGATCGCAAGATTCATTGGCGAGTGTCCTTGCAAGAGATGAATGGTGGACGAAGTCCTGCGGCGGGAAATAACCGCGACACAGCGTGGCGATGTCCTACAGCACAGCGGAGACGCAAGGCTGCGGCAGCGTGCTATGGAGGCGTGCATGTCTCTCTAGCACCATCGGCAGGCAGGCAAGACCGAGCACCTCACGCGCGTAGCCACAGATAATTTCCGGTTGCGATTCCTTCGAACATTTCGTCGTGTGCAATGAAGATGTTGTTGTTCCAGTAACGGCCATGCTCGGCATAGTGGGCGAGCAGATCGCAGATCCATGCGCCGTCGACGTCGTCGTCCAGTGGAACACGTACGACCAGCACGATCACGCCGGCATCGTTCAATCCGAGTTGCGCCTGGTCCTGTGCGTACACCGACAAATTCGCTTCCAGCAACAGCCGGAAGACCGTCAAGGTGCGTCCTGCAGGTGCTAGGCCATAGGAGATGCGTAGGTACAGCGCTTCTTCTTCCGGAACTTGCTGTGCTTCATCGTCGGTCTGGGCTGCAGGCATGTGCAGATAGACTTCAAACCCTTCCACCCAGAGCACACGACTGCTGAGCACCGCCTGCACATCCGGCAGGTCCAATGCTTCGCACATCTGCTGAACGATCGCTTCGAATCGGGTGCTGCTCATCTGTCGTACGACATGCGCAGGGCCATGCACCGGCCCTGCGTCATGTCAGGGCCTATTACTGGCCAACCAGCTGCTTCGCGTTGTCGCCTGCCTTGCCGATGAATTTGTTGAGCGCCACGTTGAAGTCAAGTTCGTTCTTCTTCGCGGTCAGGTAGTTGTTCATGCGCTCCTGTGCTGCGGCTGATTTACCAATGCCACCCATCAGACTATCCATCTGATTGTCCGAGGTCTGAGTGGTAGTGTGATTGTCAAATCTGCTTGAAAGGTCAGATCCAAACAGATCCCTGCCCTGGCCCAATCGCGGCACTATCGATTGTAAATTTGGCATATAAATACTCCTTAGCTGAAGAGAAGTAACGTGGAGCGCTTGTCGGCGCGTTTTGCTTGACCAACGTGGCCAAGGAAATCGATGATCAAGGCATGCTGGCGATGTGCGCGACGATGTCTTGTGCAGCGTTGATGCCGTCGTGCAAGACAATGAAATCGTTGCGCGCAGCCTGATCGCTCGCGGCGGACCAATGCACACGGAGTTGTTGCGCTGTCGCGTGCAGCGCTGCCTCGATGTTGCGCAGTCGCTCGCCGGAGAGATCCTGCGCCTTGGTCTGCAAGATCTTGCTCATATCCTGGGTGAGCGTGTCGGTCATGGCATCGAACATGGTGCGGCTCTCATGGCGCCGCTTGCTGCGGCAGGGAAGTCAGGTGCTTGGTACCGTCCGGCGTCTCGACGTAATGCAGCCCGTCGGCGAGCAGGGCGGCGTCGTAATTGGCGGGCGGTTTCACGGACGGGTCCTGCTGGGTGATCTCCACATGCAGTGTGCGGATTTCCGGGCCCAGATCGCTGCGTAGGTCGGCGATGCGTCGGGTCGCACGCTCGGCGTTGTCGCTGCTGCCGGCAATGGAGAAAACGCCCTGGCCGTCGTAACGCACGCTCAGGTCGCGGTCGGCCAAGGTATCGCGCAGGGTTGCCAATACCTCATCCACCACCACCACATCGACGGTGACCGCATGTTGATACCGATGCAGTTGTGCGCGCAGGCGTGCCGCATCCGCGCTGCTTGTCACCAGGCCCTCGACCCGCACGCGCGACCCGACCTGCTCCACGCGCGCTTCGCGCAAGCCCAGCTGTTTGAGCACGAATCGCACCTGATTGAGCTGGTTGTCCTGGCTGCGTGGGGGAGCCGCATCGGAGAGGAAGGCCGGGAGCAGGGAGGGCAACAGTGCCGCAGCGGCCAGCGCTAGCATGGCGCCCACCACTGCACGCAGTGCGTTGCGCCTGGACCTGCGTGGCAAAGGCGCTGCCGGCGTCGCGGCGGGCGACAGTAGCTGCTCCAGCAGCGCAACGTCGTCCGGCCAATCGGCTGCAGCGTCGCCGATGCAGAGCACCAACGGACCAAAGCGCACCGGATGCAGCGCAACAAACGCTGTCGTTGGCAACGCTTCGCTGCGATAACACACTTGACCATCTGCATCCACCTCGATGATGAGCGAACAATCAGGCCAATCTTCGATCCGGATTTCGGCTTGGGGATCGGCGCCTAACGTATAGCTGCCTGGCTGCAAATCTAATCGTGCGCCGGCATGGATTCCCGTCAGCACGCGAAGTTGCATGGTCATGCGCGAATCTCCTGAGCGGTCCCATCGTGGTGTTCAATCAATAGCGTGTTCAAACGCGTGATGGCACGCGCGCGATCGAGGCGTTTACGCGGTTTTTCTGCGTTGAGCAGCATCAACGGCAGCAGCAGATGGAAACTGCGCAGTGCAGGCGATGTATCCGGTTGCGCCGGCACCAGATCCAGCAGGCGCTTGCGCAAGGCCTGCAGGGTTTCGGCAGCTGCGCCTGCGCTGCCCGAGTGCAGATGCTCGCGCATCAACCTCCAGGCCATGGTCGTCAACTGTGCTGCGGCAGGATGGGCGACACCGATCGCACGCAACTCAACCAGCGCAACGGCAAGCGCGCGTCGCCGGATCGTCTGGTCGGCGGCAGGGGTCGCCGCGTAGCGGTCGAGCACTTCCTGGACGCTGGCACGGACGCTGTCGTCTACCTGCGATGGCGCGGCGATCGGCCACGTACCGGCCTGCGGATCGCCGGCCTGCGCGTTGCCGCCCTCGCCGTGCTGATCATCCTGGCGTTGTCCCTGGCCCTGTGGCTGAGCGACTGCGATGCTGACCCGGCCGCGCAGCGCCGAGACGCGTGCCGCTTCGGCTTCTTCCAGTTCGGTGGCGTCGAGTTCGTCGTCCATGCCATCCAGCGAGCGCATGCCGCGTCGCCGCTTGCGCGGCGGGGCGGGGCGCAGACGGGGTGCATGATGTGCCGTGTCCGCCGGCGGCTGCACGCCAGCCTGCGGCGCATCTGCGTGGTGGTGCGATGCGCCGGGCGCGCTCGGCAGCGACGGAGGCACAGCGCCTGGCGAAATGCGCCGGATCATGGAAACGCCGCCTGCATCAGCGCCTGACCGAACTGCATGATTGCCGAGGCGCCCCAGGGCGCAGTGACTGCGATGGCAGCCACCACCACCACCAGCTTGAGCGCGAACGAAACCGAGGCATCCTGCAGCGACATCACTGCCTGGATGAAGGCGATCAGCAGCCCGGCCACTGCGGCAACGCCGACCACCGGCAACGACACCTTGAGGCACAGCAACAAGGCTTCGGAAGTGAATCGCACCAGATCGTCATGGTCCATGGCGTCACCGATAACTCAGGACCAGGCCATGGATCAGCATGGACCAGCCATCCAGCGCCACGAACAACAGCAGTTTGAACGGAATGGCCACGTTGGTTGGCGTCACCTGCGAAAGGCCCATCGCCATCAACGCATTGGCCACCACCAGATCGATCACGATGAAGACCAGATACAGCAGAAATCCGATGCGGAATGCCTCGGTCAGCTCGCTCAGCGTGAATGCCGGTGCCAGCACCAGAAGATCGTCAGGCTTGAGCGTATCGGCCTTGTCCTTGGGCCAGATCTGCTGCGCCGAGCGAATGAAAAAGGCTTTCTCGCGCTCGCGGGTGTGCTTGAGCAGGAACTGCCGAAACGGTTCGCGACAGGCATCGAGCAATACCACTACACGGCTGTTGTCGGCACCGGGACTGTAATTCTGCGCGGCCTTGAACGCCTCCATGCCCACCGGCGCCATCACAAAGCACGACACCAGCAACGCGACGCCGTTGAGCACCATGTTCGGCGGCACCTGCTGCACGCCGATGGCATTGCGCAGCAAGCCGAGCACGACCACGATCTTGGTGTAGGAGGTGACTACCATCGCTGCGAAGGGCAGCAGCCCCAGCATGATGACCACCAGCAGCAGCGAGCCGACATCAGGCATCTGCATGCGCAGTCTCCGACATGCTGAGGATCTGCACGCCGAGATGTTCGCCCACCGCCAGCAATCTGCCGATGCCGATGGTCTGGCCGTAGACGACCAGGCGGATGTCGGCCTGGTCCACCGGCACCGACAGCTCGAGGATCTGGCCGGGCTGCAAGCCCGACAGCACGGATAGAGACAGCGCAAGCTGGTCCACTTCCAGCTGTACGGGCAGTTCCAGTGCCGCCACATCGGTGGCGGACGATGAGGAGTCGGACGCGGGCATATCGTGCTGCATGGTGGGGGCAGTCTCCAGAATCATCTGTTGCAGGGTCAGGCGTACCGGAGCGCGCAACACTGCACCTCCAGGGATGCCCCAGAGCAGCTCGCCGCTGCGCACGGGAGCCGTGGCGAGCGCGTGCAACAGGGCATCGCCCGGGCGCAGCGATTGCAGCAACGCCGCCGTTGCCGTGCGCTGGCCGATACGCAGGCGCGTAGTCACCCGCAGTGCGCTCAGCCAGGCCGGCAGTGGCGATGGCTGAGCCAGCGCAGCGCTAGCCGTTTGCAGCGCGGCAAGCAGCAGCGGGCTGGCGGTCTCTGCGATTGCGTCGATGCCGCCCAGCGTGATGCCGATATCGAGGCGATCGACCGCATCCGCACAGCGCTCGAAGGCGACCACCTCGGCAGCGCCTAGTCCCAGTGGTTCCAGGGCGCGCAGATCATCGCTCAACAGCACACCGGCGATCGCCACGCGCAGGGCGTCATCGGCTTCGTTCAACAGCAGCGCCAGGCCGTCGCGTGCCGCGATCCGCAACTCCAGACTGCCGCTATCGAACTGCAGCTGCAGGCGCGCTGCATCCGCAGCCCGAATGCCGCGGCGTTGCGCGGTGTAGCCGCAACGCTGTGCCGCACGCGGATCGCAGAGCACTCTGCCCAGCTGCGCGCGCACGGCGGGCACGTGGGTCAGCGCCTGCGACAAGTCGCGTGCCGGCGACGTCAGGCTCGGCTCTGTTGACAACACGGCGTCCCTCGCTATGGCTGGTTTGCTGCAGATGCAGCGCTAGACGACCTCGATGCTGATCTGAAGCGTGTCGCTGAGCGCAGCCTTCAATGCAGTATCCAAACGTTTTCTTCCATTCAAAAGTACCTCGCGCGTCTCCGGCGAGCCGCTGTCGAAGCGAAGCGATAGCTGGTCTGGCGAAAGCCGCAAGAACAGCGTGGTCTGCGGCAGGATGTCGTGGTTGATCTCCAGCCACGCTTCCCAGGTACCTGCGCCGCGTACCGGCGTGGCGTTGCAAAACTCGGCAACCCGCAGCGCGATGTGGTTGATGGCCAGCTGCGCGCGTTGGGTGCGGATCCACTCGGTGGCGATCTGCCGACCCAGTGCGTCGCCGTCATCGCCTCGGGCGATCTGTCGACGATTGCCGTCATCCAGGCAGGGCGGTGCGGTTGGCAGCGCTGCGGGTCCGTGATCGTCGCTGGCAGCATCCACCACTTCGGGCAGCGTCGGATCGTCGTCGCCGTCCTCCGGCACCACCGTGTCCGGCAATCCGGCCAGCACGCTGCTCAGGCGTCGGCGCAGTTGCATGAAGCTGACACGTTGCGTCGCACGCGCCGGTGCTGCCGCTGCGTGCGGCTGCAGCGGTGCGCCGGCAATGGGCAGGATGCGCACATGGCGGACCGGTGGCTTGCGCATCAGGCCACCACTCTGCCGATCGGCTGCAGCTGCACCTCCGCGCCCAGTTCCTGGAACGAATAGACCTCCAGCCAACCCAGCCGCGCCTCAATCATGCGACGCACATAACGGCGCACGTCCATCGATGCGACCACTGCCAGTGGATGCCGCGCCTGATCGCCCACGATGCGCTCCACCTGCTCAACGAGCTGACTGGCCTGCTCCGGCGGCAGGGCCAGGAAATTGCCGGCCGGGGTAGCGCGAATCGACTGCCGGATCAGTTGCTCCACCGCATGGTCGAGCATCACCGCAGGCAGCTGCCCGGTGCCTGCGGTCGCGGTATGCGCAAGATAGCGGCCGAGATCGCAGCGCACATACTCGGTGAGCATCAGCAGATCCTTTTCCTTCGGTCCCCACACCACCAGGCTCTCCAGGATGCTCTTGATGTTGCGCACCGGGACGCGTTCTTCCAGTAGCCGTCGCAACACATCGGCGATGCGCTGGGCCGGCATCGCCTTGTTGACCTCGGCGACCAGCCCGGGATAGTCCGCGCCGACCTGTTCCAGCATCCACTGCGTCTCCTGGATGCCGACGAACAGGTGCGCGCGTGCATGCAGCGGCGCAATGGCCTGCTGGGCCAGTGCCTTTTGCATGTCTGCGGTGTCGTTCAATTCAGCACGGGTCTCGGGCACGTCGTGGATCAACACTTCGTACTGCAGGCCCTGCAGGGATTCGCTCTGCCATATCGCGATCCCCGGGAACGGCAATCCCAGCAGCTCGACCAATTGCCTCCGCTCGCTTTCGATCGCCTGATCCAGCAGCGCCGGGTCGAGCCGTGCAGCCAGTTGCGGCGAAAGCCGCATCGACAAGGGCGAGGCGAAATCCGGGGCGCTCTTGCGGATGTGCGGCGCATCGCCTTTGGCACCTTTGCGGCTGGTTGATGGCAGTGCGGGCTGATCGCTCCCGCTGGTGTCGCGTTGCTTGCGCCAGATCGTATAGCCCCCGGCACCGACCGCCGCTGCCAGCAGCAGGAACAGCAGCGCCGGAAATCCCGGCACGAACGCAAAGCAGGCCAGCAGCACACTCGCTGCCATCAAGGCACGTGCGTTGCTGGTGAGCTGGCGGCCGATGTCGAGCCCGAGCGAGCTGATCTTGGTTTCATTCTCGTTGGCGACGCGGGTGATCATGACGCCGGCCGCCACCGAGATCAGCAGCGAGGCGATCTGCGACACCATCGCATCGCCTACCGACAGGATCGCAAAGCGGTTGGCGGCCTCGCCCGCGCTCATGCCGTGGTAGGTCACGCCTACCACGATGCCGGCCAAGATGTTGACCATGGTGATCACCAGGCCGGCGATCGCATCGCCCTTGACGAATTTCATGGCGCCATCCATGCCGCCGTGCAGTTGACTCTCGATGGCCAGCCGGGCGCGTTTGCGGCGTGCTTCGTCTGCAGTCAGATTGCCGCCGCGCAGGTCGGCGTCGATGCTCATCTGCTTGCCCGGCATCGCATCCAGGGTGAAGCGCGCGCCGACTTCCGCAACGCGCTCGGAACCTTTGGCGATCACGATGAATTGCACCGTGGTGATGATCAGGAACACCACCAGGCCCACCACCAGATTGCCGCCCACCACCAGCTCGCCGAAGCTCTCGATGATGTGGCCGGCTTCGGCGTGCAGCAGGATCGATTTCGTCGATGCGATGTTCAACGACAGCCGCAGCAGCGTGGTGAACAGCAGCAACGAGGGAAACGACGACAGCGAGATCGAGTCGGGCACATACATCGTGACCATCAGCAACACCACGCTCAGCGTGATGTTGATGCCCAGCAGCGTATCGATCAGCGGGGTAGGCAGCGGCAGGATCATCAAGCCGATGACCGCCACCACCAAGGCGGCGATCGCCACTTCACCGGTGTATGCAAAATACCGTGTTACGCGCATGCCATCTCCTAGCAGGGCAGCGGACCGCTGCCTTCATCGTTGTCGCGGCCCAGTTCATCGACCCAGCGCAGCACCACTGCAACCGTTTCGAACAGCGATTCGGGCACCGCCTCGCCCAGTTCGACCTGATGCAGCGCACGCGCCAACGGCGGGTTCGCCACGATCGGAATGCCCTGGGTGTGCGCATAGGCACGCAGTTCCAGTGCGCCCTCGTCCACGCCCTTGGCAACCACTTGCGGAAGACCGAAGCCGTCCGGCTCGTAGGCGAGCGCGACGGCGTAATGGGTCGGGTTGACCACCATCACCTTGGCCTTGGCAACGCGCTCGCGCGGGTCGCCGAAGACGAGCTCCTTGGCGAACTCCTTGCGCTTTCCCTTCAGTTCCGGGTCGCCTTCGCTGTCCTTATGTTCGCGTTTCTGCTCGTCCTTGCTCATGCGTTTGTCGCGGATGAACAGCCAGTGCTGCACGCTCCAGTCCGCTGCGCCGACCAGTACGAACACCAGGACCGCCAGGGCGCACAAAATGCCCAGTGCGCGCCAGCCGATCTGGGCGATGTCGGCCGGTGGCTGGTAGGCGAGCCCGATGATGGTCGGCATGAGTGCACGAAGGCCGTACCACAGCACCACGCCGATCACGGCCGCCTTGATGCCCAGCTTCAGTAGGTTGATGAGACTGCGTAACGAAAAAAGTTTTTTGACGCCGTTGACGGGGTTGAGCGAATCGAATTTGGGCGTGACCGGTTTGAGCGAGGCATTAAGCCCGGTCTGCACAAAGGTGCCGATCAATCCTGCGGCCAGGCAGGCCGTCACGAAGGGCAGCGTCAGCAACACACCCTGGATGCCGATGCGACCGAGCGCCCGGTGCAAGGCGGTGGCATCGCGCGTATTGGCGGTGAAGTCGAAACCGATCGACATCAATGCACGCAGATGTTCGACAAAATAGCTGCCCGCCAGCTTCAGCACCAACAGCGCGGCCAGCAGCACCGCGGCTGCAGTGACATCCGGGCTGATCGGGACTTCCCCATCCCTGCGCGCATCCTGCAGTTTCTTTTCTGTCGGCTTCTCGGTCTTCTCATCCGACATGGCGATCTCCGGCCGCTATTGCTGCACCCCCCATTCTGAGCGAGCCGTCGCCGGACGATCCGCTTCCAAGGCGAACGTGTGCATGGGTGTACGAAGCACGACGTGTTTGTTCGCGATGGCATTCCGATGTTCGCTTCTGAAAAGTCTTCGTTGGCGCCGAAGCGTACGTTACGCACGCATGCTGTCCACAGCCATTGAATGAAGAGGTGCGGTATGGAAAAGATTGAATGTCCCGGTTCGGTCGTGAGCGGGCTGATCGAACTGATCACGGTCGGGCTGACCCACGAAAAAATCGAAGAGGCCGCAGCGGTGCTGGCCGCCGTGCGAGTACTGCGGCCAGAGTTGAAGGCGCTGGATACCTTCGATGCCTGGATTGCGATCAAGCGCGGCAGTTATCTGGAGGGCGCGCGCCTGCTGCGTGAGCTGGAGGCCGATGCCGATTCCAAGCCGTTGTGCAAGGCCTTGTACGCGTGTTGCCTGTTTGCGGTGGGCGACCCGTCCTGGCATGGCATTGCAGACGGTCTGATCGAAGAGGGCGCCGATGCCGACGCCGTTGGACTGGTCAAGGCGCTGTCAGGACGCTACACCCCGGCACCCGCGCCGCTGGAAGCGGCGGCCGAATCCGCCGCGCCGATGGAAGTTCCCAACGCCCAGTATCTGCGCGCCTGACCCCGACCAAACCCAGCCTGCGGAACATGTCATGACGCTCATTCCTCCTGTCCCAGCAATCACTGCCAGTACCGGCCTGTCCACGCCAGCGGTGTCGCCGACGGCGGCGCCGAACCAGGCGCTTGTCAATCGCTTCCAGGCGCTGATGCAGTCCTCCAGCCCGTTGCCGCCTGCCATGCAGCGTGTCGGCGAGCCGAGCATGATGAGCCGCATGGTCGACGTGCAGAACGATGGCGTGCGCAGCATGACCGAGCATATCGATGCCTTCAGCATGCAGGCGCCGACCATGGACCTGCAGGAAATGGCCTCGCAACAAATGAAGTTGATGCACGAGCTGACGATGGTCGGCTTCAACCTCAATGTCAGCGTCGGCGTGGCGCAGTCGGGCAAGAACGCCGTGCAGACGCTGTTCAAGAACCAATAGCATGCGAAAGCTCAGATATCTGCTGGTGTTGCTGCTGGCACTGCTGCTGTCTGGCTGCGACCAGCAGCTCTATTCCGGGCTGACCGAGAACGACGCCAACGACATGCTGGCCGTGCTGCTGACGGCCGGTGTGGATGCAGAAAAGCTCACGCCCGATGACGGCAAGACCTGGGCGGTCAACGCGCCGCACGATCAGGTGGCGTACGCATTGAACGTGCTGCGCACGCATGGCATGCCGCGTGAGCGGCACGCCAATCTCGGCGAGATGTTCAAGAAAGACGGCCTGATCTCCACACCCACCGAAGAACGCGTGCGCTTCATCTACGGCGTGTCGCAGCAACTGTCGCAGACCTTGTCGAATATCGACGGCGTGATCGCGGCCGATGTGCAGATCGTGCTTCCCAACAACGACCCGCTGTCCACCTCGGTCAAACCCTCCAGCGCTGCGGTGTTCATCAAGTTTCGCGTCGGTAGCGATCTGACCAGCCTGGTGCCCAGCATCAAGACCCTGGTGATGCACAGCGTGGAAGGACTGACCTACGAGAACGTCAGCGTCACGCTGGTGCCGGGCGGGGCGGAGAGCGATGCGCAGCTTTCTGTATCGGCGCCTGCGCGCGCATGGCCGTGGCCGTGGCTGGCCGGATGCGCGCTGGCGCTGTGCGTAGCGGTCGGTGCGGCAGCGCTGTATTGGTGGCCGAGCGCCGATGCACGCCGCTGGGGCGGCTGGCAGCGCCTGCGCGCGTTGTCCAGAAAACATGCTGGATGAGGCCGGCGGATGGACAAGGCACGCATCGACAACGCAGCACTGTGGCTTCAGCGATGGACGGCGGCCGTGTCCGTGCTGGCGCAATCGCTGGAGGCAGAGCGGGTGGCGCACTGGCTGGGTCCGGTCGCTGCGCTGGGCTGGGAATGGGCACCGGCGCAGCGCCGTGTGCGCGTGATCCAGGCCTGGTCGGGATGCTCGCGCATGCAGGTTTCGGCGCTGGATCCGCTGGCCAATCGGTTGGTCGTGCTCGCGCCCGATCTGCTCGCCAAGGTGTTGATGAGCCGCGCAGTGTTTTCGCGCGCACTGGCGCTGCGCCGCTGTATCGAACGCGAGCGCCTGACCTGGTTCGAGCAGTGGGTGGGGCCGGCGGTGCTTGAGCATGTGCGCCATCGCGCAGTCACCGGCATGACAGTGCCGCTGTTGCCGCGCGATGCCGAGCACGCGGCATGGATCGGCGATGGCTGGCGTCGAATGGAGGCCGATGGTGCCTGGCCTGACCCCTGCATCGCCAAGGTACTGGCGCTGTCCTTGCCGTTGGGCGCTGCCAAGGTGGCGCCCATCGCAGCAGATGGCGCGAGCGATGCGTTTCTGCAGGCGCTGCCTACCTTGTTGCCGGAGCTGCCATGCGTCTTTGGCTGAGGTCCACACCGGAGGCAGTCGGCCTGGACTGCGAGGTCATCCCACGCGAGGCCTTGGCCTGTGTGCTGGAACTGGACGCAGCGACTGCACAGGTGCACGCGCGGTGCGCGCAGACGCTGGCGGACGCCCAGACGCGTGCGCAGGCGCTGATCGACGACGCCCAACAACAGGCCGAGGCGATCCTCCAGGATGCCCAGGACAAGGCCGAGCGCAGTGCACGCCTGGGCTATGCCGCCGGGCTGCGCCGTCAGCTCGACGCGTGGAACGAGCGCGGCGTGCGGCATGCCTTCGCGGCCGAGGACGCCGCGCAGCGCGCCCGCGCGCGTCTGGCCGAGATCGTCGCGCACGCTTGCGAGCAGGTTCTGCACGGGCACGATCCTGCGGCGCTGTACGCGCGCGCCGCACAGGCGCTGGACGGCGCCCTGGACGAGGCGAAGGCCCTGCGGGTGAGCGTGCATCCCGATGCGCTGGACGACGCACGGCGCGCCTTCGATGCGGCCGCCGCGGCCGCAGGCTGGGCCATGCCGGTGGAACTGTGCGGCGATGCGACGCTGGCCTTGGGTGCCTGCGTGTGCGAATGGGATACCGGCGTGTTTGAGACCGATCTGCGCGATCAGCTGCGCAGCCTCCAGCGGGTCATCCGCCGCGTGCTGGCCGCGCCACAGGCGGTGCCGGATGTCTGCTGAGATGCCGGTGCTGGAGGCAACGCTCGAGCGCGAACTGGCTGCGCTGGCCTTCGGTCGTCGCTACGGCAAGGTGGTCGAGGTGATCGGCACCATGCTCAAGGTCGCCGGGGTGCAGGTCAGCCTGGGCGAGGTGTGCGAGTTGCGCCAGCGCGACGGCACGCTGTTGCAGCGCGCCGAGGTGGTGGGCTTCAGCCGCACTCTCGCCTTGCTGGCGCCGTTTGGCGAGCTGGTGGGCCTGTCGCGCGAGACGCGCGTGATCGGATTGGGGCGCCCCTTGGCGGTGCCGGTCGGGGAGGCGCTGCTGGGGCGCGTGCTTGATGGCCTGGGTGAGCCGGCGGACGGCCAGGGGCCGCTCGCCGGCGACGGCTGGGTGCAGATCCAGGCACAGGCGCCGGATCCGATGCGCCGGCGCCTGATCGAACAGCCGCTACCGACCGGTGTGCGCATCGTCGATGGCCTGATGACGCTGGGCGAAGGCCAGCGCATGGGCATTTTCGCCGCAGCCGGCGTGGGCAAGAGCACCTTGATGGGGATGTTCGCGCGCGGCACGCAGTGCGACGTCAACGTGATCGTGCTGATCGGCGAGCGCGGGCGCGAAGTGCGTGAATTCATCGAGATGATTCTTGGCCCAGACGGTCTGGCGCGCAGCGTGGTGGTGTGCGCGACCTCCGATCGCTCCTCCATCGAGCGCGCCAAGGCGGCTTATGTCGGCACCGCCATCGCCGAATATTTTCGCGATCGGGGCATGCGGGTTCTGCTGATGATGGACTCGCTGACGCGCTTTGCCCGCGCGCAACGCGAGATCGGTCTGGCCGCCGGCGAGCCCCCCACACGGCGCGGCTTCCCGCCGTCGGTGTTCGCCGAGTTGCCACGCCTGCTCGAACGTGCCGGCATGGGCGAGACGGGCTCGATCACCGCGTTTTACACCGTGCTGGCCGAAGACGACACCGGCAGCGATCCGATCGCCGAAGAGGTGCGCGGCATCCTGGATGGCCATCTGATTCTGTCGCGTGAGATCGCCGCCAAAAACCAGTACCCGGCCATCGATGTGCTGGGAAGCCTAAGCCGGGTGATGAGCCAGATCGTCTCTGCCGAACAACGCCAGTACGCCGGCCAGCTGCGGCGTTTGCTGGCCAAGCACAACGAGGTGGAGACCTTGCTGCAGGTCGGCGAGTACCGCCAGGGCAGCGATGCGGTCGCCGACGAGGCGATCGCCAGGATCGATGCGATTCGCGACTTCCTCAGCCAGTCCACCGATCAGCTCAGCGACTATGACGCCACCCTGGAGCAGCTTGCCGGCGTGATCGACGATGCGTGAGCGTGCCGGCACCTGGGCCACGTTGCAGCAGTTGAAGACGCGCCGTTACCAGCGGATGCAGGAGCGCCTGAGCGACTGCAGGCGTGCGCTGGAGCAGTGCGATGGCGAGCGCGCCAGTTGCAGTCAGCAGGCCGACGCCTGCACCACGCGCCTGGCCGCGTTCGATGCCGCGCTGGCCGACACGGCCGGCGCGGGTGAGCCGATCGGCATCGAGGCGATCCTGCAGCACCAGCGCTTCCGCGCAGTGCTGGAAGAGCGCTGCGGCGCCGCAGAGCAGGCGCTGGTCGCAGCGACGCAGGCGTTGCAGCGCGCGCACGATGAGGTGGCGACTGTGCAACAGACAGTGAGCAGGCTGGAGGCGCAGGCGCAGGTGTATGCGGAAAAAGCCGCCCGCGCGCGCCGTGCCTGGCAAGCCCAACGCGAAGCGGCCGAGGAGGAAGACGCGATCGAAGCCTTGATCGGGCTGCGTCTGCATCGTGCCGCCCGCGGAGTGGGGCCATGAGCGACACCGCCACCGCGCTGCTGGCGCTGTCATCCCAGGGCGTGTCGCTGCTGACCCTGCTGGCGCTGTGCGGTGTGCGCGTGTTCGTGTTGTTCTTCGTGCTGCCGGCAACCGCGCAGGACAGTCTTCCCGGAATGACGCGCAACGGCGTGATCTATGTGCTGAGTTCGTTCATCGCCTACGGACAACCGGCCGATGCGCTGGCCAGGATCGAAGCGGCCGGCCTGGTGGGGCTGGTGTTCAAGGAAGCCTTTATCGGCCTGCTGATCGGGTTTGCCGCATCCACGGTGTTCTGGGTTGCCGAAAGTGTGGGTCTGCTCATCGACGATGTGTCCGGCTACAACAACGTGCAGATGATCAACCCGTTGAGCGGTGAGCAGAGCACGCCGGTCTCCACCGTGTTGATGCAGTTGGCGATCGTGTCGTTCTACGCGCTGGGCGGCATGCTGATGCTGCTCGGCGCGCTGTTCGAATCGTTTCGCTGGTGGCCGCTGAGCCAGCTCATGCCGGACATGGGAGCGATCGGCGAGTCGTTCGTCATCCAGCAGACCGACGGCATGATGGCCGCCATCGTCAAGCTGTCCGCACCAGTGATGTTGGTGCTGGTGCTGGTGGATCTGGCCATCGGCTTTGTGGCGCGCGCCGCCGACAAGCTGGAACCCTCCAATCTGAGTCAACCGATCCGTGGGGTGCTGGCGCTGCTGCTGCTGGCCTTGCTGACCAGCGTGTTCATTGCGCAATCCGGTGACGCACTCGGCTTCCTCCACTTCCAGCAGCAGTTGCACGATGCCGCCAACGCAAGTGCAAAAGGAGGCGCATCGCACTGATCCTTGTTGAGACACCAACGGCCGTGTGCTGCCGACGCTGATTGCAGGAGTGCCAACGTGCTGCGCAACGTTGCGGTCCCAGTCCGGCTCATCCGGCACGCAATTCACTGCAGACGCGTGCACGCCAGGCGCGCTGCCTTTCCGATGTTCTTTCACTTCCTCGCAGAGGGAACGCAATGGCATACGCCTGTCCTCCAGTTCACCGCCATCGACGCGCGCCGTTGGCCGCTGCCTTGTTGCTTGGCTTGCTGCCGCTGCTGCCGCCGCATGCCAACGCCGCGTCGGTGCCGTGGCACTCGCGCAGCTTCAAATACGTTGCCGACCGCAAGGATCTCAAGGAGGTGCTGCGCGACCTGTCCGCCAGCCAATCCATCACCACCTGGATTTCACCGGAGGTGACCGGCACGCTCAGTGGCAAATTCGAAGCCACTCCGCAGAAGTTTCTCGACGATCTATCGGGCACGTTCGGTTTTGTCTGGTATTACGATGGCTCGGTGCTCAGAATCTGGGGCGCGAACGAGACCAAGAATGCGACCTTGAGTTTGGGCGCTGCATCGACGAGTGCGCTGCGCGATGCGCTTGCGCGCATGCGGCTGGACGATCCGCGCTTTCCGGTCCGTTATGACGAGACCGCGCACCTGGCGGTGGTGTCGGGCCCGCCGGGTTATGTGGATACCGTCGCGGCGATCGCCAAGCAGGTCGAGCAGGTCGCGCGCCAACGCGACGCCACCGAAGTGCAGGTGTTTCAGCTGCATTATGCGCAGGCGGCCGACCACACCACCCGCATCGGTGGTCAAGACATCCAGGTGCCGGGCATGGCCAGCCTGTTGCGCAACATATACGGCGTGCGTGGCGCGCCCACTGCGGCGCTGCCCGGGCCAGGCGCGAATTTCGGGCGTGTGCAACCGATCGGCGGTGGCTCGTCCAATACCTTCGGCAACAGCGGTCAGCGCCAGAGTGGCGGCAGCGGCATTCTCGGTTTGCCTGCGTCGTGGTTCGGCGCTGGGTCGCCGTCCGAGCGGGTGCCGGTCAGTCCGCCGTTGCCGGGCAGTGGCAATAGCGCCAATGCGCCGGCCAGCGTGTGGCCGGAGATGAGCCAGGCCAGACGCGATGCGCCGCTGGCGGTGGACGCCGGCAGCGGCGGTGAGCTGGCATCCGACGCGCCGGTGATCGAAGCCGACCCGCGCACCAACGGCATTCTCATTCGCGACCGCCCCGAGCGGATGGCCGCCTATGGCACGTTGATCCAGCAGCTCGACAACCGTCCCAAGCTGCTGCAGATCGATGCCACCATCATCGAGATCCGCGACGGCGCCCTGCAGGATCTCGGCGTGGACTGGCGGTTCCACAGCCGGCGTGTGGATGTGCAGACCGGCGACGGGCGTGGTGGCCAGCTTGGCTACGATGGCAGCTTGAGCGGTGCAGCAGCCGCAGGTGCAGCCGCGCCGTTGGGCGGGACGTTGACCGCTGTCCTGGGCGATGCAGGGCGTTACCTGATGACGCGCGTCTCGGCGCTCGAGCAGACCAACAAGGCCAAGATCGTCTCCACCCCGCAGGTGGCGACGCTGGACAACGTGGAAGCGGTGATGGACCACAAGCAACAGGCATTCGTGCGTGTCAGCGGTTATGCATCCGCCGACCTCTACAACCTGTCCGCGGGTGTATCGCTACGCGTATTGCCAAGTGTGGTGCCGGGGTCGCCAAATGGTCAGATGCGCCTGGATGTGCGTATCGAAGACGGGCAGTTGGGCGCCAATACCGTCGATGGCATTCCCGTCATCACCTCCAGCGAGATCACCACGCAGGCCTTCGTCAACGAGGGCCAGAGCCTGCTGATCGCCGGTTATGCTTCCGACACCGATCAGACAGATCTGAACAACGTCCCCGGGCTGTCCAGGATTCCATTGGTCGGCAACCTGTTCAAGCATCGCCAGCAGAGCGGGTCGCGGTTGCAGCGGTTGTTCCTGCTGACCCCGCATATCGTCTCGCCCTGAGCAACGCGTCGGGCTGCACGCGATACGGGTACAACGTGCAGGCTGCCGCACGGCGCGGCAGCCTGCACGCATGGTCAATCAGGCTTGGCCGGTGATGCTCGACAGGTTGGCATTGAAGCCGCCACCCAAGCTGGTGCCGCCCATGCCGGCGCCGCCTTGGTTCTGCATCAGCTGCATCACGATCTGCATCAGCATCTGCGTCAACGGACTCACACCGTCCTGTTGACCGCTCTGCGGTTGTTCGTCTCCGCACTCCTGATCGGCATCGCTGCCCTGGCTCTGTTGGAGCATCATCATGATGAACATGGCGAGCAGCTGATCCAGCTGCTGCTCGGAGTCAGCCGAAGGCGAGCGCTGACTGGAGTTCTGGGTTTGCTGGGGCCCGATGCCCATCGTCTGCAGGTTGATGAAGTTGGAAAATTTGTTTCCGATAGATGAGTCCATGGTGATTCTCGTCTCATGTGGTTGAACTGGATGCATCGCTGATTGCCGGGGAAGTTGCAACGGCAAGATCGCAACCGGGGCGCTGTGCTGCCCCCGAGCGCAAAGTAGAAGAGGCAACGGCGGTGCATCTTCCAGGACGCGAAGGCGCGCTTTTGCTTGCGAACGTGATTGCGCAAAACATCGGAAACACACTGAAAAACAGCTGCGTTGCAACGGTGCGCGCTGTGATTTCGTTTACGTCATAGACGCTTCGTCCAGCGTGCGCATGCGTGTGCGCAGCACCGTTATGGTGCTGCGATCGAGCGAAGCGTTGGATCAATCGAGGTGTGCGTCCACGCCGCTGCGTTGCTCGAATCAACGACGATCAGGTGACAGGCATGAAAGAGACCGATACGCCGACCACGTGTGCGTCCGTGCACGGCACGGGTGCTTGGCGTCCACAGTGCTGGGCCACGCTCTGCAGCAACATGCGAGCAGACCAGCGACGCTGTGCGCTTCAGCCCGGGCAGGCTGCTGCCCCTCTGCGACGCGTATTGATTGCGGCGGCGTTGCTGTGCGCCGCGCCGCTCGCACGCGCAGACTGTTTTGAAGAAGCCGCCGGCTATCAACATGTCAATCCATGGGTGCTACGCGCCATTGCGTGGCAGGAATCACGTGGTCGTGCCGACGCGATCCATCGCAACAACAACGGCACGATCGATTATGGAAAGATGCAGATCAATTCGATCCATCTGCGACGTCTTTCCAGCTACGGTATCTCCAGGGATGCGTTGATGCAGCCGTGCGTCAGCGTGTATGTCGCCGCCTGGCGGCTGCGCGAGATGATCAATAAATACGGGAATACCTGGGCCGCTGTGGGTGCCTATCATTCCGAAACGCCCGCGGAGCGCGATAAATATGCGCACGCCATTCATGCGATTCTGATCAGGCGCGGTGTGGTTGTCGAATGACACTGTTGCGACCGCAGTGGCGCGTGTAATGCAGTACATCGCCGCGCCCACCGGGGGCGGTGGTTTGAGCGCTGTGCTTAATCAGACTGCGCGCGAGATGCTTCGGCGCCGCGAACCGCGGCCTCGGCCTGCCAGGTGGCACCGATGGTCTTGTATTGCATGCCGGCGACCACGCCGGACACCGTGTTGGCGAGCAATCCGCTGCGTGCAGGCGACAACCCGACCCAGGCGCCAATCATGTTGATGGCGGTACCGAGCGCGATATTGGAGTTGATGGCGGCCGTGCGTGCGACCGAGTGATCATCACCCGCTCGTAATCCCCGCGCTTGCCCTTCCACGCGGGTTCCCAGATTTGCTTGGTCCCGGCTTCGTCGGCTTCGTGCTGCGTGACGTTGATACAGTCCAACGTTTCCAGGCCGACATTCAAGGCGGTGTTCACTGCCGATTGACGAAAGATGACGCTGGTCGCCTCGCCTTTGGTGAAAGGCGAGTTCAGCCCGGCCCAGCGCTGCTCGGCCGCTGCAAAGTCCGGCGATGCCAGCTCGTTCGATGCCAGGTTGGCCAGCACGTTGGCCATGCCATAGAACCTGCCGGCGCTGGTGATGCGCGGGTCGCTGATGCCGCCATTGGTGGGGCCACGCATTCCCACCATGCGAAATGTCGCCTGGATGGTGTCGCGGGCTGCGGCATAAGCGGCGATCTTCAGATCGCTGGCCAGCAGCCTCGCCGCCATCTCCGGTTGGCCCGCTGACTTGCCGGCCGCACCCACGGCGATGTTGCTCAGAATGCCACCCAGCGCGAGCCGGCTGACCAGATCCGAGTAATGTTGCTGCTCGATTCTCTTAGGGATGGTCTGATCAACGCTACCCGAGGACGGGAAGTTGTCCGCAGCAAGATCCTCTACCCATCGATGTCGTTTGAACTTCGAAGATCCAGACTGGGCACCAGAGCCTCGCTAGGCGCTCGTCACACAGCACGGCATCGGGCATGCACCTCCCACGGGCCTGTGCCGCCCGCCCCGGGACTGCTCTACCTGCGGTCGCCTTCTACCGGCAGGCATGTGCCTGCCAAAGCGCGTGAGGTGACACGGCCCGCCGGACTGCGCGTAACGGAGACGGGCACCCTGCGTGCGAGGCCGCTCCCGGCTAAACTGGAACTAGGCTGTGGGTGCGATGGTGCCCTGGTCCGCATCGCCTGCAAGAGGGTCCCAGGGATGTTGCTCGCTGGCTATCGTTGGCAGGAGTGGCATCGCGGCCTGGGATGGCCGGGCCGAGAAGCTAAGCAAATTCGAGTTCGCGGCCCAAATAGCTGTTTGTCGGGGTCAGGCGTTGTTGTACATCCGCCCGGCCCCATTCGTGCGGCTCGATAACCAGGCCGGAATTCCGCAGGGCAAGGAGATGCTGCCGGACGCCTTGATAACGCTGGATGGCGGCAGCGATCTCGGAATCGTTGAGCTTGTCTTTCAGCATCGACCGAATGTCTTCTTCCGTGAGTGCAAGGATGGCGCGCTCCATGTCGGTATCTACCACCGGGGGAAGCGCAGTCCCATGAAACGCCCTGCGTTGCGGGTCTTCCAGGTCCGGCTGGGCACCGTCTGGGGCGGTAAGTTCCGCACCAAAACAGTTGTCGTTGTCGATGCCCATAACCTTGGCTCGACCATCCGGCTTGACGTGAATGAAATAGTTTTTGTCGTGGCGATCAGCTTCGCCCGTCAGATGGTCGAGCAGCTGCAGCTTCATCACTTCGGCGCACACGTTCGCCTGGACCAGGGTGGACGCATCGACCTCTTCGGCTGGTTTTCCTTGGGCGCGTTCCATGATCAGACCCAGAGCTGGCTCAAAGGGATCTTGTCCCAAATTCATCAGCGCCACGCGCGTGTCGGCAACCACGTGGAACCCGAGCCTCCTTGCATAGGCCACGGTTGCGAGATTGCGCATCGCTGTTTGCGGTTCTTCCCTGGAAATGCCCGTCAATCTGGCAACCACACTCCACTTATCCGGAGAGGGTGGCTCGTGGATAAGCGGCTTGAAAACCGCGCTCATCGCAGCTCCATCCGCGTTCCGGATCTCGACCTCGTACACCGTGTTGGAGCGGCCTTCTCCTAGCTCCCTCGGCGCCTGCAGCACCTGCGCGTTGGTGAAGGCAGGCATGGTGTCGTCCGTCATCTTTAGATTCAGCCGCGTGTACAGGCGATCAATCGACAGGCTGTCCAATACTTCATCCAGCAGTTGCCGATCGCTCATCAAAATGCCCTGGCCCAGAATTGCCTCTTCCAGGGCTTCGGCCATTTTTTTGACTGCAACCAATGGATCGATCTCGCCGGCGCGTGCGATCGCCAGCAGATCACTGCGCACCAGTGCCTCGAACGACTCCCTTCGCTCCCCTTGCATCGGTTTGGGAGCTCCATTGCGGATCACGCTCCATCGATCGGCCACGCTGACAGGTTGCTTTCTGGCCGCCCGCGCCTTCAGCCGCTTCATGGTTCGCCCCCCGTTGGGCAAGGCGGCCTGCAGTAGTTGCGTCAGTGCGTCGCGCCGGGCTTGCTTGCCCAGCCTGGCGGCTTCTTCCTGGCTTAGCTCCTCGGCTAACAATGCACCCAGCGTCTGGCGACGAGTCGGCGGGGGCTGCTGCAAAGGCAGCGGGTTGCTTACGGAAGGATGGAACTGGGTCTCGCCCCGTGACCAATGGGCTGAAGGGAGGCTTTCCACCGCGGAGGTCCCTGGCAACCGACCTGCCCTAGCCGCTGGCACCGGGAGCACAGGGATACGGACTGGGGAACGCCGCTTAGCTGTGCCGTCAGGCCGCTTTGGCGCACGACCTAGTCCTGACCATTCCCCCGGTACCACTCGCGCGGCCGGCGGGCCGCCATGGTCTGTGCTTGCAGCATCGGAATGGGCTTTCGGAGCACTCCAGAACAATTTTCTCAGCACGACGATTCTCTCTCTTCCATTGAGGCGGCAGCCCTATTGGGTACAACCACGCCCCACGCTTGTATTTCACGATGCGTTTTTGCCGTCGCAACTTGGGATCGATCATCCCAACGCCATAACGGCGACGGCGGTGCGCCAAGGCGCCAAGGCGCCTTGGCGCCAGCGCAGTTCGAAATTATTGTCGTCGCGCAGGCAATAGCTCAGCGCACTGGTGCCAATGCCGATCGCTGCCAAGGTGCGGCGCTCGCTGGCACCACCCCCGATCCACGCGTGCACCGGCGCACGGTGCGCCAATGCGCTCACGACTTTTCTCGTCGCGCATCCTTGACCAGAACGTTGAATCGCTTGGCATCGGGCACGCTCATTACGGCGAGCCTTGCTACGCGACGGGGAGCAAAGACGCCCCACTGAAGCCATGGCGCCCGCATAGGTCCTTGATCGCGACGCCCGCGTCGGCTTCGCGCAGAAGCCTGATGATCTGTTCTACGGGGAAAACGCTTCTTCACGTCAACTTCCTCGGAGTAGGAAATCAGACTCCAAACCGGGTCGCTAGTCGAATCGGGGGGATGTCGGGTTCACTTGCGCGGGCGGATGGCGGGCTCCTCCATCGACCTACCACCTAAACCCGTTGCCACGCCAGGCAGCATCTGCATAATTTTCTTTCTCGATTGTGCAGTACATAATCTTATCGAACGACTTTGAGGATAGTGCTGAGGATTGATATCTGGTGCTTGGGTCGCCAACCGAAACGCGTTCGTTGAAAAATTTGCTTGTATCCACATAGGCATCAATATGCCTTAGGAGCGGCTGCCCAATTTCAGGTGCGCCTCTCTGCTCAAGAAGATATTTATTGACATTCTCAGTCGATACTGGGCTTACGTTGGCAAGTGCAGCGGTCGCTCTGGCATCTGGCTGAGCCCGTGGAGGCCGTTGGAACAAGGGAGTAGGCTGCGGATTTAAGCCTTTTGATTGGTCTAACGTCATTGCTGTTGGATGTGTCACCCACGCATCCACAACGACCGTATCTTTCTCGCCCCACGTGGGGTCACGGGGATCACCGATCAGCACGTAAGCATGGTCTTCATCTGCGTCGCTTACTCGAAGTAGAGGCGCATTGAGTGAGCTGGCCGCCAATAGCGTATAACCCACATTTGCATGTTCGTTGCAGTTTCCGGCTTGGTAAGCTACAGCCCTACCCGCATTCTGAATGGGATCCTGGTTATACTCATTGTCTCGCAGCATCGCCCGCCTTGCCCATGACTCTCCTTGGGTGTAACTGATGTCAGTTTTCTGGTTACCTGCACCATAAGGTAGCAAGTACTTCACTTTCAGCACTGCATCTTCAGCGAGCTTCAAGTTTTGCATAGTGGAGGCGTTTACTTTCTTCTTTTTCGAACTGAACTTACTCAACCCGAGGAACTCAGGAGCTGTATATTCATGAAGTTTGACAATGGACTCTTGATCGAAGCCTGCCAAGCCATTGGGTGAATGGGATTCGTGTAAGCCATTGGAACGATGGATCTTTGGCATGTCAACGTCCTGGATACGGGACGGCAAGTCTGATCCTCTTGGCACTTTAAGATTTCTCGAAGAGCGAACCTTTATTTTCATGTGCGAAATAAGCGAGTTAATCGACCGTCGTTCTGGACGTCGTCTAACGCGCGATGGAGAATAAGGGTGGGCTAATCAGTGCCACTCAAGGACAAGGAAAAATCGGATCCACCGCCGCATCGCCGATGCACGCTGGGGAGCAGTGCGGAGATTCGGAGCAATAGCCATCCGTTCGCATCTTTTTGCGCAGAGCCGGATCGGTTCTGACTTACTTGTTGTCCCCGCGCTTTTGTCGACGAATATGCGGACATTCATTTACACAAAACTAGACAAGGCGAGCGCACTCATACTCATTGGCAGCCCGACCACATGCTTCAGAAGGATCCTCTTCGAGATCTTTTCGAAGGGACGAAAGCGCCACCTTTAATCGCGGAAGCTGGCAGAAAATCGGGGCTATTCCTAATCCTTCGATTGACTAATTGTGCGCTGGCAGGGCAATCGGCAGTATTCAGCAATTATTTTCAGTTGCTGGCGACGTGATTAATAATTGTCAATAGAGCGCAGCGAACAGTTAATCAGTGACGGCGTTACGAACGCCAGAAGAAAAGGAAGAAATCATGCATCGTGTCGAAATGATCAAGCAGCGCTCTATAGAGTTGGCTGAGTCGACGAACCTTGCCATTGTGCCGACAGACTCCGCGACGGCAACAAACACTACTGGCGGCCGCCCTGCTAAGCAGTCGCCGCAACTACACGGACTTGCCGCCAGGCCCCCCAAGCCGGTAAGGCAGACCGTTGTGGGTTCGTCTGATGTGTTGCCGGGGCCATCAAGCCCTGTGTTATTACCCGCGGCTGCCATGCAGCTTCAGCGCATTGACCCAGGCGAAATGCTGAGAAAAGCGCTTAGCAAGGCCAAGATCTTTAGAGATGTGATCGGCAGTAACGAAGGCCCGCAGGGACAACGAGGGGCTACGTCAAAAGTGGTCCCGGAACAGAAGGTCAAGCTATCGCTGGCTGCCATGAAGTCTGCCCGCGAAGGATTGCAGGCAGTCGCCGATTTGAAGGTGCAGGGGCGGTTGCAGTCTAAAGCCGCAGTGGAGCACGAACATGCATTGTTGACGCTTCTCGGAACGTCCGCTGCAGTCGGTTATGCAGCACGTGACGAACTGCTGGAAGACAAGTGGATGCAGCAATTTGACATCATTCAGCCGATTGAGCCCGCGATCGGCGCCACTATTGTGCAGGCGGAGCTGCACAATAGTGATGTTGAGCGTCAGCAAACCGAAGAGTGGCAGGGGTATTTGAGCGAAATCGAACAGTGCCGGGGAGCAATGGATGAGTTGCTGAGACGCATGAAGGCGCCGGATACACACAAGAAAATACGCGAAAATGTCTCAGCCATGGTGCCGTTGATCAGGACCAATCTGGGTTTTTGCCATGAAACGATGCAGTCAATCCGGAGTCGGCTCGTCGATATCCATCGTCTGCAGCTGGAGCGTCAGGTCGAGGCCAAGGGCATGCCGGAAGTCATGGCTAGATTGCACGAATTGGACGAGGCCAAGAACTACCGCGGCGATGACGTAGCAGCGGCGTTTTCGGCGCTGAGCCAAGTCGTGATCGAATCGATATGTCCCTCGGAAGCCGGCGTTGCATTGACTCCGCAGGTGGTGGCACAACACAAAGACGTTCTTGAGGACTATGCAGAGCACTTTGGGCGCATCGGTCTGAAGCTATGCGTGGATGTCGCTGCTCTCATTGAGAATGATTGTGACGATCATATCTGGAGATCGATGCTCGATTTGGCGCAGGCACTGACCGATTATCGACAGTGTGTGCTTGACCTCACCAGTTCCGTTGTCGCCGGAAAGCGCGAGGTCGTCACGTCGCCATCTGCAACGATCGAGCAGCTGCCCGTGCCGAGGGCGTCGCCGAGACCGGCCCGTAAGCATCGCAAGCCGGTCAATCGAGCGGCCGAAGAGTCTAGCCTAGTCCCTGCACCTCCTGCCATCTTGAGCGATAAACGGACGCTTGCACAAAAACAAGCGGATGCGCTGTTGAAGAGCATTCCGCTGGAACGATCCATGGTGAACGAACTGGACGCGGACTTCATGCTGATTGCGAAAATGCTGGGAAGGGACACCAGCAGCGTCGGCAGTATGATGCATCGCTCCGGGCAAGATGCGGCGATTGCTTTCACGTTCGTACGCGCGTCGGTCCGGGACTGGTTCGCAAGGGATCGGTTGCTGCAGACAAAGGCGAAACTGTCGCCAGAAGACGATCGGGTTGCCCAACTCACCGAGCGTTTGCAGCTGGTGGACATGATCGAGCAGCGTGTGCGGATCCGCGAAGCAGATGCGCTGAAGAGCGACCCGCAGCCCCGTTCGCCGCATCTTTCGCGCTTGCTGAAGATGAGCGAGGTTGCCCGCGTAACTTCACCAATTCGATTACCCTCCGACCACGACAATGGAGATCGCGGCACGCTGTTTGAGATACGTATCGACCACACACCGTTGTCCAACGGCAAGCGCCCTGCGCCATGGTTCGTACACCTGCATACTGCCGAGCCGGTGACGGCGGACGCGTTGCCTACCCTAGGCTACAAGGCTTTTAACGCCGTCCATCTGAAAACGGCAAGAGAGAAAAATCTAGGGAAGCGCTGGGAGATGCTCATGCGAGCGCTCGGTCATGCCGATGCGAAGGTACACCGCTCCACGATCGATTCGGCGCTGCTCGCCTCGTTGTTGCACATGCGAAGTGGTGTGAAGCCACATTCGGATAGTTCTCAGACCAGTAGTGGCGCCTGTATCAGCCTCCCGTAAGATTGATCCAGTTTGAGTTAGGGAAACTCTGAACAACGCACCACAGATACGCGACACTACCCGCCTGATGTTGAGGAGTGAT
>NZ_JBGOFY010000023.1:0-59946 GCF_041520885.1 Xanthomonas sp. NCPPB 2922 | reverse complement strand
TTTGGCGTCGGAACGTCGTAGAGCATCTGCACGGTCATCTGGTTGACGAAGACGCCAAGATCGCAGCGACAGCCGTGATCGAGTAGCAACACCGCAGAACCCCCAATCTTCCTGTAGGAGCGCCCTCGGGCGCGATGAGGCATCCTCGATAACGCCCATCGCGCCCGAGGGCGCTCCTACGACGCTGCAACCTTGGAATACAATCGAATCGCTGTTCGCGTATGTCGTGACGGCAACAGCGCCGCACGATCGGATGCATCACGCAGCAATCCAATCACACGCGATGCCCCGTAGGAGCGCCCTCGGGCGCGATGAGGCATTCCCGATAACGCCCATCGCGCCCAAGGGCGCTCCTACCGGTTTCGTGCGGCTGCAGACAAGCAGGCGCGGCCGCAGATAGCATTAAATCGCCGCGTGAAACAGCCGATATCCACGACAACGTTCCCGCGTCTTTGTGGACATCCTTCATGTATCTCGTCAGTTCGCTGCGCCGGCATGTTGCCAATCTCCCACTCACCCGCAAGTTCGTCCTGTTGTGCACGCTGCTCGCCGTTGGCGTGATCCTGCTGGCGGTTGCCGCAGCGCGTCTGCAATACCTGGATCTTGTGGAAGCACGCAAGCTCAGCGTCAAGACCGAAGTGGAAATGGGCCTGACGGTGATGCAGCACTACGCCGACAAGGTGAAGGCCGGCGAGCTGAGCAAGCAACAAGCCATGGAAGCGGCGCGTACCACGCTGGCGGACATGCGCACCAATGACGGCGTGGACTACTTCTTCATCGTCGACCCGCAGATGCGCATCCTGATGCATCCCAAGCGGCCGGTCGGCACGGACATGTCCGATTACAAGAGTGACGCGGGGCAGTACGTTTACCGCGACATCAAGACCGCCATCGATAGCGGCGATGGCTTCAGCTACTACGACGCGCCCAAGCCCGGCAAGAAAGAGCAGTTGCCCAAGATCAGTTATGCCAAGGTGTTTCCGGCCTGGAACTGGGTGCTGGTGATGGGCGTGTATGCCGAAGACATCCAGGTGCAGGCGTGGGGATTCACCCGCACGCTGACGCTGATCGGCGGCGCGCTGGTAGCGATGGTGATCGGCCTGTGCTGGCTGATTGCCTCGGCCATGGCTGCACCGCTGCGTGCGGCGACGCGCACCGCCGAGGCGATTGCTTCAGGCCGCTTCGACAACGACATCCGCGTCGAGTCGCGCGATGAAACCGGCCAGCTGATGCACAGCATGGCGCAGATGCAAACCCAGCTGCAGCGCTTCAACGGCGAGATGCAGACCATGATCCGCCTGCAGCAGGGCGAAAACATTGCGCACCGCATCCCGGAGGATTTCCCCGGCGATTACGGCAGCCTGGCGCATGGCGTGAACACAGTGGTGTTCGAGCACCTGGACGCCATCAACGAAGCGATGGATGTGATGAGCGACTATGGCCGCGGCGATCTGCGCCGCGACATGCGCCGCCTGCCCGGCCAGCGCGCAGCGCTGCATGAGGCGCTGGACACGGTGAAGACCAATCTGTCGGCGATCAATGGCGATATCGCGCGGCTTGCCGATGCCGCCGCGCGCGGCGATTTCTCTGCACGTGGCGACCAGGCGCGCTATCAGTTCGCGTTTGCGGAAATGGTGCAGGCGCTCAACCGTTTGATGCAGCAGGCTGACGCCGGCCTGGACGATGTCGGCCGCATCATGGCCGCGATCGCCGACGGCGATTTGTCGCAGCGGGTGGAATCGCATTACGAAGGTGCGTTCGGGCGCCTGGCCAATGCAGCCAACCGCACCGCGATCCAGCTCACTACCATCGTGCAGGGCATCCAGCAGTCGGCCGAAATGATCAACACTGCGGCTGGCGAGATCGCCAGCGGCAATTCCGACCTGTCCACGCGCACCGAGCATCAGGCTGCCAACCTCGAAGAAACCGCTGCGTCCATGGAGGAGCTCACCTCCACCGTGCGCCAGAACGCCGACAACGCGCGCCAGGCCAATCAACTGGTCAAGGGCACCGGTGACGTAGCCGAAAGCGGCGGCCGCGTGGTGCAGGAAGTGGTCAGCACCATGCTGGCGATCACGCAATCGTCAGCACGCATCTCCGACATCATCGGGGTGATCGACGGCATCGCGTTCCAGACCAACATCCTGGCCTTGAACGCCGCGGTGGAAGCCGCACGCGCCGGCGAACAGGGCCGCGGCTTTGCCGTGGTGGCCAGCGAAGTGCGCGCATTGGCGCAGCGTTCGGCTGGCGCGGCAAAGGAAATCAAGCAACTGATCTCCGACTCGGTAGAAAAGGTCGAGCAAGGCTCGGGCCTGGTGGAACAGGCCGGTAGCACCATGACCGAGGTGGTGAGTTCGGTGAAGCGGGTGACCGACATCATGGCCGAGATCACCGCCGCCAGTACCGAGCAAAGTGCCGGCATCGAGCAGGTCAGCACCACGGTGATGCAGCTGGACGAAATGACCCAGCAAAATGCCGCGCTGGTGGAAGAAGCCACCGCCGCAGCGCGCAGCCTGGAAGATCAGGCGGCCGAGCTGACGCGTGCGGTGTCGGTGTTCCGTCTGGCGCCGGCGCAGGCCGAGCAGCGGCAGCGGCACGTACAGGCCGCCTGACGTTCTGTATCAGGCAGGCACTGCACACCGCGGATGTTGGTGTGCAGTGCGCTAGCCGTTGCGTGGTAAGTTTCAGGCTAATGCGCTAGCAGACTCGTAATGAAGTGCAGGGTTTCGGAAGCGCTTGTGGTTGAGCGTTGGTGTCTCGTATTGCGTCCTGCAGTGTCAGGCCAGGTTCGCCAGCTGCCTCTGCTAACTGCGAAACATTGACGATCCATACCGCGTGCGGAGGCTGTACCCTCAACGCGCTTGGTAACCCTCTTCTGCCATCTTCTCCAGGTGAGATGGACGCAGATGTTCGGTTGCGTTGAAGTAACGGCCAACCGCCGCGCCTCGCATGCGCTTACGTGTTTGATTGCTGCTTTTTGCAATGCAGTCGTTCTATGTGCATTCGACTTGCCATTCGATTACTCTGGCGCCCGTACCCTCATCCGCCCTGCGGGCACCTTCTCCCGATGGGAGAAGGAGTGGGTTGATCGGCTTGCTTCTAAGTGGCTGCTGGTGACTGCGTTTCGCCATGTAGTGACGCAATTGATGGCTGCTGTGTAGTGCCGCGACTCATGCGTACAACGCATTGACCGGCTGGCAGCGCATCAACGATTTGATTGATCCAGCGCCGCCCCCTCATCCGCTCTGCGGCCCCATTTTCCCGATGAGAAAAGGGGACGCGGCATGCAGACATCGTCGGTACAACCGCACACAGAAGCTCAGCGCGCCGCGTCACGCCCAGTGGGTGTCTCGCCATCGCCGCAGCGCGCACGCTTGGCGGCATACATCGCTTCATCGGCGGCGTGCATCAGGCTGGCGGTGTCGGCGGTGGTGCCGCGTTGCCAGGCCACGCCGATGCTGGGCTGGATCGGCAGCCATTGCTCGCCGAAGGTGGTACCTGCGACCACGGCGTTGCGGATGCGCTCGGCCACGGCGGCGCATTCGCGCTCCGGGGCGTGCAGGTCGTCCAGCAGCACCACGAATTCGTCGCCGGCCAGGCGTGCCACCAGATAGCGCGTGCCCACTGCCTGCTGCAGGCAGCGGCCGAACGCCACCAGCACGGCGTCGCCGGCGCGATGGCCGTGCACGTCGTTGATCCGCTTGAAGCCATCCAGGTCCAGGAACATCACCGCCACCGCGGTGTGCTGCTGCTGTGCATGCGTCACCGCGGTCTGCAATGCTTCCGACCAGGCGTGACGATTGGGCAGGCCGGTGAGCGCGTCGCGGGTGGCGCGCTCGTGCATCAAGCGGTGCAGGGTCTTGTGCGCGGTGACATCCTGCGCCATCAGGAAAAACCCTTGCACTTGCGCCTGCGTGCCCTTGGTTGCCGGCACCAGGGTGATCTCCACATCACGTGCGCTCGCACCGGCCTGCAGCACGTAATCGAAGGTGGCGCGCTCGCCGCGGGCGGCCGCAGCGAGCGCGGCGTACACCGGCTCGCCCAGCTCATCGCCCAACAGGCGGGTGATGTGACAGCCGACCAGACTGGCCGGGTCCACGCCCAACCAGCTGCGGTGTGCCTCGTTGGCGAACAGGCAGCGCTGCGCGGCGTCGAACTGGCTGACGAGCGTGGGCGTGGCATCGCTGATCGCCCGCAGCCGCGCTTCGCTTTCGGCAAGCCGTTCGGCGGCGACATGCTGCTCTGTCACGTCCAGCACCTGCGAGACGAAATGCACCGGCGCGCCGTCGCTATCGCGCACCAGCGACACCGACAGCAGCGTCCATAGCACCGCGCCCTGCCGGCTGACATAGCGCTTGGACAAGGTGTAGCTGTTGCGCTTGCCGTCCAGCAACTCACCGAGCAAGGCCAGATCCACTTCCAGATCGTCCGGGTGGGTGACGTCCTGGAAGGTCATGCCCAGCAGCTGCGTGCGTGAGTAGCCCAACAGGTTGCAGAGCGCAGAGTTGATCTCGCTCCAGCGGCCTTCCAGCGAAACGATGGCCATGCCCTGCGGCGCGGTGTCGAACGCGCCACTGAAGCGCTTGGCGGCCAGCTGGGCGGCGGCCTGCGCCTGCAGTTCGGCGGTGACGTCGATGGCCATTGCCAGGTAGCCGGTCAGGCCCTGCTGCGCGTCCTGGATCACGTTGAAACTCAAGCGCACGCGGCGGTGGCTGCCGTCCTTGCGCACCAGCGTCCACACTTCCTGCTCCAGCAGGTCACCGGCTGCGGCGGCAGCCAATGCCACATACGAAGGTGCGGGCACCGCCAGCGTGGCGCGGTGGCGTGCGAGTTCTTCGGGCAGATGGAATTGTGTCGGGCACTGCCCCATGACCTCGGCGGCGGTGTAGCCCAGCAAGCGTTCGGCCCCCGGGTTGAACACCTCGATGTGCCCGAGCGGGTCGAACACGATGATGGCCACATCGCGCGAGGCGTCCACCAGGGCCTGCAGGCGCGCGCGCTCGGCTGCCAACGCGGCGGAGGCATCCTTGAGCTGGGTGATGTCGTGCATCACGCACACCGCGCCCAGGGCCACGCCGTGGTCGCCATCGATGGGGTCGGCGTTGCACAGCACGCTGCGTGGCGGCTGGCCGGTGGCACGGATCACTAGCTCGGCGTTGCGCACATGCTCGCCGCGCCAGGCGCGTACCAGCGGGATCGCGTCGGTGGGCAGCGCGGTGCTGCCATCGGCGGCGTAGAGATCGAAGTGCTGTGCCCATTGCGCCGGTGGCAGCACGCGCGGGTCGGTGCCGTGCCATTGCCGCGCGGCATGATTGAATTCGCGCAGCAGGCCGTCGGTGCCGCAGGCCACCACGCCATCGGGCATGGCTTCCAGCAACAGGCTCAAGGTCTGCCGCTGCGCCTGCGCGTCCAGGCGGTCGCGGCGCGCCTCCAGCTGATTGACGGCCTGGCGCGCCAGCCGGATCAAGGCCTGTTTCTGGTTCTCGTCGAGCACACGCGGCCTGGTGCTGAGCATGCACAAGGTGCCGTAGGCATAGCCCTCGCGGCCGATCAGCGGCACGCCCACATAGGAGCGGATGCCCGGCGCGGCGGTCACCAACGGGTTGTGCGTGAACCGTGGGTCGGCGATGGCGTCGGGCACTTCCAGCAGGTCGGTGCCCATCACCGTGTACGAGCAGAACGACACGCTGCGCGGCGTGCCTTCCAGATCGGTGCCGCAGCGCGCCTTGAACCACTGACGGTCGGCGTCCAGCAGGGAAATCAGCGCCATCGGCGAACCGCTGATATGCGCGGCCAGCCAGGCGAGGTCGTCGAATTCGGCTTCGGCCGCGGTGTCCAGCACCCCCAGCCGGCGCACCGCGTCCACGCGCAAGGCGTCGTTGGCGGGGATCGGGACGGGCGGCGACAGGGCGGTCATGAAGGACTCGGCTGACAGGTCGAATGACGGTAGGTCGCCCCAGGTAACGGCAAGGCGACGGGCAACTTGAGCCGGCGCGGCGGGGGCCGCTTGGAGCAGCTATCAAAACGACTGCGCAGCCGCCAGGCGGGCGCGGCCGGTGCTCGGAATCGGCATGTACCCACGTACATTCCGGTTCCTCCGCGCCGTGCGCACCCACCTGACGACTGCTCGCTACGTTTTGTTAGCCGCGCTTAGTCCCGTGGCCATTGCCGCCTTGCCCACGTGGCCGGCATTGCCTCGATGCACGCCCATCGCTTGCTGCGGTGCCGCGGGTTTGCCAGGCATCCGGCCAGCCAGCCCTACCCTGACCACCGGCATTTGCGACGCCGCCAGGCAGCCACTACCCTCGGCCGATTGTCCTGCCCCTTGGAGTGTCACATGCTGCGTCCGTTGTCCTTGTTGATCGCCGGCGTGCTCGGCGTTGCTGCCGGTACCGTTCCGCCCGCCGCACAGGCCGCCCCGGCCAGCCTGTCCAAGACTGCGAACAGCAGCGCCATTCCCGACATCGCCTACACCCGTTTCACCCTGCCCAACGGCCTGACCGTGGTGGTGCACGAAGACCACAAGGCGCCGGTGGTGGCGGTGAGCATCTGGTACCACATCGGTTCCGGCGATGAGCCGGCCGGCAAGACCGGCTTCGCGCACCTGTTCGAGCACCTGATGTTCTCCGGCTCGGAAAACAACAAGGGCAGCTTCTTCGCGCCGCTGGAAAAGGTCGGCACCACCGACATGAACGGCACCACCTGGTTCGACCGCACCAACTACTTCGAAACCGTGCCCACCACCGCGCTGGATACCGCGCTGTGGCTGGAATCGGACCGGATGGGCCACCTGCTCGGCGCCATCGGCCAGGAAGAACTCGACACCCAGCGTGGCGTGGTGCAGAACGAAAAACGCCAGGGCGAGAACCGCCCATACGGCCGCGTGGACCAGAACATCCTGTCCAACCTGTTCCCGGCCAACCATCCGTATCAGCACGACGCCATCGGCTCGATGGAAGACCTGGACGCCGCCTCGCTGGCGGATGTCAAACAGTGGTTCAACGATAACTACGGCGCGGCCAACACCACCCTGGTGCTGGCCGGCGACATCACCGTGGCGCAGGCCCGCGCCAAGGCCGAGCAGTACTTTGGCGATATCCCGTCCGGCAAGCCGGTGGCGCGTCAGCAGCCGTGGGTGACCCCGCTGGCCGCACAGAAGCGCGGAGTGCAGCACGACCATGTGTCGCAGCCGCGCATCTACCGCACCTGGGCCGCGCCGCAGCTGGGCACCGACGACATGATCCAGCTGGATCTGGCCACCACCGTGCTGGGCGGCGGCAAGACCTCGCGGCTGTACCAGCGCCTGGTCTATCAGGACCAGCTGGTGGATGACGTCTCCGCGGCGATCCAGCCGTTCGCGCTGGCCAGCCAGATGCAGATCCAGGCCGACGTGAAGGACGGCGTGGACCCGGCCAAGGTCGAGGCCATCATCGATGAAGAGCTGAAGAAGTTCCTCGCCGAAGGCCCCACCGCCGACGAACTGCAACGCGCCCAGGTAGCCTACCGCGCCGGCTTCGTGCGCGGCCTGGAGAAGGTGGGCGGCTTTGGTGGCAAGGCGGTGATCCTGGCCGAGGGCCAGGTCTATCGCGGCGACCCGGGTGCCTACAAGCAGGATCTGCAGCGCGGCCAGGCCGCCACCATTGGCAGCGTCAAGCAGGCCGCATCGACCTGGTTCGGCAAGGGCGACTACCTGCTCACCGTACTGCCGGCCGGCAAGGACTTCGACCCCGCCGCCGAAGACAAGGCGGTGGTCGCGCGTGGCACCGAGCCGGGCAAGCCTGCGCCCAAGCTGCCGGCGGCGGCGAAGTACAAGGTTACCGCCAGCAAGCTCGATCGCAGCAAGGGCGTGCCCGACACCGCCAGCTTCCCGGACCTGAGCTTCCCGCAGCTGCAGCGCGGCAAGCTGAAGAACGGCGTGGAAGTGATCCTGGCCGAACGCCACACCATCCCGGTCACCCAGGTGGAGCTGTTGTTCGACGCCGGCTACGCCGCCGACCAGGGCAAGAAGCTTGGCACCGCCAGCTTCAGCGCCGCGCTGATGAACGAGAGCACCGCGTCGCTGGATTCGGTGGAAGTGGCGCAGCGCCGCCAGCGCCTGGGCGCCATCACCGAGGTGGGCTGCGATCTGGACAGCTGCAGCGCCTCGCTGAATGCCCTCAACGACCAGCTGCAGCCGTCGCTGCAATTGTTCTCCGACATCGTGCGCAACCCGGCCTTCAAGGCGGCAGACATCGAGCGCATCCGTGGCCAGTGGCTGGCAGGGATCGCGCAGGAAAAGACCCAGCCCAACAGCCTTGGCCTGCGGGCGCTGCCGCCGCTCATGTACGGCGACAAGCATCCGTACGGTATCCCGCTCACCGGCAGCGGCACCGAGGCGGCGATCAAAAGCCTCAATGCCAAGGACCTGCAGGCCTTCCACAGCCTGTGGCTGCGTCCGGACAACCTGCGCATCCTGGTAGCCGGCGATACCACGCTGGCGCAGATCATCCCGCAGCTGGATGCCGCCTTCGGCGACTGGAAGGCCCCGGCCGCACCGTTGCCGAAGAAGAACCTGGTCAACGTGGCCGCGCAGCCCAAGCCGCGCGTCTACCTGATCAACCGCCCGGACGCACCGCAATCGGTGATTCTGGCCGGCCTGCTGGCACCGTCGACCAAGGCGCCGGACAACCTGGCAATCACGGTGGCCAATGGCGCCTTCGGCGGCACCTTCACCTCGCGCTTGAACATGAACCTGCGTGAGAACAAGCGCTGGGCCTACGGTGCACGCACCCAACTGGTGGATGCGCAGGGCCAGCGGCCGTACATGTTCTCCGCGCCGGTGCAGACCGACAAGACCGCCGAGTCCGCCAATGAAATCTTCAAGGAAGCCACGGCCATCATCGGCGACAAGCCGTTGACCGGCGAGGAGATCGAGAAGATCAAGAACCAGCGCATCCGCGCCCTGCCCGGCAGCTTCGAAACCACCGGTGCAGTGCTCGGTGCGATCGAAGGCATCGTGCAGTTCGACCGCCCGGACAACTACGTGCAAACGCTCAAGCCGCGCCTGGAAGCGATCGATCAGCCGGCCGCGCAAGCCGCCATCAAGGACATCATCGCGCCCAATGCGATGACCTGGGTGATCGTGGGCGACCTGAAGAAGATCGAAGCCCCGGTGCGCGCGCTCAAGCTGGGCGAGGTGCAGGTGCTGGACACCGACGGCAAGCCGGTCAAGCGCTGATCGCAATGACCGGCACGGCCGCGCAGCCCCCAAAGGCAGGCGCGGCCGATCCGTGGGAACCGATAGGCACAACGTAGGCGGCGGTTCTGCGAGCCGTCCGCACGCGTCCAGACGGTGGCCTGCTGGATCTCGGCAGCCGTTAGAACGCTGAAGCCTTGCAGCCACATGGCAACGCGCAGGGCAGCGCGCGTTACCGTTAGTGCATGATCGCGTTCACTGCCTGCGTGCGCGCAGGCGATATCCACGCCACGTTATCGGCCTGCCCGCTAGCGTGGCGTCCTTCCTTTTGCTGACATGGCGCATTCAATGAAAGACATGCCGATGGCAGACGAAGCGTCGCGCCAACAGGTGTTGGACGGCTATCGCATCGTCGACAGCCTGCCCGAAGACACCTACCAGGACATCGTGCAGGTGGCCGCCTCGCTGTGCGAGACGCCGATTGCCCTGATGTCGCTGGTGGACCGCGACCGCCAGTGGTTCAAGGCCCGCTTAGGGCTGGACCTGCAACAGACCGACCGCAGCCAGGCGGTATGCGACCACGCGATCCGCAGCCCGGACCACTTGATGGAAGTGCCGGACCTGACCAAGGACCCGCGCTTCACCGATATTTCGGTGGTCACCGGCGAGGTGGGCGCGCGTTTCTACGCGGGCATGCCGCTGGTGACCTCCGAGGGCGTGGCGCTGGGCACGGTCTGCGTGCTGGACACCGAACCGCGCGCCCTCAACGAGGCCCAGCGCACCGGGCTGCAAGCGCTGGCCCGCGTCGCCATGCGCCTGCTGGACGAACGCCAGCGCGAACTGCAGCGCGAACGTGACGCCATCCTGCAACCGGCCGCTCCTGCGGCGGCGGCAGGCACCGCGACCATTACCGATGCCGACACCGGCTATCACCTGGTGATTCTGGAAGTGCAGGAACTGGCCGCCCTGGCCCAGCAGCAAAGCGAGCGCCTGCTCGGACGTGCGTTGCAACAGCTCGACCAGACCCTGGCCAGCTTTCTGCAGGCCAGCGGCGACAGCGTGGACCGGGTCACCGACAGCGCCGAGTTCATCGCGGTGCTGCGCGGCAACGATGCCGAACGCAAGTTGCAGGGGCTGCGCGAGATCGCCGAGCAGCAGCATGCGCATGGCCTGACCGTGCTGGTAGGCGAGGCTTACGCCGCGCGCGCCGACGAGCCGATTGGCCAGGTCTTCCTGCGCGCCGAAGTGGCGCTGAGCGCGGAGAAGGATCGCTACCGGCAGGGACTGGCGCAGTAACGCCAGAGGAACGCAGGCACGCATCCGCAGCGTTGTGGATGTGTGTGGTGGTACTGGCGACTGGGGTGTTTGTTCTCAGCCAGGCGTAACGCTGCATCGGTTTGAACAACGCGTCCCGTCGAAGCGCTGACGCATCCGCATTTGCAGATGCGCTGCAGACCAGGATCTGCGCCGTCTCAGGTATCGCTTAGTCTTCAGAAAAAATGGACGTCCCTTGCGCACGTCCTTGCCCGGCACTCACACCAGACCGCAACTGCACTCTTAACGACGCAAGCGCAGTTGTATTGATGCGCTGATGCAGCGATCACCCTGCACTGCCACGCCGTCGTCCATCCGACTGGAACTACGTCGTCTCAGGTGTCGCGCAACTTTAAAAAAATGGACGTCCCTTGCGCACGTCCTTGCTCGGCAATTACGCCAGACAGCAACCGCACTTTTAACGACGCAAGCGCAGTTGTATTGATGCGCTGATGCGCTGATGCAGCGATCACCCTGCACCGCCACGCCGTCGTCCAGTCGAAATGCGCACACTTAAGCGCCCGCAAGCAGCTGAGATGCGCTGCTGCGTTGCACGGATCGATGACCAAGGACCTTCGCAGCGCCGGCAAGGTGCGTGCCTGGCCTTGGCCTTGGCCTTGGCCTTGGCCTTGGCCTTGGCCTTGGCCTTGGCCTTGGCCTTGGCGTTGGCGTTGGCGTTGGCGAGAAGGTGTAAGACGCCACGCCTACGTAATCCACGCGCGGCATCGGCGCCCCCATTCGCAACGACGACGCGCACCGAAACAAGCGCACCACACAAAACCGCGACCACCAGCGCACTCAACGCAATGCCCCGCGACAGGTCACGCGAACCATAGCCTTCGCAACGAACCCTATGCGATGTGCACGCGGATCAGCCAGCCGCGCACTGCTTGAGTTGGCGATCCGCGTACCACAGCGCGCGGCGCGCCAGGTCGTAGGCGCTGTCGGCCTGCCGCGGCAGCAACTGCGCGGCCAGGACCGGATCGGCGCCGTTGTTCAAGGCATGCTCGGCGCGCTCCAGGTCGGCCAGGTGGCCGCGGACCGTGCTGAGCAACGGCGTGCGCGTGGCTGCTTCGCAACGCGCGCTGCGTTGCTCCAGCGCCGCCAATGCATCGCGGATGCGCCGGCTGGCCTCGCCCTTGAGATCGGGCAGGCTCTCGTGCGCGATTGGCGCGGCCTTGTAGGCATCGCCGGTGGCGGCGCTGCCCATCTCGGCCTGGTTGCCGGCCAGCGCCGGGTTGAAGCGCACCTCCGGCGGCGGCCGTGCCTTGGCCACCTGCGTCTGCGGCCCGTTGATCTTGTCGTTGAGCTTCTTCATGCCGCGATTGAGTTCCTGCATCGCCACATCGCCCAGCGTGCCGTCGCTCTTCCAGTCCTTGGCAAAGCGCGTTTCCTGGTACTGCACCGGGTTGACCCGCTCCATCACGCTGCGCGTTTTGGCTGCCACGCGGGCGTCGTCCATGCCCGGCGGCACCGCACCGGCCTGCGCCAGCGGATCGATCTGCGCGCCAGGCGGCATGCGCAGGCGCCCTTCGCGGGTGTACAGCTGGGCGGCCATCGACGCCTCGGCGGGTGCGGTTGCGGTGGATGCGGCCACCTGCCGGGGCGGCGGCGGCGTGCGTGTGGGCGGCGGCGCGGCGCGGGCCGCGGCCGTGGCGGCACGCGGGCGTTGCGCACGCTGTTGCGGTGTGGGCGGCTGCACGGCCTGCGGCAGGGTCGGCAGCGCGCGTGGCACGAAGTACACCTGCAAGCTGTCGTCGTGTCGCACGCTGTCGCGCGGCGGCGGCATGTACAGCAACAGACAGGCAAGAAAGAACAGAATCGCGCCCGTGCATGCGGCCGCGGCAACATGCGGGATAAGCGATTCCTGCTTGCGAGTCATCACAATGCGGCAGACCAAAAGGGGGGTGATAAGCGGGCGTCGACGCCTTGGGGCGCCGCGCAACGCGCAAATCTAGCGGGCCACGCGGACGGGCGCGTTTGGAATTCGTTGTCTGTCGGCATCGGGCCAGCCGCCATTCACGTTGCGACGGCGGTCACGCTTCCTCCAGCCGGTAGCGGCGCTGGCACACCTCGCAGAAGAACGCCCGCCGGCCGGCCTTGCCCAGATGCTTGCGGTATTGCAGCAGCGCGCCATCGCGCGGGCAGGTGGTTTTGGTGTGCACCTGGTAGTGCTTCTTCAGTACGAAGGCCTTTTTCCAGGTGTAGAAATCAAAACTGTACTCGCGCGCCTGCGTGACCAGTTCGCCCAGCTTGCGCGCCGGCAAGGCGCCGACCTGGCTTTCCGGATGCACGCGGATGCGGTGCAGCACTTCGTTCTTGATGATGTTGCCCACGCCGGAAAAAATGCTCTGGTCCAGCAGCGCATCGGCGGCCAGCAGCTGCGGGGCGGCACGCAACTTGCGCCGCGCCTGCGCGGCATCCCACAGCGGATTCATCACATCCGCGCTCCAGTCGTACACCTCATCCAGCGGGCGCTCGATGAACTGCACCGAGCAGGCGTAGAAATTGAGTGTCTCGCCCTTGGAAAATTCCAGCCTCAGCCGCGGCACGGCGTTGGGTTTGTCTTCGTTGATGCGGTAACTGCCGAACAGCAGGAAGTGGATGCGCACGCTGAACTGCGCGCATTCGATCAACAGATGCTTGCCCCAGCTGCGCAGCGCCAGCACTTTTTGCTGTTGCAGGCGCGCGATGTCCTGCTTGCTGTTGCCCTGCACGCGCAGGATCTTGCGCCCGACAAACGCCGCGGCTTCTTCGCGCAGGATGACAAGGGAGGGACCTTCAGGCATGCCATCAGTATCGAAGCGCGGCGTGAGTCGGCCGTGAGGGCAGTGCAGACATCGTGCAGACGCGCCTGCCTGCATACAGTGCGGCGTGTCCACCTCCGCACCGCCTTCGCAGCCAGCTGCCACCGCCTTGCCACGGGTGTACTGCGGCTGCGCAGGCTGGTCGATTCCCGCAGCCGAGCGCGCACAGTTCGGCGCCGGCAGCAGCGTGCTGCAGCGCTATGCCACGCGCCTGAATGCAGTGGAGATCAACTCCTCGTTCTATCGCCCGCATCGCACGTCGACCTACGCGCGTTGGGCCGACAACGTGCCGACGCACTTCCGCTTCTCGGTCAAGCTGCCGCGCAGCATCAGCCACGATGCGCGCCTGCACCAGGCCGGTCCATTGCTGGACGCGTTTTTGGCGCAGGCGGGCGCGCTGGGCGAGCGCCTGGGCTGCCTGCTGCTGCAGTTGCCGCCCAGTGCGGTGTTCGATGCACGCGTGGCGGCCAACTTCTTTGCCGTCCTGCGCCGACGCTGGGACGGCGCAGTGGTATGCGAGCCGCGCCATCCCAGCTGGTTCACCGCCCAGGCGCAGGCGCTGCTGCACCGCCACCGCATCGCGCGGTGTGCGACCGACCCGGCACCGGTGCCTGCCGCCGCGCTGCCCGACGCACCAGGGATGCCCGGCGCGCCAGCGTATTGGCGCTGGCACGGCACCCCCAAGGTCTATTACAGCGGGTACGACACCGCGGCCTTGCAGCGCCCGGCCATGCCGCGGTCCGCAGCGGCATGGCCGGGCATGCGGCGAGCGAGCAGTGGGTGATCTTCGACAACACCGCTGCCGGGCTGGCCGTGCCCAATGCCTTGCAGCTGCAACAGCTGTTGGGAATCGGCCGCTAGCGCGCGGTGGCGCGCATCTTGCAGCAGCCCTGACGTGTGACACGCACCGCCGTGTGCTCAAGCTGCGCTGGCACGGGCCGATAGGCCTGAATCGGCAGTGTGGCCTTGCACCATGCGGCATTGCGCGAGATCACGTTGCTGAACCCCGTTTGCCGCCTGCGGCGTGCCGGTCCCCCGACACAGCGCCTGCGGCTCCACCCGCCACTTCGGTCGTTTACCATGCCGCACGCCCCGCCCGTTCTGGAGATGCCATGAGCGCTGCTGCGCCCCCGTGCTGCACCTCGTTGCTTGGTCTGTCGCTGAGCATGTTCGTTGCGCCCTGCGCCCTGGCGGCCACGCCGCTGGAAGGTGCGGTGGTCAGCGCGCCCGCGCCCACGCCGCCCACGCCCGATCTGGCGTATCCGGAGCTGTTCCAGGCCGTGCAGCGCGGGGAGCTGTTCGACGACCAGAAGCACTTCGTCGACTTTCTGCCGCTGCGCGACCCGGCCCTGATCAACGCCGACTATCTGGCGCAGCACGAGCATGCCGGCTTTGACCTGCGCAAGTTCGTGGATGCCAACTTCGAGGAATCGCCGCCGGTTCAGACCGATGCGATCCGCCAGGACACCGCGCTACGCGAGCACATCGACGCGCTGTGGCCCAAGCTGGTGCGCAGCCAGACCAACGTGCCCGCACACAGCAGCCTGCTGGCGTTGCCGCACCCGTACGTGGTGCCGGGCGGGCGCTTCCGCGAGGTGTATTACTGGGATTCGTACTTCACCATGCTGGGGCTGGTGAAAAGTGGCGAAACCACGCTGAGCCGGCAGATGCTGGACAACTTCGCCTACCTGATCGACACCTACGGGCACATCCCCAACGGCAACCGCACCTACTACCTGAGCCGCTCGCAGCCGCCGTTCTTCTCCTACATGGTGGAACTGCAGGCCGGCGTGGAAGGTGAGGCGGTGTACCAGCGCTACCTGCCGCAGCTGCAGAAGGAATACGCGTACTGGATGCAGGGCGGCGACGATCTGCAACCCGGCCAGGCCGCACGCCATGTGGTGCGCCTGGCCGATGGCAGCGTGCTCAATCGCTATTGGGACGAGCGCGATACCCCGCGCCCGGAAGCCTGGCTGCACGACACCCGCACCGCTGCCGAGGCACGTGACCGCCCGGCCGCCGATGTCTACCGCGACCTGCGCGCCGGCGCCGAAAGTGGCTGGGACTACACCAGCCGCTGGCTGGCCGACGGCAAGACGCTGAGCACCATCCGCACCACCGCGATTGTGCCGATTGATCTCAACAGCCTGCTCTATCACCTGGAACGCACCCTGGCGCAGGCCTGCGCGCACACCGGCACCGCCTGCAGCCAGGACTACGCTGCGCTCGCGCAGCAGCGCAAGCAGGCCATCGACGCGCACCTGTGGAATGCGGCCGGCTACTACGCCGACTACGACTGGCAGACCCGCACGCTGAGCAACCAGGTCACCGCGGCGGCGCTGTACCCGCTGTTCGCCGGCCTGGCCTCGGACGACCACGCCAAGCGCACCGCCACCAGCGTGCGCGCCCGCCTGCTGCGCCCCGGCGGCCTGGCCACCACCGCGTTGAAGACCGGCCAGCAGTGGGACGAACCCAACGGCTGGGCGCCATTGCAATGGGTGGCCGTGGACGGCCTGCGTCGCTACGGCGAAGACGGCCTGGCCCGCACCATCGGCGAGCGCTTTCTCACCCAGGTGCAGGCGCTGTTCGCGCGCGAGCACAAGCTGGTCGAAAAATACGGCCTGGACGCCGATGCAGCCGGCGGCGGCGGTGGCGAATACGCCCTGCAGGACGGCTTTGGCTGGACCAATGGCGTCACGTTGATGCTGTTGAACCTGTACCCCTCACAGGGCGCCATCCAGGCGCCGGCCAAGACCAAGCGCAAGCCCGAGCCCGCCGCGCCCTGAGCGTGGCGGTGGTTGGCGCATGCCATGCCAGCAGCGCCAGCAGCATTGCAGCCTGATCGACGACGGCTGTTGGCAGGAGCGCGCTTGCGCGCGATGGCGCTTGACCGAGAGCGCCGCATCGCGCGCAAGCGCGCTCTCCTACGACGCAGCTCGTGGCCTTCGTCACGCATCGCAACTGGCCACCGGCCAGCACATGCGACGTGTGCGACAACGGCGCAGCTGTGAAGGGAACTGCACCTCAGGCAATCGGCCACGCGCACGGAAGCCTGCGGGCAGCGCATGCATCGCCCTGCCTGCCGCCAGGTATGCGGGCGGCGGGTATCATGCGCACTCTTTCACTTCCAGGACGGACCCATGGCCGTACGCACGCTCAACGAATTTCTCGCCCATTCCAAGGAAAAGGACGTCAGCCCCGATCCGTTCGAACTGGAAAACCCGCATCTGCTCGAGGTGCGCCTGGACGGCATGGTCTGGTCCAAGGCCGGCGCCATGGTCGCGCGCACCGGCAACGTCAAGTTCACCCGCGAGGGCCTGCTGGAACAAGGGCTGGGCAACCTGCTGAAAAAGGCAGTCAGCGGTGAAGGCATGCAGCTGATGAAGGCCGAAGGCCAGGGCCGGGTGTATCTGGCCGACCTCGGCAAGCTGGTGACGCTGCTGCGCTTGAACGGCGAGGCGATCTTCGTCAATGGCAACGACGTGCTGGCGTTCGAGTCGGGCATTGAACACAAGATCACGATGATGCGCAAAGTGGCCGGCATGCTGTCCGGCGGCCTGTTCAACGTGCGCCTGAGCGGCCACGGCATCGTGGCGATCACCTCGCATTACGAACCGCTGACGCTGCCGGTCACCGCCGCCAGCGGCCCGGTGTTCACCGACCCGAATGCCACGGTGGCCTGGTCCGGTACGCTGGCCCCGGAGCTGGTGACCGATGTCTCGATCGGCACGCTGTTCGGCCGCGGCTCGGGCGAAAGCCTGCAGATGCGCTTCGCCGGCGAAGGCTGGGTGGTGGTGCAGCCGTACGAAGAAGCCAGCTTCCAGGCCAAGGGCTGATGCCCCGTTGCCCAGCTGCGTATTGCGTGGCTGGGCAACACACCTCCATGTCGGCCACGTTATCGCCAGCCGTAATCGGCGGCGATGCACGTTGCTTCGACAACGCCGTGTCGAGTGCAACGGTTCTGGCGCCACACGCGTGAGCGACGACAATGACGACAAAAGCCGAATTCAAAAAGCAGCTTCAGCATCGGATCGACGCCGCACTTGGTGAGCTGGGATACAGCTACAACAGGAGTCGGGCCGCGTTCGTCAAACAGACCGCCGCCTGCGAGGCCAGAATCGGTTACGACATCACCGCCGCCGGCTATCCAAAGAATATCGTCTCGGCCGATGTGTTGGTCTTTGTCGACCTGCCCGAGGTCAATCGCATTGGCGAGACGCTTTTCGCTCCTCCAGCGGTCAACCCGGCCACGCTCTGGGGAAACCTACGTCTGTTCACGCCAGCCAATAGCGCGAGGGACACCAGCTACTATTTCGACGTATCGGGCAATGGGGATCAGCACGTCAAAGCTCTTGTAGAGGACCTGGGCATCTTCGATGCATTCGCATCGAAGATTTTCGACCTCAGCGCACTGTCGAACACCCACCTTTCAAAACTTCCGCGCATCTATCGAAACTTTGCGGGAGGGCTGACTCATGACTACAAGTACGGCCTGCCGCAATTGATTTCCATCATGCATGCATTGAACGATGAGTTTGCGCAGGCGCGCGCCTGCGCCGATCATGCAGCGCATCTCACCCTTGCCGAAAAATCCGCATTGCATGCATTTATCGATGCAAGAAACGCGCAACCAACCGGCACTACTGGTTAGCGCTAGCTGGTCGATTACCAGCTGCCAGCCAGCACCAACGCGTTGTGAAAACGGGCAACGCGCAACCCTGGGTGGCGCCTCACACCCATCCGCGCTTGCGGAACCAGGCCAGCGGCACCACCACGCTCAGCGCGATGACGCCCAGCGCCCAGTAGTACGCGTCGTGCCATTTGAGCTCGGGCATGTGCGCGAAATTCATGCCCCAGATGCCGACCAGCACCGTGGGCGGAATGCCGACCACCGACGCCACCGCCATCACCTTCATGACGTTGTTCTGCTCCATGTTGATCATGCCGAGCACGCTATCGAGCAGGAACTCGATGCGGTCGTCCATGTGTTGCTGGAACTCGCTCAAGGTGGTCAGGTCCTTGTGCAGTAACCCGATGCGCCTGGCGGCATCGTCGCCGAACCACTCGGGGGCGGCGCCATCCAGATATGTCACCAGCCGCAGCAGCCCCTGGCCTGCATTGTGCAGCCCACCCAGGCGGCGCCCCATGTCGCCCACCTGGTGCAGCATGCGCTCCAGCGCGCCCGTCTTGGTCTTGGCAGAGGTGTCGAACACCGCGCGGGTGGTCTCGGTGATCTCTGCTTCCAGCGCTTCCAGACGGTCGGCCAGGTGGCCGACCATTTGATCGAAGATGCGCAGCAGCAGGTCTCGCCGCCCCGGCAGGGGGCGTGCGCCAGCCGCGCGGCCACTGCATCCAGCGAGCCCATCGGCTGCTCGCGCTGGGTGACCAGCATGTGGGGGGAGACAGCAAAGCCCAGCGGCGCGGTCGGGCCGTCGTCGTCCTGGAAGCGCGGCACGTTGAGGAACAGCACATCGCCTTCGTGCCGCACCCGGCTACTGAATTCGATCTCGCCGATCGCAGCGCGGTCGGGCAGCGCAAAGCCCACCCGCTTGGCCGCCTCGGCCAACTCCTGCGCGCTGGGCTGGCACAGGTCCACCCACCATCCCTGCGTGTGATCGGCGGCGGAGGTGGAGTGGATGGTGATCATGCGGCGGGCCATGGCGGAAGACTGCTGGCGAGCATCCGGTGCCGCCTCACCCGCGTCAACGCCGCCGGCTGTCCGCACTCAGCTGGCGGTCGTGTTTGCCCCATGTGCCCGCGACGCCGCCACGGCGACGCGACGCCCGCATGCGGCGGCGGCGCACACTCAGCGGACTGTGGGCAACTGGTTTTTCTTCACCCAATAGGCAATCGCCAGCAACAGAAACCACAGCGGGCTCACCAGCAGTGCATGCAGTGTGTCGGGCTGCAAGGTCAGCAACACGATGATGAAGGCAAAGAACGCCAGGCACACGTAGCACATCAACACGCCACCGGGCATCTTGAACGCCGAAGCCGCATGCTGCTCCGGGCGTTTGCGCCGGTACGCGATGTAGGCGCACAGGATCAACGACCACACGAACATGAAGAGCACGGCCGACAAGGTGGTGACCAGCGTGAATGCGGTGACCAGATCGGGAATCAGATACACCAGCATCGCGCCCAGCAGCAGGCAGATGCACGAGAACAGCAGGCCTCGCGCCGGCACCGCTGCCCGCGTCAGCTTGGCAAAACCCCTGGGCGCGTTGCGTTCTTCGGCCAGGCCGTAGAGCATGCGGCTGGTGGAAAAGATGCCGCTATTGGCCGATGAAGTGGCCGAGGTGAGCACCACGAAATTGATCAGGCTGGCTGCCGCCGGCACACCGGCCAGCACGAACAACTCCACGAACGGGCTCTTGTCGGCCACCACCTGCCGCCACGGCGTCACCGCCATGATCGCGATCAGCGCCAGCACGTAGAAGATGAGGATGCGCACCGGGATCGAGTTGATCGCCTTGGGCAGATTACGCTGCGGGTCGGCGGTTTCCGCAGCGGTGGTGCCCACCAACTCGATGCCAACGAAGGCGAATACCGCGATCTGAAACCCTGCAAAGAACCCGCCGATTCCCATCGGGAACATGCCGCCGTCGTTCCACAGATTGCTCAGCGATGCCACGTGGCCGGAGGGCGACCGGAAGCCCCACATCACCAGGCCCGCACCGGTGATGATCAACGCGCAGATGGCGATGATCTTGATCAGCGCAAACCAGAATTCCATCTCGCCGAACAACTTCACCGTGACCAGGTTCAACGCCAGCAGTAGCAGCACGCACAGCACCGCCGGCACCCACGGTGCCAGTTCGGGAAACCAGAACTGGGCGTACGCTGCAATTGCGATGACATCGGCAATGGCGGTGATGATCCAGCAGAACCAGTATGTCCAGCCGCAGAAGAATCCTGCCCAGGGCCCGAGCAGATCGGTGGAGAAGTCGATGAACGACTTGTAGTCCAGGTTGGACAGCAGCAGCTCGCCCATGGCGCGCATCACGAAGAACAGCATCACGCCGATGATCAGGTACACGAACAGGATCGACGGCCCGGCCAGGCTGATCGTTCTGCCGGAGCCCATGAACAGGCCGGTGCCGATCGCGCCGCCGATGGCGATCAGTTGCAGGTGGCGGTTGGACAGACTGCGTTGCAGATGATCGGGCGCGGACGGGTCGGACATGGGCACGGCACCAACGGTGAGCAAGCCGACAAAAATACGAGATCGCGCCCATGCGTGCCAGGGGGCGCGCCTTATGCCAGGCTGTGGTGGACAGGTCCTCTGCAACGACCTGGGCAAGGCCCGCGTCGCAGACCTGCACCGCCCCAAGACCGCAACCAGCGTTCAGGCCGTACCGCGCTCCCGGCGGAGACAATCCGCACTGCATGCAGCTCAGTCTGCCGGTACCTGCTCACGCCATCTCGACCGTAGCGACCTCGCATCGAACCATCCCGAGGTCTTCCGACACCGGCATCCAGGTCAGACGCGCTGGTTCGCGTTCACTGCCAGGCACCGGGAATCGCAAGCTGTGGCGGAATGCCCCGGAACCACGACGCCAACCGAGACTGACATCCAACATAATCCAGGAAAATATACTTTTCCGCCCCACTCCTAAAGTCGAAAATAAAACATTTCTGGCAGCATTAAATAACTTTCGATATTATCTTTATGAATCAAATCTCCGAATAAACGATATCCGTCTGCGTTGGCGTTGGCGTTGGCGTTGGCGTCTCCACATAATCGGCATCTGCAATAACTCCACACCTTTCGCAGATGGTGAGCGTAGTCGTCCACAGTTCCAGGATCTGCTTTATTGTAGAGTTCGCTTTCTAGAGGCCGCGCACGGATTCGCGCCATCGATGCTGGCCTTCTACGTTCTTCGCCTCGCCAGACAGTCTCCCGTGCATCTCCAGCCACACCTTGCCTGCAAGGCCTGCTGCCGTTGTCGATCAATACGCCGGCCATGCCGGTCGATGGTCGCGGCAGGCGGGTCGACGAAAGCGGGCATGAGCCGCAACGACGCGGCACACAATCGCCCGGTACGCCTGGGCGTCAGCCCGCTGCAGCTGCGCTCAAACGGGCAACGGAATCGACGCATTGCGCCGACCGATGCGCGAATACGGCGAGCAGCTTGAATGCGACATACCGCACCATCTCCTGCGCCGATCGCCCCCGGCGCAGGACCACCGATGCACGCGCATCTGGGGCGCGTTCGGTTGCGCACGTGCATCACTCACCCCGAGCGGGCATCCATCGAGAGAAACCACCAGTCACGGAGAATCACGCGACATCTTGATATTTCACTAATTACACACCGTTTCACCATTTCCCATCTCAAGGCGAAATTCAATGTCATCTTCGACAAACCTCCGACCCTGCGTCACATCCAAGCTCGCCGTTTCGTTGCTGACAGGCGCGCTGCTCGTTCCCGTTGCCGCATCCGCCCAGAGCCATGTCGACAACCCGTTTGTCGGCGCGAGCGGGTATCTCAATCCCGATTATTCGAAGGAAGTCAACTCGTCGATCGTCAAGGTCAAGGATGTGCAACTGAAAGCCAAGATGCAGGTCGTCAAGTCCTATCCGACCTCCGTCTGGCTGGATTCGATCAACGCGATCTATGGCGGCTCGCGCAACGCCGGCCGCCTAAGTCTGCAAGGCCACCTGGATGCGGCATTGGCCCAGAAAAAGGCCAATACGCCTATCACGGTCGGCTTTGTCATTTACGACATGCCGGGGCGCGACTGCCATGCGCTGGCCTCCAACGGCGAGCTACCACTGACGCAAGCCGGCTTGCAGCGCTACAAGACCGAATACATCGACGTCATCGCATCGACGTTGGCCAATCCGAAATACAAAGATCTTCGGATCGTCAACATCATCGAGCCGGACAGCCTTCCGAATCTTGTCACCAATCAAAGCACGCCCGCCTGCGGCCAGGCGGCATCCAGCGGCATTTACGAGGCCGCCATCAAGTACGCGCTCGACAAGCTCCATGCCACTCCCAATCTTTACAATTACCTGGATATCGGCCATTCCGGCTGGCTGGGGTGGGATAGCAACCGTAGCCCGGCAATTTCGCTATACACACGGGTCGTGCAGGGAACGGCAGCCGGTTTGGCCAGTGCGGATGGCTTCATCACCAACACCGCCAATTACACGCCGCTTCATGAGCCGAACCTGCCCAATCCGGACCTGACGATCGGTGGCCAGCCCATTCGCTCGTCCAACTTCTATCAATGGAACAGTTTCTTCGACGAATCGACCTATGCGGAAGCGCTCTACAACGGCTTCGTCGGCGCGGGTTGGTCCAGCAAGATCGGCTTTCTGATCGACACCGGTCGCAACGGCTGGGGCGGCAAAGCGCGCCCTGCATCTGCCAGCGGCAATGACATCAACACCTACGTGGACTCCGGACGCGTGGACCGTCGCCTCCATCGCGGCAACTGGTGCAATCAGAGTGGTGCGGGGATCGGCATGCCGCCGACCGCGGCACCCGGCGGGCATATCCATGCCTATGTGTGGGGTAAGGGAGCAGGCGAATCCGACGGCGCCAGCAAGTCCATCCCCAACAACCAGGGCAAGGGCTTCGACAGATACTGCGACCCGACCTATACGACGCCGGACGGCACGTTGACGGGTGCCTTGCCGAACGCGCCGATCGCCGGTAACTGGTTCCACGCGCAGTTCCTCCAGTTGGTCGCCAACGCGTATCCCGCCATCGGCACCTCGACCAAGGCGGCGCTGCAGTCGGCGTCGACCGACGCGGTGCCCGCCAGTCGGCCGACGGCGACCAAGGGGTTGACCGCCAATGCAGCGGATGGCGAGGTCAGGCTCAGCTGGTCGCCCGTTGCCGGTGCCACGGGTTACACGGTGCAACGTGTCGCCGACGCAACCGCTGCTCCCATCACCGTCGCATCGGGCCTGACCTCGCCCTCATATGTGGACCAGACGCTCACCAACGGCACCACGTACTACTACAAGGTAACGGCCAACGGCGCATCGGGTGCAGACGCGAGCTCGGTCACCGTGAGCGCGACACCGCATCGGTGATGCGATAACTGCGTTGCCACAGAGCGGTAGAGGCTAGTGTGCTCTACCGCTCCTCGGCCGCGGGAGGAGCGCTGCAACCACGATGGCGGCGCCTTGCGCCCGCCATTTCAATCGCTGTCGTGCTGCTCTACCTCTGTCTGGAGCGCGGCATGCGCTTCGAATGAGATGACATCGGAGCAGATGCCGTCGCTGGCGGAACGGGCGCTGCATGGCACAGGCTCGGTAGCGCCACGGCAAGCGGCGCAGCGTCCACTCCGTGCCGCTGACGGCCAACCCGGCCTGTGGCATGCCGGGACTGCATCGCGCGCGTTGCCGGGGAGCTGCGCCCTTTTGTCTCCACCCGCACAGGCCGCTTCGCACGCAACCGTACATAACACACTCCAGAAGACGTCCATGCCATCACATATCCATTTCTTGATCGCGCTCGCAACGCTCATCCCGGTCACCGCGCCGGCGATGCAGGTCAGTACGCAAGCTCCCCTTGTCGATGCAACAGGTCAGACGCTGCACATTCGCGGGGTCACCTGGCCCGGCTTCGATCGCGCCGGGTTGGCGGCCGTCGGCATGCGCAACAACACACTGGCGCAACTGCTGGATCGGATGCAGGCGTCAGACATCAATGCCGTACGTGTGCCGGTCTGCGCCGCTGTTCTGCAACGCGCCCCTGTGGCAGCTGCAGAAGTTGCCGGCGATTCCACGCTGCGCGGATTAGATTCCTTGCAACTGCTCGACGCAGTGGTGCATGCCGCAAGCCAGCGCGGGATGCAGGTGATGTTCGCGTTTGCAGATGGAGGCTGCGATGACCGCGCACCGCTCCTGGGCGCACAGCAGCAAGCATGGACGCGCGGCCTGGTTACGCTGGCACGCCGCTATGGCGGCAACGCCAATGTCCTGGGCATCGACCTTGGCAGCAGCGGCTATCGCAATGCCAGCTGGGCAGGAAACGCGGCGGATCAGGATTGGAACCGGGTAGCGTCGCGCGCAGTTGCAAGGGTGCTGGCGCAGGCACCGCGCTGGGTCGTCGGTGTGGAAGGTGTGGGCAGCAATGCGGTGTGCAGTGACCCAGAGCGCAAGGCGCCTGGCAGCAATCTTCAGCCGTTCGCGTGCGTGCCGCTGGACATCGCTCGCCGACACTTGGTGTTGATGCCGAAGTTGGCGGGCCCGGATCGCGATACGACCGATGCCTTCGCCGCACCCGGATTTGCGCAGGCACTGCCCGCCATGTGGCAACGCGACTTCGGCCAATTCGCAATCGACCATGCAGTGGTACCCGTCAGCCTCGGCGGTGGACTGGGCGATGGCGACCCGCGTGACCCGGCATGGCAAACCGCATTGAGCGGTTATTTGGCAAACGCAGGAATACGCAGCGCATTTCTCGGCAGTTGGGAAACGGGCAATGCCAACAACGGCGGCCTGTTGGCGCCGGATGGCAGCCCCCGCGCAGACAAACTGCTGATCTTGCGTCATGCCTGGGGCAGGTTACCCGTGATGCCCGCCATTGCGACAGCAACCGGCGACAGCACGAAGAATGCGAGTGGGAAGAAGCCGTGGAATAGTACTTTCACCGGCACCGCCACCGTGACCGGCTCCGGCTACTCTGGCGGCGCGCTCCTGCTGGACCCCATTCCGAGTGATGCCTTCATCACCGCGCTCAACCCGGTGCAGCTGAACTTCGGTGGCGTCAAGGCTGCCCTTGCCGGCGCGTACCTGAAGGTGACCGGCCCCAAGGGCACCACCACGGTCTACGTGACCGATCTATATCCGGAGGGCGCATCCGGCGGCCTGGATCTATCGCACAACGCGTTCGCGGCGATCGGCGACATGGTGCAGGGGCGCATCCCGATCAGCTGGAAAGTGGTACGCGCGCCGGTCACCGGCAATCTGCAATACCGCATCAAGGAAGGCAGCTCACGCTGGTGGGCGGCGATCCAGGTGCGCAACCACGCCTATCCGGTGGTGAAGCTGGAAGTGAAGCAAGGCAGCACCTGGAAGAACCTGCAGAAGATGGACTACAACCATTTCCTGGGCGAGCAACTGGGCGACCAACCGCTAACCCTGCGCATTACCGACATTCGCGGCAAGGTCCTCACCGATACGTTGCCACGCCTACCGGAGGACGGCAGCAAGCCGGCGTATTTCGAACCGGGGCATGTGCAGTTTCCGTAGCGCGAGCAGGAGGTTTGCCTGAACTGGGCGTGGGCTTGTTTAGCTCGTTTGCTTGTTTAGAGCGACAAGCGCTTTCAGCGCCGCTAGTTGATCTCGCCGGGTCAGTCCGGTGCGTGCGGGTCGCTGTCACACACCGGCTGCACGCACCGGCCGTCGCCGCGCAAATTACGGCGCGTGCAAGTGCTTCACGCATGCATTGCCAGAGACACAGTCATCAGCTTCAGCGAGCGAGCCTTACGCAGTTGCGCGCGTGTGGCCAGCGCTTGGCCGCTCGAGTAGAGCACCGTGAATCGCCAGCAATACCGACCAAACAGCGGCATGCGCGAACTGGCGCTGTTGTAAGCAGCAGTCAGGCATGCGGTTATTCACCACGCGCTTCCCGCCGCGAGCGGCGGCGCAGCCTCTAAGCAACGTCGCACCGGCATCTACTTGCGTAGTTTCGCCGGTGTGATCCAGGTGCATCAACCACCCGCCAGGCCACCACCAACACGCCCGGGCAATGCCTGATCGTCGTCGTTCTCGGGGTTGTCGAGATCGCCCACTTCATCGTCGATACCGCCGCGCCGTGGCGAGGGGTCGTTCGAGGGCGGCAAGTCGTCGTCGCGCTGCGGCCCCGGCGTGCCGTGCAAGCGAAACTGCGAGACAACCGATGCAGGCGGATCGGTGTTGAGCGAATACAGGATCATGCGACATCTCCGGCTGGGAATCTGTACCCGACGCTAGGGTGCGCAGTGCTAGCAGGCCGTGAGCCGCAACGCGTGCGCGCTGACCTGCCGTTGACGCTGGGCGCGCACTGCTGCGCTGCGGTTGCCTGCGGGTCAGTGGCTATCATGGGGCTCCGCCCTCCAGGCCGCTGTCATGCGCCCACGTCTTCTGATCATGCTGCTGCTCCTGTGCGGCACCGCTACGGCAGCAGCGCCGGCCTCGCGCCTGGATGCGGTGGTGCGCGCCGGCGTGCTGCGCGTCTGCACCACCGGCGACTACCGCCCGTATTCGCTGTTGCGCGCCGATGGGCAGTTCGAGGGCAGCGATATCGCGCTGGCACAGGCGTTGGCAGACAGCCTGGATGCGCGGGTGCAGTTCGTCCGTACCAGTTGGCCACAGCTGATGCACGACCTGCTGGCCGATCGCTGCGACCTGGCGGTGGGCGGCATTTCGGTGACCTTGCAACGGCAGCGCCAGGCCAGTTTCAGCAGCGTGCTGGATGTCGACGGCAAGATTCCGCTGGTGCGCTGCGCCGATCAGGCGCGCTATCGCAGCGTCGCCCAGATCAATCGCCCGGAGGTGCGTGTGATCGAACCGCCCGGCGGCACCAACGAGGCGTTCGCACGGCGTCAACTGCCGCAGGCGAACCTGCGGTTGTTTGCAGACAACACCACCATCTTCGAAGAACTCCGGCAGGGCCGCGCCGACGTGATGATTACCGACGCCTCCGAAGCCACGTTCCAGCAGGCGCGCCTGCCCGGCCTGTGCGCGGTCGCACCCGAGCAGCCCCTGCAATACAGCGAAAAAGCCTTCCTGCTCCCACGCGACGACGCGGCATGGAAGGCGTACGTGGATCAATGGCTGCATCTGAGCAAGGCCAGTGGCGACTATGCGCGCATCGTCGAGCACTGGCGGGGGCGCTGACGATCACGCTGTGATGTCGGGAATGGGGAATGGGGAATCGGGAATCGGGAATCGCAAAGGCGCTGCGCCGTAATGATCAGCGCCAGCAGCTGCTCTTGCGATTCCCCATTCCCGATTCCCCATTCCCAGCGGCACTACACGCCGCACCTCACACAATCTTGGTGCGTCGCCACCAACGCGATACCTGCTCCTCGCGCACCAGGGTGAACAGCCCGGCGCCCAGGATCAGCGCAATGCCGACCGCCATTGGCCAATCCAGGTGGTCGTGGAACAACAGGTAGCCGAAAGCGATCGCCCACAGCATCTGGCTGTACTGGGTGGGCGCCACCACGCTGACCGGGGCCATGCGCGTGGCGTACATCAGGCAGATCGCCGCCAGGCCCGCCAACAGGCCGTAGCCCGCCAGCAGTCCCCATTGGTACAGCGTGGGCCACACGAAGGTCGGCAGCATCAAGATCGCGCCCATCACCAGCGGGCCGATCACGCCGGCACCGTACAGGGTGAGGCGTTTTTCGCTGTGCCCGGCCATGCGCAAGGTGATCACCGAAATCGCACCGACCAGGCCACACACGATCGCGGCCACATGCCCATGGGTGAGGTGACGGAAGCCCGGCCGCAGCACGATCAGCACACCGATAAAGCCGACGATCACCGCCGACCAGCGCCGCCAGCGCACTTCCTCCTTGAGGAACACCACCGACAGCACCGTGACAAAGATCGGCATCAGGAAGATCAGCGCGAACGCTTCGGCCATCGGCAAGGTGGTGAAGGCGATCACCGAGGTCAGGTTGCCGATGGCGCCGGTCAGCGCGCGCAACAGCCACAGCGCCGGCTGCTTGGCCATCACCAGCTCGCGCAAGCGGTCTTCGGGCTTCTTCAGGAACGGCACCGCCACCAGCATCAGCAGTGCGCCCAGGCACAGCACTTCATAGGCCGGCAGCGTGCCTTCCAGCAGCTTCACAAACGCATCGCTGATCGAATAGGCCGCGTAGCACGCAAACCCCAACAACACACCCTTCAGCATGGACCGCACTCCGCAGTGGCGCTGCATCCGACGCGGTGTCGATGCCGGCATGGCCAAGTATGCGGTGCGATGCGCTCAAGCGGAATTGGCGCGCGGTGAATCCGGGCACGGTAGTACCGCGATAGCAGCGACACGGCGGTGTGTTGGCCCAGCGCGGCCCGCTTGCGGAGCGCAGTCGCTTCGAAATGTGCATGCCACGCAGTGCACAAGCGCATCTTGCATACCGGGTCGTCGGCCGCGCGCACCCAAGGGTGGCCAAGCCGCCAGCGCTACGCCAGCACAACGGCCTCCAACACGTACGCACTGCCCCGATGCCGCGGCGCAATGGCTCAGGTACGATGCCGGTCCCTCCCCTTCAGCCTGGTCGTGCGTGTGGCGCGGCCCGGTGCAGACCGCCATCGTGCCCCATTACTCCGGCCCCCTGCTGACCCGCTCCGACGCCCTCGCCCTGCTTGCCGCGCGCGATAAGGGGCTCCCACGCTGGACCGGCTCGCTGGACCTGGGCCGCACCACGGCCACCGCCGAGCTCGATGCGCAGACCTGGCAGTGGCGGGGCAAGGGCTACCCGTATCCGGGCAAGCTCAAGGACCGCACGCTGTATTTCTGGGATGGCGACGACTTTGAACCCATCTCGCGCTTCGGCGGCAGCTTGATCAAGCTGGTGCCCACCGACTGGGGCCCGCCCACCTTCGAGATCGATGGCATCAAGATGCTGCCCTCCGCGCAGCTCTCGCCGTTCGAGGATGCGCAACGCAAGGTGGCGCTGGTGGAGCCGCACGGCAAGACCGTGCTCGACACCTGCGGCGGCCTCGGCTACTTCGCGGCCTGCTGCCTGGAGGCCGGCGTCGCGCAGTTGCAGTCGTTCGAGAAGAACGCCGACGTGCTGTGGCTGCGCACGCTCAATCCCTGGTCGCCGGATCCGGACGCGGCAGCAGCGGCCGGCCGCCTGCACCTGACCCATGGCGATGTGGCGCAGCACATCACCACGCTGGCCGATGCAGCATTCGATGCCATCCTGCACGACCCGCCACGCTTCGGCATCGCCGGGGAGCTGTATTCGCAAGTGTTCTACGACCAGCTGGCGCGCGTGCTGCGTCCGGGTGGGCGCCTGTTCCATTACACCGGCGCGCCCAACAAGCTCACCAGCGGCCGCGACGTGCCCAACGAAGTGAGCAAGCGGCTGAGCAAGGCCGGGTTTCGTACCCAGCTGGCGCTCGATGGCGTGCTGGCGGTGCTGCCGCCACGGCGGTGATGCAGGCCTGATGCAATCAGCGTCAACCTCGCAGCACGATGACAACCAGCAGCATCACGCGGGGAATGACGCTGAGCACCGCACCGGCCCAAGCGAGCGGCGCATAGCGCTCATTGTTGAGCCGCGACAGCATCAGGCACGCCAGCCCGATGACGGCCGCCACGCAGACCGCGACCATCAGCCCGGCAATCGCCGCGCCGTAACCGCCGTAGCCGGCGGCGGCGATGATCCCCACACCACCACCCACCGGCACCGCCAGCAACGACAGCCCACCGAACACCGGCGGCCGCCGCGCGGCCTTCAGGGTTTCCATCTCCACGCGGTGCGCTCCGTTTGCAGTGCCACGAGTCTAGCAATGCAGGCGCGCGGCCCAACACGTGGGCCGCTGCATCCCTGGGCTGGATGATCTAAAGGAAGGAGCAGCCGGCGCATCTGCCATACTGCGGCGCCATCGACACGGACGTTGCATGCACCTGCCAGTTGCCGCCAGCACCCTTGCACTCGGTTTGATGCTCGCCTGCCTGCCGGCAGACGCACAGACTTCCGCCGCCGCATCGTCACCGGTGACCACGCGCCATCCGGTGACCACCGCCACCCTGGCGGGCCGGGTCCTGCAGTTGGGCGAACGCGATGGGCAATGCGTGGTCCAGCGCGATGCCGAGACCCTGCCGCTGGGCATTCCGGCGCCCTGCTATTTCAGCACCGGGCGCGATCACGCTGCACAAGTGCATGTGTTCAACGGCACGCCAATCGTGTTGATCCAGCATGCCAAGCCCAGTACGCGCACCGATTGGAACGTGGCAACCGACGGCCCGATCTGCGACTACGCCGCGCAGGCCGTGCGCGATGTGGGCGGGAAGCTGGAACCCGGCATGGCCGCTAGCGGAAGTTCGCCACGCTGCGACCCCACCGAGGGCACCGACCAGAAGAACTTAGTCTACGGCTACGACACCTGGCCGAATCTCAAACCGAAGAAGCCAGCGGCCGGGCAGCCCGCACGCTGAGCGGGGGCGGCCGAACTGCAGCCGTGATGGCGCTTGATCATCAAGCCATACGCTCGATGCAGCGTCATGCCGCGCCGGAATGCGCAATGCACGTCACGTCTCAGAACAGCGCTGCGTTAATGCGTAGCGCTGGTAGAGCGCTGCGATGCGCAAGACGCACCGCTGCACAACAGTCGGCTACACGCGGCATCAGCGCCGCTGCAGCCACCACATGCGGGCGATCACCAGCAGCAGCACCAACAAGCCACCTGTCAACGCCGCATCCCAGCCAATGGCGATCCAGTAACGCTGCGGATCCGCCTCCAGCAGGAAAATGCGTGTCGGCCGCCCACGGATGACGCTGACATAACGCCCCTTCACCACGGCCTCGACCAGCAGCGCCAGCCGCATGCAGCAGGCTGCCGCCACCAGTAGCATGCCTGCACCTTGCAGCACCGCAGCGATGCGCTCCTTGCGTGAGTTGGGTGCTGGTACAACTGCACGGCGACGGGGTGGTTTCAACGTAGTGCCACTGCAACGAATAGTTCGCCAGTTTACCGATGTCGCATGCTCACACAGCTCCACGCCGCTAATAGCAACACCTGCTGCACAGCGCGCGATGCGTGGCTGAGCGCGTGCAGATCGCGCTTGAGCGGGCAATGCCGCATGCATCTGACGACGGCCGCTATACTACGTGCCGTAGCGCACCCGCATCGCGGGATGGACCCAAGCGCTGCTTCGTATCAAGGAAGATCGTCCGCATCGGTCGCGATGCTGCAGGCCGTTGGCGCTTCCTTGGTGTTCTCCTGTTCGCTGCGGCCCTGCCGCGGAAAACCCGTACCAAGGACTCTGCTTTGAAGACTTTCACCGCGTTTGTCGTGCTTTCTTTCAGCCTGCTGCTGTCTGCCTGTGGCGGAAGCGATATCGCCAGCGGCGCCGCCAAGATGTCCTCCAGCGACTATCTCCTGCATAACATCTCGGTCTGGAACGGCGTGGTCCAAATCGTCGACCCATGGGTGTCGGGCGAGCGCGGGCAGTCGCTGATGGCCGATGCCATCGCGCACAAGCCGCTGGAGCAGTACAAGATTGCACTGGCCGGCCAGCGCAAGGCCCTGGCCGCCAATACGCAGGCCAACACGATGATGGCCTCGGGCGTGCCCGATAACGCCAAGGAGCTGGATGCCAAGCTGGTCGCCACGCTCAAGAGCGCCGACGCCACCATGGCCGCGATGGAGCAGATTGCCGCGTTGCCGGATGGCTACACCAACGAGACCCTGGCACCGCTGGGCAAGCAGCTGCAGACCACCGCCAACGGCCTGGTGGCCGACATCCAGGCCCTGAACACGGCGCAGCGCGCGTATTCCAAGGAACATAACGTGCCGTTCCAGGAAGTGCAGCAGTAACAGCAGAGACGACTGCGCACTGCAGTCGTCTCCACGCGCCTGGTGCAGGGAGATCGGCAGACACTACGGTTTGCTGCCGATCTCCCTGCACCGGGCGTATTTGTATGCGGCCGATGCGCAGGCGCAACGGTGTTGCTGCGGGCGATTCGCAAACCACTGCAGCGGCTGACGCAATGCTGCGCGCACTCGTCAGTAAATGCAGAGGGCGAGCGCACGCTTCGGCATAGATCGCGGTACATGGCTGTTACCGCCGACCAACATTCATTAGCTGGATCCGGTGCAAAATGGCGGCGATAACACCGATTACGCGCGCGAGTTCTCTCTTCGCCGCTTCGCGGTCACCGCGCCAGCTCAGTTCACGCCGGCAAGCCAAAGATCAGCGAGCGATGCGCAGCCACGCCGGCCATGGCGCCGCTGGCCACCGCGAAGGTCACCGAGGCTGCGGGGCTGGCAATGTCGCCGCATGCAAAGACCCCGGGAACCGAAGTCGCCTGCATTGCATCCACCGCTACATGGCTGCCCAGTGGCCCGTCCGCCAGGGCGCACCCCATTGCCGTCACCACAGGGCTGATGTGGGTTTGCGTGGTGATGAACAGGCCGTCCAATTGTGTGGTTTGCCCATCGCGCAGCACCACCTCCACATGCGCGTCGTCGCCCTGGATGCGGGCCACCGCGCCTGGCACCAGGGTCACGCCGCGTGCCTGTAGTTGGGCGTTCTGCGTGGCGTCCAAGGCCAGCGCGTCGTTCAAGAACAAGCGGGTGGCGCCCCAATCCTGCAGCATCGCGGCCTGGTGCACCGCAAACGCAGAAGTGGCCAGCACGCCAATTTGTCCCTGCTCCAGTTCGTAGCCATGGCAATACGGGCAAACGAAGATCTGCTTGCCCCAGCGTTCGGCCAGGCCCGGGATATCCGGCAGGCGGTCCACCACACCCGTGGCAATGATGAGACGGCGCGCCGTGTGGGCCCCACCATTGCCAAGCGTCACGCGGAATGCCTCTGCGGTGCCGTCCACCTGCGTCACCTCGGCATCGGCCCAGTGCACATCGGGATACGCGCGCACCTGCGTGCGCCCGTGCGCGGCAATCTGCGCAGGAGACTCGCCGTCGCGGCTCAAAAAACCATGCGAGGTTGCGGCAAAGCGATTGCGGCGCAGACCACTGTCCACCACCAGAACGCGGCGGCGTGCACGCGCGAGCTGCAAGCCGGCCGAGAGTCCCGCGTAGCTGCCACCGATGATGATCACGTCGTAGTGCATTGCGCTGCCTTGCCTTTTGCTTCTTTATGCACTTTTAGATGTTACATGATTGGGGCAGCGGTTCAAGCGGTTACCGGAGGGCTATGTGATTGTGCATGCGCTTATCAGCGAGCTCAGCAGCTGCGTTTTTGTCGAGACTGGAGTCAGCACTTGAAGCGACTGTGCGTGCCGCGTTGATCGCATGGCCACTGCAGGGCGACAGCCTGGAGTGCAGCCAGCCGGGGACGCAGCTCTATGGCTTCAAGGTGCTGGACGACGCCGGCAATGCGCGCTATTCGTGGATGATCAAGGCGGTGCAGCACGTGGCCAACCTCAACACGCGTGCCGGCGAGCTGGTGATCCACGGCGTCGATCTGTCATGCCCTGCAACGCTAAGCACTGCGAGATTGCGGAGGTTGCGAGGCGACTGCGCGCACCGCGCTGATCACATGGCCAACGCCGCGCCACGCACAGCGTGCAGCCTGACGCGTGATTGCCTGCAATGCGTAGCACTGCGATGAGCAAGGCTTACAGAGACCACAAGTGCATGCGTCGCCCGTCACCTCATTCGACGCGCAGCGATTGAACTACTCATTGCGTTGAAGCAGCATCAGGCTGCATGCAAGCAGACAGATCAGTCAACCATCGCTGGCAAGCAAGGACCCCGGCAACCGAGCGCACCCACCACAAGGCCACCGGCACTGCCGAACCACTCAGTCGCGCTTTGCGCGCTTGGCTTTTCCCGCGGCTTGCACGGGTGTGGCGGTCTTGCACAAGGCATCGAAGTCACTGGCCAGGTCCGCCAGGGTCACCGTTCCCAGGCGCTCCAACAGCAAGGTTTCGGCGGCGGTGAGCGCGTCGGCGATGGCGGCATTGACCACACGCTCCACACCGCATTGCGGGTGGTCCTGGTCGGTGCCGATTGCGAACAGATGCGGGCCACCGACAGCGCGGTGCACATCCAGCAATGTGACTTGAGCAAGATCGCGCGCCAACTGCCAGCCACCGTGGTGGCCCTTGGACGATTGCACATAGCCGGCCTCGCGCAGGCCGGCCATGGTCCGCCGCACCACCACCGCATTGGTCGACAGCATGCGGGCGATCTGTTCGGAGGTCATCGGCTGCGCACTTCTGGCCATGTGCAACAGCACATGCAGCATGCGGGAAAGGCGGCTATCGGTTCGCACGGAATGGCATCGCTGAGCAGGCAAGAGGTGCGGCAGCGCCGCGCGCAAAGTGTGCCGCACTGCGGCGCCATTGTCGCACTCCACCAGCGTGCGCACTTGCACTACGCGCCGTACACGGCCCATTGGTCGCGGCCGGCGGTCTTGGCGGCGTACAGCGCCAGGTCGGCCTGACTCAGCAGCACGTCCAGCCCGGTCGCCGGGGTGACGCGCACCGCGCCCAGGCAGAAGCGCACCGGCGCATCTGCCGGCAGGCCTGCGATGGCAATCGCCGCCACCGCACTGCGCAGACGCGCGAACACGTTGCCGATTTCGTCAGCGGTGCAGCCCGGCAACACCAGCAGAAATTCCTCGCCGCCCAACCGGCCGAGCTGGTCGCGCTCGCGCAGGGCGCGCCGGGACGCGGCAGCCAGCGCCTTGAGCACCGCGTCGCCGGTGGCATGGCCGTGCACGTCGTTGATCTGCTTGAAGTGGTCCAGGTCGATCAAGGCCAGCATGCAGGAGGTGCGTGTACGCAGCGCATGCTCGATCTGCTGCTGCGCCTCGGTACGGATCGCGCGACGGTTGGGCAGGCCGGTCAGTTCGTCGCGCATGGCCAGAGTGGAGAGCTGGCGGCGATGGCGCCAGCCCACCGCCACCACCACCAGCGCGGCGATCAGCAACAGGCAGGCCGCACACAGCGCGATCCACAAGGTGCGCTGACCAGCTTCGCGCGCCTGCAGCGCCAACTGCGCGGTTTCGCTGCGGCGGCGCAATTCCGCGGTTTCCGCACTGCGGCGTGCATCTTCGTAGCGCGCATGCAGCCGCAGCATCACCGTGTCGCGCTGGCCCTCCTGGCTACGCTCACGCAAGGCGTTGGCACGTTGCAGTTCGGCATAGGCCTGCGCGTGCTGGCCCATCGAGGCCAGCGCCGCGGCAATGGCATCGGCCAGGTCCACACGGCGGCTCGATGCCAGCTGCGGGCCATCGGCGCGCCTGGCCGCGGCGATCTCCTCGCCCAGGCGCGCATCCTTCAGCGCGGTCATCGCCTTCAACAACACCGCGTGGCAGGCCGCGACGCGGCCGATGTTGCCCTGCGCCTGCATCAGCGGCAGCGCTTCGTTGGCGGTGACCAGCGCCGCGGCGGCATCGCCGGTCTCGATCAAGGCTTCGCTGGCACTGGTCAGTGCCGCTGCCACGCCGGCCTGATCGCCCAGCGCGCGGCTCAAGGCCAGTGCGCGGCGGAAATGCACCAACGCCGCGTCCGGCTGCTGCAGCGCCAACGAGGCACCGTATTCGTATTCGATCAGGCTGCGCTGGAAGCGTGCCGGCAGGTCACCCAGGCGCGTCAATGCGCGCAGCAGATACGCTTCGGCTTCGTTTTCCTTGGCGGTGCGCCCGCCCACGCGGCTGGCCAGTGACCCGAGTTGTGTCAACGCATCCAGCTCCAGCGACAGCGATCCTTCGCGCACCGCACATTGGTAGCTGGCCTGCGCGGCATTCCAGGCCTCATCGCTGCTGCCCGACGCCAGCATGCTCCACATGTCCACCGCGTCGACTTCGCACAGCAGGTCACGACGGCCCAGCGCGCGCGCCTGTCGGCGCAACTCTTCCAGCCGCGCCACCATGGAGCGATTGGGGTTTTCGCGCACATCGCTCAGTGCCTGCACCGTGTCCAGCCACAGCCGCGCCTGTGCGCCGCTGCCATGCAGCTGGTCCAGCACGTCGCGTGCCTGCGTCAGCGCCTGTGTGCGGCGTGCACTGTCTTCCAGCGAAGTCAGCACCCGCGCCTGTGCCAAGGCCGCCCAGAACGTGGCATCGGCCTGCCCGCTTGCGCGCGCCTGGCGCAGCTGTCGCTCGGTGGCCTGCAGCGCGGCGGTGGGGTCGTCGAGCAGCATGGCTTCGGTCTTGGCCCAGGGTTGCGGCTGGCTCCAGGCCGCGCCACTGACCCACAGCAGTGCAGTGCACAGATGCGGAAGCCACCACGCCGTGCGCTGACGCTTCATCGCACACGCATCGCAATCACCATGGCATCGCGGCCATGGCACGCAGGTGGCCCTGGGTGAGGAGGTACTGATTGCTGTGGCATGGCGCAGTCCTCCGTCGTAGGTGATGGAACCGATGCTGCAGTCGCGCGCGATAGCGGCACGGCGCACGATGGTGGTCGCGCGCAGTACCCGACCAGGCGATCGCGCAGATGGTCGAGCTCGTTATCGGCCGGGTGGCCAGGGTCTTGAATGGCGCCCGCTGAACGTGGCAGCGATCCGCGCTCTACGATGCGTGTTCTACGAAGCGCCGCTCGAGCTGTGGCGCGCGCCGGTCCTGCACCTGTCCCCGCACGCAGCGCATCGCCGCGGCCATCGGCGCCCGTGTGACAGGCCAAATGGCCAGTAGCAAACGCGCTGTCCCGGTGAACCACGCCAGGCAATTCGCAAGCCGTGCAGACGACCGCCATCTGCCCTCCGCAGCCCACCAACACCGCGCCACGTAAACTGCCACCCGGCAGTACCCCTCGCCTTTCCCGGAGACGCCGTGACCCGTTCGATTCCGCGCCTGTTGGCGCTTGGCGTGCTCGCCCTGTTGTCGGCCTGTGCGACGCAGGCGCCCCGCGCGCCGCAACGCTCGCCACAGGCCGTGCAGGCCGATATCGCGCGCCGCCTGCCGGCATCGCTCAGCGACCGCGCCGGCTGGGCCACCGACGTCTACGTGGCGCTTGCCTCGCAGGACATCGCCACCACGCCCGAACACATCTGTGCGGTGCTGGCGGTCACCGAGCAGGAGTCCACCTATCAGGCCAATCCGCCGCTGCCGAACCTGGGCAAGATTTCGCGCGCGGAGATCGACCGCCGCGCCAGCGCCCACCACCTGCCCGGCTTCATGGTCGATGCCGCGCTGCGCATCACCTCGCCCGATGGCCGCAGCTATGCCACCCGCATTGCCGCTGCGCGCACCGAGCAGGAGCTGAGCGGCATCTTCGAAGACTTCGCCGGCAGCGTGCCGCTGGGTGGGCGCTTGTTTGGCGGGCTCAATCCGGTGCGTACCGGCGGGCCGATGCAGGTGAGCATCGCCTTCGCCGAGAAGCATGCCGACCGCTACCCCTACCCGCCTGACGACTCCATCCGGCATGAGGTGTTCAGCCGCCGCGGCGGGCTGTGGTTCGGCACCCGGCATTTGCTGGGCTACCCCGCCCGCTACGACGCGCTGCTTTACCGCTTTGCCGACTTCAATGCCGGTTGGTACGCCAGCCGCAATGCTGCGTTCCAGGCCGCGCTGAGCAAGGCCAGCGGCATCGCGCTGGCGCTGGATGGCGACCTGCTCACCCCGGGCGCCAGCCTGGACGCACCCGGCGGCACCGAACGCGCCGCACGGGCGCTGGCCAGCCAGCTGGGCATGACTGACCGCCAGATCCGCGCCGCACTCGAAGACGGCAACCGCGCCGATTTCGGCGACAGCACACTGTATCGCCAGGTCTTCGCGGTGGCCGAGCGCGACGGCCACGCGGCGCTGCCACGCGCGGTGCTGCCGGGCATCACCCTGGAGAGCCCCAAGATCACCCGCACCCTCACCACCGCCTGGTTCGCCCAACGCGTCAACGACCGTTGGAAGCGCTGCATGGGCAAGTAGCAGCACCCGCTGCGCGGCGCGCGCCGCGTCTGGCACCACGCCCGCAGCTGCGCGCCGTGGCAAAGCACGACGTATGGCAGGGTCGCAGGCCCTGCCCGTGCACGTAGCATTGCCGGGTTGCGCCACTCTGCTCGGCGCGCGTCCTTTTGATGAGGTCCACATGCCCACACCGTTGCCGATGCGCCACCTGCTCACCGCCCTGGCCGTTGCCCTGCTGCCCGCACTGGCCAGCGCGCAGGCGCCCAGCGTGACCGATGCCGATTACGCGCGCGCCGAACGCCTGGTCAGCTATCTGGCGCAGCCGCTGGTGGACCACGCTGCCACGCAGGTGACCTGGCTGGACCCCACGCATGTGGTGTATGTGGACCATGACGCCAAGGGCGACCGCCTGCTGCAGCTGGACACCGCCACCGGCAAGACCGCGCCACTGTTCAAGCCTGCCCGGCTGGCCACCGCGCTCAACAGCTTGCTCAAGACCGGCGACAAACCGCTCAAGGCCGCCACGCTGGCGCCCAAGGTCCGCCTCACCGCCGATGGCCGCTACCGTTTCGAGATCCGCGACACCGACGTGATCTGCGATGCACGCGCCGCCTGCAGCAAGGTCTACGCCAGCGACAAGGCAGAACCGGGCGTGCTCTCGCCCGACAAGACCCGCGAGGCCTTCATCCGCAACTGGAACCTGTGGGTGCGTGAACTGGCCACCGGCAAGGAGACCCAGCTGACCCGCGATGGCGTGGAAAACTTCGGCTACGCCACCGACAACGCCGGCTGGCAGCACAGCGATAACGCCATCGTTGCGTGGTCGCCGGACTCGCGCAAGATCGCCACCTTCCAGCAGGACCAGCGCAAGACCGGCGACATGTATCTGGTCAGCACCAAGCTTGGGCATCCGCAACTGCAGTCGTGGAAATACCCGCTGGCCGGCGACAAGGACGTGACCATGATCGAGCGCGTCATCATCGACGTGCCCACCGCCAGCGTGGTGCGCCTGAAGCTGCCGCCGGACCAGCACCGCTCCACCCTGTGCGACGACGTCAGCTGCTCGCCGGGTCTGTGGGACGACGTGAAATGGGCGCCGGACAGCAAGACCCTGGCGTTCGCCTCGACCTCGCGCTTCCACAAGCAGGTCTGGCTGCGCATCGCCGATGCCGGCACCGGCGCCGTGCGCACCGCCTTCGACGAAACCGCCAAGACCTATTACGAAAGCGGCCAGGTCGCCGCGAACTGGGCCTATCTGCCCGGCAGCAACGAAGCGGTGTGGTTCTCCGAACGCAGCGACTGGGGTCAGCTGTATCTGTACGACCTGCAGACCGGCAAGCCCAAACGCGCGATAACCAGCGGCGAAGGCAATGTCACCGAGCTGCTGCGCGTGGACCCGGTGAGCCGCACCGCGTGGTTTGTCGGCGTGGGCAAGGTGCCGGGCGTGGACCCGTACTACCAGCAACTGTGGAAGGTGAGCCTGGACGGCGGCGCACCGGTGCTGCTGACGCCGGAAGCAGCCGATCACAGCATTGCACTCTCACCCGATGGCGCGCGCTTCGTCGACACCTATTCCACCACGCTCACCCCACCGGTCAGCGTGCTGCGCGACGCAGCCGATGGGCGCACGCTCAGCACCGTCGCCACCGCCGACATCACCCGCCTGAAGGCCGCCGGCTGGGTCCCGCCGGAACCGATCACGGTGAAGGCGCGCGACGGCAAGACCACCTTGTACGGCTTGCTGTTCAAGCCCACCCACTTCGACCCGGCACGCAAATATCCGGTGATCGATTACATCTACCCCGGCCCGCAGACCGGCTCGGTGCGCGGGCGCGGCTTCTACGCCGGCCATGGCGACAATCAATCGCTGGCGGAACTGGGCTTCATCGTCATCGCCATCGACGGCATGGGCACGCCCTGGCGCTCCAAGACCTTCCACGACACCTGGTACGCCAACATGGGCGACAACACCCTGCCCGACCAGGTGGCTGCGGTGAAGGAACTCGGCCAGCGCTACCCGTGGTTCGACACCACCCGCGTCGGCATCTGGGGCCACTCCGGTGGCGGCAATGCGTCCACCGGCGCGATGCTGCGCTACCCCGAACTGTTCAAGGTGGCCTGGTCGGAAAGCGGCAACCACGACAACCGCGGCTACGAAGACGACTGGGCCGAGAAGTACCACGGCGAGCACATCGTCAACAAGGACGGCACCTCCAATTACGACGACCAGGCCAACGCGACGCATGCAAGCAAGCTGCAAGGCCGGCTGATGCTGGTGCACGGCACGCTCGACGACAACGTGCCGCCGTATCTCACCCTGCTGGTGGCCGACGCGCTGATCAAGGCCAACAAGAACTTCGACATGCTGATGCTGCCCAATGCCAAGCATGGCTATGGCGACCTGACCCCGTACGTCACCCGCCGCCGTTGGGACTACTTCGTGCAGTATCTGCTCGGTGCTACGCCGCCAGTCCAATACCAGATGCAGCCAGTGCCGAAGCACTGAGCACACCAGTCGCAGCTGATGTCATCGCGCAACGCAGATGGTTCATGCGTTGCGCGATGGCGCCGCGGCACGGTACTGCACTCACGTCCGCGCCGCGCGCCAGCGCATGACCAGCACAGCTACTGGTCCGCAGTGCTGCCACCCAGCTGCTTGCTCAAGAACGCCAGCAAGCGCGTGTAGTACTCGCGCCGATGCGCTTCGGTGTAGAAGCCGTGGCTTTCGTTGGGGAAACGCACTCTCTCGCTGACGAACCGCATCAACGCATCCGCACACCCAACAAACCAATGCGCCGGAACCAAAGTTCCAACGGCACCGTCACCAGTGGCGGCAGTGCGGCCAGCAGGCTCAGCGCCCAGGCCCACCACGGCCAACGCAGCCGCAGCGCGGCCAGCACGCTCACCACCACATAGAACAGAAAGGCACCGCCGTGCAGGCGGCCAAACAGCCAGACCACCGTCTCGGTGGTCTGCAGGCCATATTTGAGCCACATGCCGATCAGCAGACCGGCCCAGGTGATTTCTTCGATCAGAGCGGCCACGGCAAACAGCCGGCCGATCGGCGACAACGCAGCAGACGAACGCATGCAACACTCCAGGCGACCAAGGCAATGCCGCGACACGATGGCGACGGCGACGCCCGCTGGCCTGCGTAGTCTACAAAACACGGGCCAGGCTTGGGCTTTCGTTGTTGCGGTCCAGGGCAAGCCACCGCTTCTTGCAAGCCGTGCGGCTGGAACTCCCGATCGTCAGCAGAGCAGACGCATCGCTGCGTGCACCACGCGGCCAACAGCCGCTGCCCTCGCCCCAGACCGCGCCGTCCTCGGCACACGCGCCGAGACAGGCGTTGTTGTCCATAATCGGCACGTCCTGCCACCGCCAAGCATCCACACATGCACACGTTCCGGCTGTTGTTGTCCCTGCTCCTGCTGGCCTTGCTGCCGACCTCGGCGCTGGCCGTGCGGCTGCACGATGGCGATCTGCTGTTCGTCACCGCCGCGCGCAGCGGCCTGAGCGGCGCCATCGACGATGCCACCGCCACCCAGGGCGCACCGAGCTTCGACCATGTGGGCCTGGTGGCCCATGACGGCCGCGCGCGCGCGGTGCTGCATGCCGATGAGGAAGGCTCGCGCCAGCAACCGCTTGCCGACTTCATCCGGCAGGCGCGTGCCAAACAGCGGCAGATCTTCGTGTACCGGCTCAACGCCGCGCAGCGTGCGGCGATTCCCGATGCCATCGCACAGGCGCGGCGCATGCTCGGCAAGCCCTACAACCTGACCTACGTGCAGGACGACAACAGCTATTACTGCTCGGACTTCATCGAGCGCGCCTTCCGCGCGCATCAGGTCTTCGCGCTGCAGCCGATGAACTTCAAGAACCCGCAGAGCGGGCAGATGTCTGCATATTGGACAGAGTTTTACCGCAGCAAGGGCATGGAGGTGCCACAAGGCCTGCCCGGCACCAACCCCAACGATATGGCGCGCGCACCAGCGTTGCAGGCGCTTGGGCCACTGGATTGAGCTGACCACAGCGCAACCGTTGCGGTCGCACTGATGCGGCACGCTGGCGTCGCGGCTACTTGCACACCAGGCTGCACGTCGAACGCCGTGACTCGGCGCCAGGACCCGCCAGCCGTCCCAACCCGCGCTTTCCCGGTATAGTCGCGCAACTCTCGGCACTTGATGGCATCTGCGCTCCGTCCAACGGCGCAGCTGCCGGGAGATCACGACGTCACAGGGATCCGTACGATGTCCACGCCGATTGCACCGCGCTGCGCCCTGGTCCTGGAGACCAACAACCTGCGCGGTGGCGACGCAGCACACAACGCTGTGCTGGAGAGCCTGCAGCGTGCAGTGGCCGCACTGGCCGCGCAAACGGTTCCGCTCACCGCGCTGGCGCAGCTGATCGTGACCCACGACGGCCTGAGCGAAACCGCCTGCGCCGCGCTCAGCGGCATCGCCGGGCGGCCGGTGACCTTTGTCCGCATTGCGCCCACCACCGGCTATTACGATGCGAAGAACAGTGGCTTTGCCGCCACCGATCCGGCGCTGTGCGACTACGTGATCTTTGCCGATGCCGACTGCCTGCCGGCGGCGGACTGGTTGGCCGAACTGTTGCTGCCCTTCAGCACACAGCCGCAGCTGGCAGCGGTTGCCGGGCGTACCAGCTACGCCGCCACGCTGGTGGGCACCGCACTGACCACGCTGGATTTCATGTATTTCCCCAGCCCTTTGCAGCCGCAGGCCACGCGCAACTTCTATGCGAACAACGTGGTGTTCCGGCGCGAGATCTTCGCCGCGCATGCCTACCAGCCATTGGATGGCGTGTACCGCGCGCACTGCCAGGTGCTGGGGCTGCATCTGCAGGCCTGCGGCATCGCGGTGCACTACGCACCCCGTGCGCACACGGTGCACAAGCTGCCCGACACCCGTGGCGAAGCATTGCAGCTGCGCTGGTGGCGCGGCCAGGACACGCTGGGCCTGACCCCGCACCTGGTCAAGGCGTATCTGCCGGCATCGCTGCACTGGCTGGCGCGCAGCGGGCCGGTCGGGCCGCTGTGCGTGCTGGCATCGCGTCTGTGGTTCAGCGCGCGCGCCTTGAACACACAGGACCTGCCGCCCGTCCGCGGGCTGCGCCGGGGCGCCGCGCTGGCACTGATCGCCGCGTTCTCCGCGGTGGACATGCTCGGCAGCCTGGCCGCCGGCCTGGGCTGGCGCCGCCGCCGCGCCGATGCGCAGGCGCTGTCTTACCACCACTCCTCGCAGTGAGCAGCACGCTGCCAGCTGACCCCGGCACCGGTGGCGGCGTGCCGCTCCTGGCGCTGCAGCCACCGCCCCTGCATGGCTGGGCGCACACCCAGGCGTGGCTGGTCGATCGGATCAAGGCGGCCGCATTACGTCAGCTGCATGCCAGCGTCGCCGGCGAGTGCCTGCTGCTGCGGATGTATCTGGTTGGCGAAGAGGCCACCGAGCTGGCCTTGCAGCGCGAGGTGCCGGTGCAGCGGCCTGCGTGGCTGGTGCCGCTGATGGACCAGCATCTGCAGGAAGAGCAATGGCATGCACAGGCGTTCGCCGCCGCACTGGCCGCACGCGGTGCCGCACGGCCCTCCGCGCAGCCCGATGCCCTGAGCAGGCGCAAGATTGCGCAGTGGCATCGGCTGGCAACACATCATGCGGGTGAATTCCGGCAGGGCCTGCTGGTGCCTGCGTTTGCAATCGGGCTGTGTGCCGAACAGATGGCGTCGCGCGTCTTGCAGCGGCACTGCGGCGTGTTGCCTGACGGCCACGCGCTGCAGCCGCTGCTCACGCGCGTGCTCGGCGATGAGCAACGCCACGTGCAACAGTGCCAGAGGATCCTGCAGCGGCTGGTGCCTGCAGATGAGCAGGCAGCACTGCAGGCACTGCTGGCGAAGGTGCGGCGGATCGACCGTGCATTCGGCATCAGTGGTGCGCTCGGCATGTATGCCGCCGGTGTGGTGCTGCGTGTACGGGCTTATCTGTGGCGGTGAAGCGCCCGCGCCTGCTGTACCTGGCCACGGCCGACGCACGCGGCCACCTGATGCGCGCACAGCTGCTGACGCATGCGTTGCATGCGCAGGGCGCCGCGGTCGAGGTCATCACCACCTCGGCAGCCGGCGCACGGTTTCTCCACACCTTTGGCATCCAGGCAAGCGTGTTGTCGCCGCATTACGCCGTGCAGTTCGATGCGCGCCAGAACATGCGCGCGGCCGCCACCGATGCCAACGTGGCAGCTTATCTGCTGCATCCGGCGCGGCTGCTGCGCGATGTCCTGCAACTGCAGCGGCGCCTGCGCGAGGTCGACCTGGTCCTCAACGATTCCTTTCATCCGGCGCTGCTGGTGATGGGCATGCTGCCGGTCTGGCGGCACAAGATCGTGCACGTCTATGGCGGCAGCTTGCGCGCCGCCCTGCAGGGCAATTTCGAAGGCCGGCTGCCGCGCGTGCTGGCTGCGCTGTTCTCACGCGCCATCGGCTGGCAGATCGACCGCGCCGCCGCGCAACTGGAACACGACTTCGCGCAAGCCCAACCGCACGCCAGCGGACGACGCATGCGGCTGCCAACCCCGGTAGCGATTGCATCCCCATCTGCCACCGCCACGGCGCCGACGGCCGCGGTCTACCTCAACCCGCACTTCCGTGACCCCGCGCTCGCGCAGGCACTGGAGCTAGGACTGAGACGCGCGGGATTGGGCAGCCTGTGTGTCGGCGAGGGCTATGCGCAGCGCCCCGGCTGGCAGGCCGACCACCCACAGTGGATCGACCACGCCGCAACCAGCACGCTGCTGATCTCGGCACCCGGCATGGCCGCGCTATCGATTGCACAGGTATACCGGCGGCCCATCCTGCTGATCGTCACCGGGCAGCCGGAGCAACAACGCAATGCCGCGCATGCCGCAACCTGCGGCCTGGCGCATCAAATCGTTGCGTGGACGGGCGATGCAGACGCCTTCGCGCACGCCATCCACCGCGCCTGCGACGCGTTGCGCACAACCCCGCCCGTCGCCGGGCACGACGCATCCACGCTGGATGCGCCACAGCGGCTGCAGCTGTGGGTCAGCCTGATCCTGGCCTTGGCACGCGGCGCACCTGCACACGCGTGGGTGGCACTCACAGCCACCGGGCAGCACGCATGAGCGCCACGGTGCCGATCACGCTTGCCCGTCTGCAGCCCTGGCGCAGCGGCATGGCACTGGCCACCGACTGGGCCGTGATCGCGCTGTGCTTTGGCGCCGCCATGCTGTATCCGCATCCGGCGATCTATGCATTGGCGATCGTGGTGATTGCCCGCACCCAGCTTGCGCTCGCGGTGATGATGCACGAGGGCGCCCACCGCCTGCTGGCGCATCGCCAGTCACGTAATGACCTGGTCGCGCAGGCGCTGGCCGCCGGCCCGCTGTTCCTGTCGCTGTTCGCCTACCGGCAAGGGCATTTGCAGCATCACCGCGCACCGATGTCGCCGGATGATCCGGTGGCCATCATGTTCGGCATTGCCGACTACCCTGTCTCGCGCCGCGAGCTGACGCTGCGATTGCTCCGCGATGTGACCGGCATCGGCTACGTACTCGCCATCCGTGGTGCGCTACGCAGGCGCCGTACACAACCAGCCAATGCGCACACCCGTACCGTGCCGCAGCGCGCGGGGCTGGTTGCCGGCACGATCCTGCTCAGCAACGGGCTGCTGTTCGGGGTTCTCGCCGCCCTTGGTCACCCGCTGCTGTACCTGGGCCTGTGGCTGCTGCCGGCGCTGACGCTGCTGCAGCTGTTCGCCCGCATCCGTGCCATCACCGAGCATGCCGGCTACGCCGCCTGCGAGGACCAGCGCCACAGCGCGCGCACCATCGTCGCACGCAGCTGGCAAACCTTTTTTTGCGGCCCGCATGGCATCCACTACCACATCGAACACCACCAGCATGTGCGCGTGCCGTTCTACCAACTGCCGGCCTTGCATCGCTGGATGCACGCGCAAAACCAGCTGCCCGCCGCGAATCTCTACCATGGCTACGGCGCCGTACTCAGGGAGGTGAGCCGGGGTGCGCGCAATGAAAATCAGCGTTGACGATGCAGCCTCCTCAACGCGCTGCGCTGGCGATCCCATCATGATCTGCACGCATGCAATCATCACTCCATGTCCGTACGACGGACCACACGCAACGTCAGGCTGGGAATGTCTTTGAATCGAATCGGATTGATCGGGTTGTTCGTGCTGTTGCTGAGTGCGTGCGAAAACACCGCCAAGGCGCCGCCCGCCGCAACAGCACCTGCAGTCACCAGTCAGGCCATTGCAGCGCCGGCACAGGCTACGCCGCTGGGCGGGCAACGTGGTGGCGGCAAGCCCTATGAATTGGTCGACAGCGAGGTCTGGGACGTGCCCGACCCGGCAACGGGTCGCACGTATCAAGTCTTCGTCGCCCTGCCACGTGGCTATGCAGACAATCCGCAACGCCGCTACCCGGTGCTGTACGCCACCGATGGCGACTATGCGTTTCCCCTGGTCAAGCAGATCGCGCGGCGCTTGAATGGCGAAGGCCCGGCGATCGAGGACTTCATCCTGGTCGGCCTGTCCTACGCCGTCGGCGACGAGCCCATGCCCAGCCGGCGGCGCGATTACACGCCCACACCGGAAGATGGCCCAGGCGCGGCACCGGTTGCGACCCATGGCAAGAGCGCCGACTACATCCGCTACCTGCGCGATCGCGTGCTGCCGTTCGTTGCCAGCCGCTACCGAACCGACGAGCAGCGGCGTCTGTATCTCGGGCATTCGTACGGTGGCCTGCTGGGCACGCAGATCCTGTTGAGCACACCGGACATGTTTGCCGGCTACATCCTGGGCAGCCCATCGTATTGGTATGGCGAGCACGCGATGGTGGCGCAGGAAAAAACCTTTGCCGCCTCGCATACAGACCTGCCAGCGCTCGTCTATCTATACGTTGGCGAGTACGAGCAAGTGCGTTACCACCAGAATCACGACATGGTCGTCGACACACAGAACATGGCGCAGGCACTACGCGCGCGGCACTATCCGTCGTTGCATCTCACGCTGGACGTTCTCAATGACGAGGACCACCTGACCATCGGGCCACGCGGCACCACCCACGGCTTGAAGGTCTTGCTCGGGATCAAGACGGCTGATCGGAGCAAGCAGTGACACATCGGGGACTCACTGGATCGTTGCATCGCTGCTGAGCCACGTGGTGCGGAGCCGCCAGCATGTGATGCGCGCGACGCGCCAGCCCTCTCCGCAGCTGGTAGTCCATGACCGATTAGCCGGTCCATCGACTCGCCCCCATTGGTTTCGCGCCATCCCGCAATGTCATGCAGCGGCAGCGCCGAAGCCTTAGCCGCCGCTAGCGCTTGCAGATGCCAATACTTCTGGCACAGGCGCAATTACAACAGCGCTTATACATTTCGGTCATGACCCCACCTGCACCTACCCTTGGCACCCTGGTCCGGCAACTCATCGAGCGACTCGATGGTGATCTGGAAGGTGTCTACGCGGCTGCGGGGCTAACCTGGCGGCCACGCTACACCCCCGTGTTGCGCGCCCTGCTGCGTGTGGGCCCGGTTCCCATCAAGGTGCTCGCGCAGGAGATCGGCATCAGCCATTCGGCCGCCAGCCAGACGGTGGCGCAGATGACCACGCACCGTCTCGTTGCCTTGAAACCAGGCACGGATGCGCGCGAACGCATCGTCGTGTTGACGCCCAAGGCGAAAAAGATGATTCCCGCGCTGGAGCGGCAATGGGCCGCGACCAATGCCGCCGCCGCGCAACTCGATGCAGAGTTGTCCGTCCCACTGTCCCGCATTCTCAGCGAGGCCATCGACGCGCTGAACCAGCGTGCGTTTTCCACCCGGATTGCAGACGCATCCAACGCGTTATCCCGCTCCACCACCCGGTAGCAACCACACCACATGGAGTCATACATGCACGCATCAACGCAATCGGTTGCCGGACAGTCCTTGGCCACGACCAGACAGATGAGCCGCCCGATCGAACTGGGTGAGCGCAAGTTCCTGCATCCCGGGCGCCTGCGCTGGCTCCGCGCCATCGCCTGGGCGGTGGTGTTGCTGGTGGTGGTCGCCACGCTGGCACCCATGAGCGGCCGGTTCGTCAGCGGCCTGCTGCCCAAGGAGTCCGGCCCGCTGCAGTTGCTGGCCAGCCTGATAGGCATCGCGGTGGGCCTGGGCGTGTACGTGCTTGCGGTGCGCCTGGCCGAAGGGCGACGCGCTAGCGAGCTCGCGGTGCGGCCGATGGTGCCGCACGTGCTCCTCGGCCTGCTGATCGGCGCGGCGATGTTCGCCTCGGTCATGGGCATCATGGCGGTGTTCGGGCTGTACGACATCCAGTCCTTGGGCCTGGCGCCGGCATGGACTGCGGTGCGCAAGGCATTGCAGGCGGGCGTGATCGAAGAGCTGATGTTCCGCGCGATTTTCCTGCGCCTGGTCTGGCGTGCGTTCGGACCGTGGATCGCCTTCGCCGCGTCCGCCGCGCTGTTCGGTTTCGGCCATATCGCCAATCCGCACGCCACGGCATTCGCAGCGATCTGCATCGCGCTGGAAGCCGGCATTTTGCTGGGCGCGTTCTATGCCCTGACCGGCCGCGTGTGGATGTCGATCGGTGTGCATATCGCCTGGAATTTCACCCAGGGCTATCTGTTTGGCGCAGCCGTCTCCGGCACCGACATGGGCCCGGCCATCGCGCGTAGCACGGCCCGCCCGGGATTTCCCGAATGGCTCACCGGCGGTGCGTTCGGCCCGGAGGCGTCGTTGCCTGGCGTGCTGGTCTGCCTGGCGGTCGGCCTTGCCGTGATGGCAATGGCGTGGCGCGCAGGCCGGTTTGCGAAGCAGCCCTGATACGCATCCGCCACGCTGCAGCGCCCACAAGGTGATGCAGCGTGGTGGCGCCTGCCACGCATGACAATGGCGCGGTGCCTGCACGGCATCACCATGGTGCGGCAGACATCAGCGGCCAGGCGGACACAGCGTTGTCCTACATCACCTGTGTCGCATCGCCCTGGCACTGCCTTGCCATCTCGCACACATCTGACCTCCTAGGCTCTGAGCACCAATAACCTGATGCGCGCCTGCGGGCTCCATGGCGGAGCACGTCGACGCGTACCTGCAGAGGTGCACATGGCTCTGATTCATTCGATTTTGATGGGCGCCGTCGCTGGCATGCGCTCGATGACCCCGCTTGCCGCGGTCGCCAATGCGGCACGCACCGGCACCCTGCCACGCGACAATGGCGCTCCGCGGCTGCTCGCCAACCCACTGGCGTCTGCCGGCATGCTGGCGCTGGCAGGCGGCGAGCGGGCGGGCGGGCGACAAGATGAAGACCGCGCCAGACCGCATCGTGCTGGCCGGCATGATGGCCCGCGTCGCCACCGGTGCCATTGCCGGCGCCGCCTTGGCGCCGCGCCATCAGCGCGGCATTGCAGCCCTGCTGGGCGCGAGCACCGCGGTCGCGGCGGCCTACCTCACCTTCAATGCGCGGATGCGCGCGATCGAACGCTACGGGCAGACCAGCACCGGTGCGGTTGAGGATGCCATCTCGGTGGGTGCGGCCACATTGATCGTGCGCAGCGCTGCTGAAGAGTGAGTGGCCGATAGGCCAAGTCGGCAAGCATCATTTAGCGAGGGACTGCGCGGGGCCGGTGCCGAGCGCGCGGTCGATCCGAATGCGTTTCCCCGCCCTGCCTGCGTAACACCTGTCTCAAGGGCCGCGCCGCATCAGCGCGTCACGCGGCCCGCGTTGCATGAGGGCCTACGGCCGATGGATGGCGCAGAGTTTGTTGCCATCCGGGTCGCGCACATACGCCAGCCAGGTCGGCCCCATGGTGCTGTCACGCAGGCCAGGCGGCTCTTCGATACTGGTGGCACCTGCGGCGACCGCTGCATCATGAAATGCCCGCACCTGCTCGGGTGAGTCGCAGACGAACCCGACCGTGGTGCCATTGCCCGGGCTGGCCGGCGCGTCGTCGATGGGCTCGCTGACGCAAAAGCTGCTGCCCGCGTGCCGATAGAACAGCCGCGTATGTCCGGAGTTGGCCTGGTTGACGAACGCCGCCGGCGCGCCGAACACGCTTCCCAACAGCGTGTCGTAAAAGGTTTTCGAGCGGGCGATGTCGTTGGACCCGACCATGACGTGACTCAGCATGCAGCACTCCGGTGTATTCGCAGGGCGCGCAGCATAGGGCAACCCGCGCGCAACGGTAAACCGCCCATCCACCGCGAGCGACCCTGGCCGCCATCATCCCCGGCCGTGCGGCGCATCCAGGTCCAGCACCGGCCCCATCGGCACGATCCCGGTGGGATTGATCATGGCGTGGCTCTGGTAGTAATGGCCCTTGATGTGCTGGAAATTCACCGTCTCTGCGATGCCCGGCATCTGATAGAGCTCGCGCAGGAAGCCCGACAATTGCGGGTAGTCGGCAATGCGCCGCAAATTGCATTTGAAATGCCCGACGTACACCGCATCGAACCGAATCAGCGTGGTAAACAGGCGCCAGTCTGCTTCGGTTAGGTAATCACCGCACAGATAGCGCTGCGTGCTCAGGCGCCTGTCCAGCCAATCCAGTGTGTCGAACAACGGCACCACGGCTTCTTCGTACGCCGCCTGCGTGGTCGCAAAGCCCGCCTTGTACACGCCGTTATTGACGGTGTCGTAGACCCGTTCATTGATCGCATCAATCTGCGCACGCAGCGGTTCCGGATAGTAGTCGCCCTCTGCCGCGCCCACCGCATCGAACGCACTGTTGAACATACGGATGATGTCGGCGGATTCGTTGCTCACCACCGTATTGCGCTCGCGATCCCACAACACCGGCACCGTTACGCGGCCGGAGTACTGCGGATCGGCCTTGAGATAGACCTCATACACGTATTTGGAATGGTGGATGGGATCGCTCACCACGCCGGGGCCATGTTCGAAGGTCCAGCCCTGCGTGCCCATCAGCCAATGCACCACCGACACATCGATCAGTGATTCCAGGCCCTTCAGCTGCCGGAAGATCAATGTGCGATGCGCCCACGGGCAGGCCAGCGACACGTACAGGTGGTACCGCCCAGGCGCAGCCTGAAAGCCGCCTTCGCCATGCGGCCCAGCACGCCCATCGGCCGTCACCCAATGCCGAAACTGCGACTGCGAACGCTCGAACCGCCCATCGCTCTTGTCGGTGTCATACCAACGGTCTTGCCACTTGCCCTCGACCAGCAGGCCCATGATGTCTCCCGGAAATAGGTCAGCACTTACCGTAGCGCACGCCATTCCAAAGACATGTGATCGGCGAACACAACGGCGGCGCAACTGAACACCGCAGCACACGGAGCGGTCGCATTGCTCCAACCGCGCCTTGCGATCCGCTGCATGACGTTGCTACTGCATCGGTATAACGCGGCCGCCTCCGCCCACCGAGCTCCAGCCCGCCACTTCGTTCCAGTACCAGAAGCTGGCCGCTTCGTCGCAGTCCTTGCGCTTGGCAATGCACACCAGCCCGCGTGCATCGCTGCTCCAGAGCAAGCGGGGATAACGGCGCGAAACAATCAAGCCACTTGCTGCGCCATTGATGATCAACTCCACCCACGGGTCTGCAAGCGGCGCCACTGGATCGGCCAACGCCATCAGGCGCTGCGGAAGGTAGGGCGCCACGGTCAGTACCGGTCCGCCAACCGGTGCAGGAGGAAATTCGCCCGTTTCTAATTGACGCACCTGTTCCAAATAGTACGCTGGCACCAGGAGATCACCGATGTTCACCATCGGAACTGCACGGGCATGTGCGATCACGTCGTCGATCAACACGCACAGCATGGTTCCATCCTTATGCACGCGACTACCCCAGCCGTGGATCTCGGTCGCGGTGACGGCATGAAGTGCAACAAAACTTTCGCGCTGCGTGAAACGGTACAGGATGCGTGCCTGCCGGTCATAGATCAGCAGTCCCCAGAAACCCGTGGTTGGCATCGGTGAAACGCAATAGCGGCCATCTGGAGAAAACATCAGCGCCGCGCCCGCTCCAAACAGCACGCTGCCATCGGGAAACAGATAATCGTATTGCAGCGGAGCACTATTGCGCACTTCGTGGCAACCGATCATGCGTATTTGTCCACCCTCCGGCGTCAGCGGTGCCGGATCGTCAGCGGCGCGTCCGGATGGCCGCCCGGGCCCTGCGATGCGCGTAAATTTTGGGCCCTTGCTTGGGCGTTCGATTGAAAGCCCAGCAAGCTTCTCCCATGCCTTTCGCAGCGCCACAAGAACCGCGAAAATGGCCACCCCCGCCAGCAGCGCGACGGTGCGCGATGGAGCAGCCTGAGCGACGGCATAACTGACGCCAATGCAGGCCCCCAATCTGTAGAGCGGCATCCACTCGACACGACCAAAGACGCGCTCTTCAGCCCACTCAAACAGCAGCGTCCCGCTCAGGTATAGCCATGCCAGCGGTGGCGACAGCAAAAGCGGTAGAGCCAATGGCGCCAACACCAGAACCGCATCAAGCAGCAGGCGCCCTAATGCACCTGCGAATGACTGATCCTTGTCGACTGCGGACTGCATGAGCAGCATTTCCGGTAGCAAAACTGACTATGAGGGTAACCCACCTCTGACTGGCCCCGTTGTTAGTCTTGACTCGCACAGGATCCACGCGAAGCGCATCGACCTTTCAGTGCTGTTGCAGCTGCACGGCAGCAGGTGCAAATGCCCGCCCGTGTGTTCCGCCGAAGCGGACCGCCAACGCCACAACACGCCGGCCGCCTCGGGCGCTCGGACACCACCCCGGGCCCCGGATTGGCGCTGCCGCCGCCAATCGGCGAAAATGGCGCCCAGCCTGGAAACTCACTGGCAACGCCCGCGTTTTCTAAGGGCTCAGCACCGTCTTGCCCACCGGCCGCCTGCCGCCACACCCACGGCTTTCAGCCGCTTCTGCCCGGATCTGCCTTGAATACCACCGCCTCACCCCTGCCCGCCGACGACCTGCCGCTCACCGACCGCCTGCGCGCCGCGCTGGATGTGCTGGAGGCCATCGACGCGGACCGCAGCGTGCTCGATACGCTCTCCGAGGCCGACCGCGTGCGGCTGCATCAGGTGGTGGCCAAGGTCTACCACCCCGAGCCCAAGGCGCGCCGCCAACTGCTCAAGCAGCGCGAGCGCGAACGCCATCAGGAAAAGGTCCGCAAGGCCGAGGCCTTGCTCGAGCAGACCGGCATCCGCGCGTTGCGACGCAAACCGGTGTTCAGCACGCCGAACTATTTCCCGCCGCACGCCGCCGGCCTGCACGATGCACACAATGGCGAAGGCGTTACCGCTGCCGAGGCGCCACAGCAATCGCCGGAACTGCGGCACTGCTATGTGTGCAAGCAGAAGTTCACCCAGCTGCATCACTTCTACGACCAGATGTGCCCGGCCTGTGCGGAGCTGAACTTCTTCAAGCGCACCGAAACCACCGACCTGCGCGGGCGCGTGGCGCTGCTCACCGGCGGCCGGGTCAAGATCGGGTATCAGGCCGGATTGAAGCTGCTGCGTGCCGGCGCCGAACTCATCGTCACCACGCGCTTCCCGCGCGACTCGGCCGCGCGTTATGCGGAAGAACCCGACTTTGCCGAGTGGGGCCACCGCCTGCAGGTGTTCGGCCTGGATCTGCGCCACACGCCCAGCGTGGAAGCGTTCTGCAGCCAGTTGCTGGCCACGCGCACGCGGTTGGACTTCATCATCAACAATGCCTGCCAGACCGTGCGCCGCCCGCCGCAGTTCTACGCGCACATGATGGCCGGCGAGACCGCCGCGCTGCATGACCTGCCCGAGACGGTACGCAAGCTGGTGGGCCATTACGAAGGCCTGCGTACACCCGAACTGCTGCGCGACGCCTCGGCCACTGCGCTGCCGGCCGTGCACGGACGCGGCCTGGACGGCGCCGACGGCCTCACCCGCGCCGCCGAGCTGTCGCAGGTCGCGCTGCTGGACGACGAGCTGGTGGGCCAGGAGCACCTGTTTCCCGAAGGCCGTCTCGACCAGGATCTGCAGCAGGTCGACTTGCGCGGCCGCAATTCCTGGCGCCTGCTGCTGGCCGAAGTGCCGTCGGTGGAATTGCTGGAGACGCAACTGGTCAATGCCATCGCGCCTTTCATCATCAATGCGCGCCTCAAGCCGCTGATGCTGCGCACGCCCGAGCGCGACAAGCACATCGTCAACGTCTCGGCGATGGAAGGCCAGTTCTACCGCAACTTCAAGACCACCCGTCACCCGCACACCAACATGGCCAAGGCCGCGTTGAACATGATGACGCGCACTTCGGCGGCCGATTATCAAAACGACGGCATCCACATGAACAGCGTCGACACCGGCTGGGTCACCGACGAAGATCCGGCCGACATCGCCGCGCTCAAGGTGCAGCAAGAACGCTTCCACCCGCCGCTGGACATCGTGGACGGCGCCGCCCGCATCGTCGACCCGATCATCCACGGCTTCAACACCGGCGAGCACGTCTGGGGGCAGTTCCTGAAGGACTATGCGCCGACGGATTGGTGAGGCGGGTCAGTAGCGGAGCGCATCGGCCGGCGCTGCCAGCGGTGCAGAACGGACGCTGTTGAATCATGCAGCAGGCGAACTACGTGTTCGCCGCGCTGGGATCGCCGGCATAGCGCTTGGGGTGAGTCGATACAGCCAGACTCAGGCGCCGTGCGCTGCCTTCTGAAACTCGATCGGCCCGTGATCACCTGGATACTTCTTTTTGATCAAGATGTGATCGGAGGGCGTGACACAGCCGCCCTCAAGAGAATGCTCCACATGCCCCTCGTCCACGAAGAACGCTTCGTACGGTAAGCGCAGAACTGATTTCTTCCCACCCTGATCGAACTTCAGCACCAGGCTGTCATCGCGCTCGAAGCACAGCGTCGCCCATTGGAAGTCGGTGAGCTTGCCCGCCTCAACCACCGCCGAATCCTTGCCTGCCAGCAGCGTCGCGACATGATCGGAGAACTGCTTCTGCGCCATCGGCGCCTCCGTCACGGCGCATCCTGCAAAGGTAGCAAACACCACTGCGGCCGCTATTGAAACGTGGGGACGGAAGATAGCGAATGGCATCCGGCGCGGCTCCTCGCTGCGGCAATCGGCTTTTTTACCAGAAGTAAGCAGCGCTTGCCCCCCCCCCTGGAAGACCCTCTGTCTTCGCTGAAGAAAGATGCACGTCCCTCCTATAGACCTACGAAATTAGTGTGCGTAAGAATTCATTGAGATCTGCTCAAGCAATTACATGAGATTCGAATAGTCGCCAATTTGATTGCATATCTCCACCGGTGGATCGCCCAGCTGCACGACTCTTCGCTGTCGTCTTTCAGACGCGCTCTTCGGTGTCACGACGCTGTAAAGCAGATAATACGCATACTGGGTTTCCCAAAGACCAAATGTCGAAATATCCGAAAACTGGAAACGCTCCCCTGTTGAACGCGTTGCAGTGAAAGCGCACTCAGCATAGGTCCCAACGCCACAGCGAGCATCCAGGTAGTCCAAGCCACCTCGCCCTTTGAGGTCAAAATGATAAAGGCGCCCATTCTCGTCTTCGAAGACCTGTGGAACCACTTGCAGCGCGTGCGTTGCGCCGATACGTCCCCAGCGACGAGACTCGTCACAGAGCGAGCCACCGGACATGGCACCCGTTTCACTGCCAGCGGAAGCTGACAAACATCCTGTTGCTGCGAGGGACATGAGTGTCAGGCAACCAAGCTTAGTTACTTGCACGGAGGCTCCTTGCTCTTTTTTTTTAAGGATTATTGGCGTGGCTCGCAAAGGGAGCGAAAAATTCATAGATGGCGCGCAAGGATGGATTACTCGTTTGTACCAGGCTGAGTGAGACGCTAACTGCGCCCAAGACGGTGGTCAATGGCGCCTTTCATTTACGGACGACTGTCTGTGCATTGCGTAGAGCCGGACGAAAATCTATAGACAAAGAACCGCAACGCTTCTATCGCCGGCCATAGGCGCCCAGACGGTACGTAACTGCAGTGCTTGCAGACACAGATGTCTTGCAGCTGCACGCGGTAACGCTGGCCGGCGCGTGATGGGCACCGAACCAGCAACACTGCTTTGCTCACCCAGCGTCGATCGCGGCAGTAAACGGATCGTTGGTGGAATCCGCATTCCAGCGGTACTCCGCGATGTCGGCGGCCTGCTTGGCGGCATCGGGGCCGAACAGTTTTGCGATCAGGGCCAGCGCCATGTCCGTACCCGCGGAGACGCCGGAGGAGGTGAACACATGGCCGTCCTCCACCCAGCGCGCTTGCTTCACCCACTCTACTTTTGGCCCCTGCGTCGTTACCCAGTTGAAGGCGTGCTTGTTGGTCGTGACACGCCGCCCATCCAGCAGACCGGTGCGCGCCAGAAGGGCCGCCCCGGTGCAGATGCTGGCGACGTGTGGCGCCGAGCGCGCCAGGCGCGTGATGCCGGCGATGAGTGCGGTGTTGCCCACCTCGCGCCGTGTGCCCATGCCGCCCGGAACCATCAGGATGTCGATGTGCGGCGCCGCGTCCAACGCATGGTCAACGGCAACCGCAGGACCGGCGCTGCTGGCGACCATGCCAGCGCGCTCACCCAGGATGACGATTCTGACCTTGCCCTCAAGATTGCCGAACATATCCAGCGGACCGAACACATCCAGTAGCTGGAAGCCATCGAACACCACCATTCCCAACGTCAACTGGGCGGTGCCTTTGGATACATCACCGCGCACCCCGCTGGCCGGGCGCACGTCTTTCGCCATCGCAGCCGTGCCCGGCGCCATCATTGCCGCGCCCGTCAGTAGGGCATTGCGCAGTAGAGTGCGACGCGCACGCTCTGTGTGTGTCTGATCCACTTCGATAGACATGGCTGCTCCTTGATGATTCAGTGGGTGCGGGCCGGCGCGCCTGCCGGATGAGCTCGTATTGGCGACGTAGCCCAGCGGGTCTCACGGCGCAAATCACTGTATTCACCCGGAAGAAGTGCGATGTGACGGGCAGGCACGCCTGGATTCCAACCTGCTAGATTGCGGCGATTGCGCACGGACATGGGATTCGAGGTGACACCAGACACACTCAGCGGTAGCTACCATTGCGGCAGCGCGGGCTGGCATCTCTCCGGTGATCCAGGCGCGGTCACGGCTTGCAACTGCACGCTGTGCCGGCGCTACGGCGCACTCTGGGCGTACGACATTGAACACGGGCGCATAACGCTACACGGGCCAACGCAAACCTATGTCCGCGCCGGGAAGCAAGACCCGACGCTAGAGATTCACTTCTGCCCTGCCTGCGCCTGCGTGATCTGCTGGCGCGGCCTGCGCCTCGAAGTCGACGGAAGCCGGCGCATGGCAGTCAACATCAGGCTCGCCGATCCAGACGCCGTCGCGCACTTGGCCATCGACCACTTCGATGGTCTGGACAGCTTTGACGACCTGCCGCCCGATGGCCGTTGCGTGCGTCATCTATGGTTCTGAGGTGCGTGAGTACACTCACTCGCGAGCCAGATGGCTGAATTTCAAGCACAAGCATCTGGCCATTACTGCTGGGTTTGTTCCTTCGCTGCATCCCATTTAGTTACTGCAGTTGGCCAAGGATTGCGCGATCGGTTGGCGATCGTGTCACCCGTGTTCATGTCTGTCATCTTGAGCGTGCTGTCATTCAACTCACTGACAGCGACGATACTGGCTAACCGATTTGCCATCAGAGATCACCAGATAGCCGCCTTTCAGAATGTAAAGGTCATCAGTTATGATATCTGGCGCGATATCCGACTTAGCGGAAACCAGCCAAGCATGTGGATCAGAAGAAACACGCCTGATCGATATGGGCGTCTGCTGGTGCTCGTGGCCACGCAACCAGGTCTTCTCGATATGTATCGGCGTATCGGAGTCAGGATTCATGGGTAGCTTGCAAGCGTGAGGGCCTAGGTCCCATATGCCCTGAAGCTCTTGTGGATACGCAACAGACTGGCGCACCTTAGTAGCCGACGCGGCGCCGATGCCAAGCAGCAACGGTAGGGCTAAAAGAAACCCGGTCATCATCCGCATACACTTCCTACCCCGTCGGTGTGTTCAGCACGCCAAGCTTGGTACGGTGACTGGCTCTGCCTATTCCTCTTGAAAAATATCAGCGCGTCATCGACGGACCGGCCTGTGAAACGGCTTGCTGCGACTGTTCCAATGCCTGCTGCTGCTCGCGCGCCTGGGCGTGAGTCTGGTTGAGTGCCTGCAGGCGGTCGAACGACTGGGTCTCAGGTGTCTGCACGGCTTCTATCGTTGGCATATGTGCCCGCTGGTGTGCCGGATCATTGAGCGCGCCTTGTACAACGAAGACCTTCTAGCCGCCGGCCAGCTGAGGCGTGGGGTTGTTGAGTGCAACATGGTCCACCCGCGACAGCCCTTCCTCTTTTGCCAACGCAAGCAAGCTGGCGGTCATGCGCTGGCTGGCCCCGTCCCACTCTTTGCCGTGCTGGGCGTCGAGCTGCATCACGCCGCCTTTGATCTGCTGGTACAGCGCGTGGTCCGCATGGCCTGGCTGTGAGGGCAACAACGCGGTCTTCGGTGACGCCGAGGGTGATTCAGGACCAAGTCCACCCTGCTTCACATCAGAAGTAGTGATGTCGCCAACGACTCCGGGTTCCGGTCGCCCCTGTTTGCGTTGCAGCGGTGCAATATGTTTATCGTAGTAATCTCCGTAATATTGTTCATATGTCTTACTTGGACCAACAGAAGGTTTTTCCGTCTTGAAGACCTGAGCAATCTGGTTCAATGCAGCATCGCGCGTGATGCGACCTGACATTTGTTGATCTGCAATTGCCTGGTACTGCTGTGGCCTTGTACCGCTTCCAGAGATACCGATATCCGGTCCCTTATTATTTATAATCTCACGCCGAATTAGTGCGTTGCTAAGCGTTGCTGCAGCTTCGCCGTGTAGCATGCTCGTGACGTACCCATTCTTGGAGGACTGATCGGATTGCTCAGAAAATCGATGATGTCCAATTTCATGCGATAGCGACCGAGCGATGCGCGCACCGTTTCCAACTGCATTTTCGTCAATAACTACTTGCGTGCGAGGAACGAGATAGGTGCCGGCACCGGCAGTCCCCCATACCACCCCAATGTTGTCCCGATTCAGCTGCGCGAGGCCTGCCTGAAGTGTTGGAGACCTCTGCAAGAAAGGCGTGACCGAAGGATCCGATAGCGGAGAGGACGGCTTCACTGCAGCGGCTCCTGACACCGATTGCTGCGGCTGCGGATACTTCGACTCGTCGATATTTTCCATCATGCACTCCGTTGCGGGAACCCAACTCAGCAACTTATTTCTTGCTGATTGTGATGTAGCTTAGACCAGACTGATCTTGGTTCAATCCAAAGATGACAGTTGCCGTTTCTCTCTGCATCGACCAGTAAGCGCTCGAGCCGGCCGCGTCTGGGCGCGGTGGGTAGAGGGAAGCATCTGGCGAGGGCATACCCTCGAACATCGGCCCAGGCGGCGAAAAGTCAAGCACAAGAGTCGCATGCGAAGGGGCATCCTGATTACTGCGAAGCTCAATGCGCTTCAAGGCTGCACCAGCCAGCACACCACTTACACCGGCCCGTATCACCATCACATCTTGCGATTCACCTGGGCCCAGTTGCGTTTGAAGCTGAGCGTTAAGTGCTGCGATATCGTGGAAGTCAGTTGCGATCAAACGATCCACATCTTGCTTGAGGCGTTCCGTCACGTCTTTGCTCCTGGTTTCAACGGAGGACTTTGCAGCCGCTACGGCTGGCTGATCGCGTGGAGTGCTGAGGGCACATCCCGCATGAAAAGTGCATAGTGTCAGCAGCGCAACTGGTAAAAACGCTGCCCAAGGGAGGGCATTACGTCCTTGGTTAACTTGCCGGCCATGGGAGTTCCCAAGGTGAAGGGCCATCTCTCTGATCCTGCGCTAAGAGTGTCGCTGAAATTTATCACGTCAATAACCTCGGATCAGGCCGCGGCAGCAATCCGCCTCACGTGGTCTGCGGTTGCAAGATCGACCAGCGGCGCACAGGCATTCACCTGAATGCGGTCGGCGGTGCTAGCGACGCGTCCTAAGAACCTGTTCACGATCTTCTGAGTAATAGTGCCAAGAAGGCCAAATGGATGAACTGCAGG
>NZ_JBGOFY010000022.1:0-63011 GCF_041520885.1 Xanthomonas sp. NCPPB 2922 | reverse complement strand
AGGCGCGGGCTGCATGCGCATCATCCCCATCGCCAAGCCGCTCCTGGAGGCAGGCTTCCTCGAGTTCGTGGAGGACATGAAGGAAACGGGCCATCCTCGGCTGTTCCCGCTGCTCTCTGCTGGGGTGAACCGCACGACAGGGGAAACCAATGCGCGTTACAGCCAACAGTTCGTGGTGGACTTTGGGCGCTACCTGAAGAGCCTCGGCTTCCCCAAAGGCATCGGGTTCCATGCCTTCCGCCATACGCTGGCCACCGAGCTCGATGTCCAGGACGTTCCGGAGAAGGAGATTGCCCTGGTCACCGGCCACAGCACCGATCCCCGCGACCGGGTCCAGGTGCTGCGCAGGCACTACCTCCACAAGAAGCCCCAGGTGACGCGCAGCAAGCAGATCAACGCCTTGGAGCTCTATCAGCCCAACGTGGACTTGCCGCGCTACCAGCGGGGGCAGTTCGCCAATTGCTTCGCTGATCCGAACAAGTTCTACCCTTGAAGCCTGAACATGCTTAAGGACACAAGATGCGCAGCTCGCAGCGCTGCGCAGTGCATTGCCTCAAGCTGTCATCGACCAGTCTGAGCGGCGCTCCCGGCCACTACCGCCAAGTCAATCTCAAAACGTTCGTCGAACTGATCCCAAAGTTCGTCGTGCACCGTGTTACCAGGCCCTCTGATATGAGGTCCATGCCAAAGCACGGTAAGCACCCCGTGACGCTTTACTGCCTCAATTGCAGGCACAAAATCACTGTCCCCTGCGATCAGAATAGCTTTCTGAATCTGGCGAGTTGCTGCGAGCTCGACCATGTCTACTCCCAGGAGGATATCCACTCGCTTCTGCTGGAAGACGAAGTTTGGGGCAGCTCCACGACGCTCAAGCTTGCCCTGCCTTACTTGGAACCTAGGCAAGCGTGACAGCGCGTTGAAAAACTTCTCTTTTCCAGCAAACCGCTGAGCTTCATCTACTGTCGGATGAGAAGATTGGTAGGGCGGACAGTCGTAGTAATACGTACGTAGCAAATCAGACCCTTGCAGGACGTGCTGCACAAATTTGCTGTAGTCAAGCCTCGCGCCATCAAAATTGTTACTCAACAACTTCGACACGTAACCACCATCAATGAATACAGCACAACGATCCATGTTCACCCCAAAGTTGGATACAAAAATGGACGCCGAAGCGTCCATTCTTGATTTTTAACATTAAATCCGGACAGCGTTACCACCGCCGGCGAAGATTAATACCCGCTCATCCACTAGGAACGACGGGGGTGTATTCAAGCTGGGCATTCTAGCAAGTTGAAAAACGTTTTGCAACTCTTTCGCCCCTGCTATGCCACGCCAAAAATCTAACGCCGGAATGTTGAGGTGTCAACCCGTCTTACACTTTTTCACCTACAGGCCAAATGACGCCTGAGTAGCTCAAGTACGTCACTCTGCTGATCCAAAGGAAGCCTCGCTACAAGAAGGATGACTTCAGCGAGCACGTCCGAACCTGCATGAAAGTAAGCCGGCGGCACACCCAACGCGTTGCTCAAAGCAGCCAACGTCTCATGGTCGGGTTCCCGCTCCCCCCGCTCGTAGCGGGAGAGTCGTGACGAGGCAGCTTTCTCGTTCATCCCCAGCAGCGCTCCCAGTTCGACTTGCGACAAGCCCGCCACGCGCCTGGCCGCACGTAGGCGACGACCAAAGACGGAACTTGTGGGCAGAGATGCGGGCATGGAGATCTAACTAAGGGCTAACCCCCAAGTCTGCACCGAGTAGCATCCTAACGCACTTATCTGCCAATATGGCAGATAGAACCGCACCCATCAGAGGCCACATGGAACTTTCAGGACAAGGAGCGTTCGCCGCGCTCTTGGCGTTGACGCTCGTCTCGCCATTCACCACCCACGCCCAGGATGTTCCTGCGCAGAAGCCCGGCTTCTTCCGCCAGCTCGGCAAAGGCCTGGCAGACACCGGCAAGCAGATGGTCGGCATCCAGCCGAACGCCGGCACCAAGGCAGGGAGTCAGGGAGCTGGCTCAATTTACGAGCCTCTCAATGGCGCCGCAAAGCTGCCCAACCTCTTCAAAGGCGACACCCACCAGGCAGCCCAGCTCGGGAAGCTGGACTGGCCACGCGTGGCGCTGACCTTCACCGAATGGGGCGCCTCCCAGCCCTGCTGGACGGCAGAGGCCCGCATATGGACCAGTCCGACCGCCTCAAACGTCGAAACCTTCCGCACCTGCTTCGACGCCGCATTGACCGAGACCGACGACCTAGGCGAGACGGCGGAGCTCAACAGCGCGGCCCTGTGGAAAGGCCGGGACACCCTGACCGGCATTCGCGTGCTGCCCAGCAAGCCCAACACGGGCGCGCAGCGGTCGACCGGTCCTAACCCGCCGGCGCAACCGTTCGTGGTCAACGTGAGCCGTCCTGGGGTCGCTGATCGCGCTGTGGACGTGTCGCTGCGCATCGCTTGGGTCTCCGGGCTCATCCAGACCGCCGATCTGCACCCGGGTCCGTCGGGGCTGCTGACCCCGTTCAAGGACAGCCGCATGTGGATCGCAGGCTTCAAGCCCGACGGGAACCGCGACAAGTGAGGCAGCCGTGTTTCGCCTGTCCTCCCAATTACTCAACAAAGGAACAGAGATGAAAAACACACGGATTGGTCTAGTCGCGTTGACCATCGCCTTGGGCCTGACCGCCTGCGGCGGCAAGCCGTCAGCCGACAACGCCAAGGAAGCCTTTGTCCGGTTGCTGAAAGATAGCGGCGCCGGCCAGGTCACTGAGGTCCAAAATTTTGAGCTCTCCGGCTGCGTGGAAGCGGAGGATGCGGACGGCTATCGCTGCGACACCCGCGGCCAGGCCGTGCTCAACATCGAGGGCCGGCAGGTGCCGATTCCCGTGAGCAAGAACCTGCGCTACACCAAGAGCGACGGCGCTTGGAGGGCTTACGCCAAATGAAGACCCAATCGAATTCGATGGCTGGAACGTCGGTCGGTGCACTCGATGGGGACGGCGCGCTGTGTGCAGTCCCCAAGAAAGTCATGACTCCGCACAACCGCTTCTTCTGGTGGTTCTCGCTCAGCCTGCTCTTCCTGGGCCCATTCGGCTTCATCGTTGGGCCGCTCATGGCTCGGCGAGGTTTGCGAAAAGCAGAGCGCATCTATACTTTCGAGGCTCACATGGCCCGCCAACGCGATCGTGGCTTCAGCTGGTGGCAGTGGTGGGTCATGACGCCGCTGACCGTGATGGGGGCTTTTTGGGTTACCTCGGTGCTGAGCGGACTCCCAATGTTCCTGTATGTGATTTATGCCACGCTAGCTTCTTAGCTCAATCGCAGCGAGAAGAAACGGAGGCGCTGAAGTTGCCTCCGTTTCTAGCTAAGCGCCAGTCAATTGTGATCTTGAGCGCCGGTGACCAAATCGAAGAAACCAGCAGCCGAGGAATTCGGGTGCCGTGGAGCAGCACAGACCGCTGCAATAAACGCAGAAATATTGTCTGCGGGCAGCGTATTTAAGGTTGTAAAAACAGCAACGACTTCTCCAATCTGCTCCTGAACCAGGACGATTATGTCCTTATCTCCATCCCCCGCTAAAGGCTTAGCATTGTTGAGTGGAGCTTGGCTCGCCACGCGGACAAATCTCCACTCAAGCTCGCGAGCGGTGGTAGGGGGTTCAAACGATGCTTCATCAAATTGCTGGGAACCGAATCCGTGTAGCAACTTGCCGGGATACGCATTCACCGGTGTCACGACCCCTTCTCTGACCCGGGAAACAGGGGTGGCAGTAGGAAAGAATGCCTTTGCGATAGCCTCGAAGTTGCGGAAGCCGTTGTATCGAAGGTCGCGAGCTCCGCCTCCCGCATTGGGATCATCATTGGACACACCAACGAACTTTCTCCAGTCCCCAGCGGGAACCGTCTTAAAAAGAATACGCTCTGGGTTTCCGTAAATACCTGCCACTGCTGCCATAAGACCCTCCTGTTGGTCTGTAATGAACTCCCGCTAGGACATCCATAACCCACGGCGACCGACTATTTCAATAGTTCAGCTAGCTTGATCAGGCCCTGTCGCATCTCTTTAACCAAGCGTGGAAGGGCACGGCGCCCAGATATGCCACGCATCTCGATAGAGATGGCGACTATCAGCCCACAGCCAGATACGCGGACCTGCTCCAACACTTCCACGGTCCCCACGGGAAGCAATCTCGCAGAAGCGAGCCGCGGGTAAGCCAATATCACCGGCAATCCATCGCTTGCCATAGAAAATGCCATCGCCTCATAAATGTCCGACTCCGCCGCATGCATCCGGCCATGGTCAACGCGGCCTTTGTATTTCGCATCGACATGGAACCGGTAACCATCCAAAGAAATGGATGTATCTGGCCTCACATTCAGCCTGCCAGTTCTTCCTCCTGGATAAAGTCGCTTGCCTAAGACCAGGGGCTGCTCAGCCCGCACATTGGTCGGACCAAATGCGAGACGGGTAGTGATCGTGAGCAGGTCTTGCCAAAGTTGCCATGTCCCCACTATGAAGCCCGGCGCCCTTGCCTCTCCTTCGTTGAATCCCATGCCAAACCCGTTGACCACGTCAACAGAGAGATCCATCAATGCCTGCCAACGCCGTGAACGTCCGGGCACTGATTGCTGCACCAAGTGCCCATGGGGCAACCGAGGTTGGGCTCCCAAATGTGCCCTTACTCTTGATAGTTCTGCGCTGGACGTTGGATTTCGGACGTGTCGGCTAGCGATGCCTGCGGCAGCGCAAATCACAGCATTGTGTCGATTGGCCTTGCTGAAGCGGATCACTTCCTGCGGATAACCAAATGGACTAGGGACACGCAGGTCGAACGGGTCAACGTCACCGTCGAGGAAAAAATCGTGCTCGATGGTCCTTTTGTAGGATCTGATTGGGCGGTGGTGATGCTCCCAATACATCTCGGTGATCGCTCTAGCCAACAGCGAATCGAGATCGCTTTCTGCGGCAGTGTTCGCTCGAATACGATCGGAGGCTAGAATGTGTCCGTGTTTTGAGAGCATGGCTAAGAAAAAAAAGTCTTCGCGCCATCCAGCACCACCAGCGTGATCGCCCAAGAACTTGGGAGCAATCTCAAGCTCGCACGATCGCCCCAAGTGAAGGAGGCCTGCGACCTTGCTGGAAGACACGAGCGCGCCACTTACTTCAATCGGCGGCTTCTTGAGACTGACTTGGCGCGCGATCCGTGCGCCCGCATCGGAAATGTGGCGCGCTGTCTCAGCAGTCCCCTTACCCATCGACGCAGCAATGGAAGGAAGGAGATTTGCCGGCGCCCCATACTCAACGATGGAAAATCGAGCCATCTGGCCCTACAGCCCTGCAATACTTCGGAGGCCCGAATACAGAGCATCTCGCGTCCAGGTGCCATCTCCCTCCAGCGCGTATCGAAGCTCGGTGCCAAACATGTGCTCAACCAACTTCAATGGCGACCCGTCGAAGTCAAGGGACTCAGCCGCGTTCAAGGCAATCGCCATGCTACGGATGTCCCCATAGAAGACCTCAGCAACATGGGCTACAACCTTGTCCCAGCCCTTGGCCAGCAACGTCGTAGCTTCGTTGATCGAAAGCTCCGTTGACCAAGCTGGCATCAGAACGCCATGCCCAACCTGAAAATCCTTGCCGCGCCCTATGGATACCCTTTTGTTGACGGCTACCCACGCTCTGACGCTTGCCTCTGCAACATCGGTTGGTGCTTCTGGCACCTCAGGCAACACTCGGGCCTCACCGCCAACGATCTGGAAATGGGCGCGCAGAACCGCTTCGTTAGGTTCAAGCCTATATGGCTCGAACCGACGAAGAAACGCAATGTCCATCGGCTCCACTGAGCTGTCGGCTTGGTTCTGAACCGCAAGAATAAAGAGCCTGTCTGGAAGCGCATATTCTTCAATCAAACCAGACGACGGAACCATCACCTCGAAGAACTGCGTGAGTTCATGAGGTTTGCCGTCAGGAGTCAAGCGTTTGTCTGCTTCGATCGCCACCATGGCGCCACCAAAAACTTGCACAGCAGGGCCGCGGTTGATTTCATCAATGACGAGCAGGGAAGACTTGCCTTCCTGGCGCGCGTGCTGCGCGGCGCGGAAAAGTGTCCCCTCAACTATGGTGAACTGACCGGCTTTTCCTTCGCCTATGGCGGGAGCAAGCCCGGTGATGAAATCCCGATATTTAGAATTCTGGTGAAAAACCGTTCTGAAGACCTTCGCTTCTTCCGCATCCTGGATGGCCACATCATCATTGTGGCTCAACATCGGTTGCCCCTGTGACCCCAGGTTGCCATTCGCGAACGCGGCCGCAATCTCAGACAGAAGCCGCGTTTTTCCAACGCCCGGCGGACCTGACAACAGGACATTCTTCGAGGACGCCAGGAGCCTTAGGACTTCTTGAGCCTCTACAGAGGGGGAATCAAACATGGCAGTGCGTGCGTCCATTTTGAAGGTCAAAGAAGCCATAGGAAGCGCGGCGTTCAGACTTTTTACTGTCCAAACATCCCAGAATATTCTGCTTCACCGCTTCGCTCCATTTGTCTTTGCGAAGCGAGGTCTCAGTTGTGAAGCGCGGCCAGATGTTGCCGTCGTCGGTCTGAATCAGCAGCAGGAGCACACGGTCGCCCCCTGTTACGGCTGGGACCGATCCCTGAAAAACCCCATAGGTGTGAACGCGCGTAATGCGCCATTCGCCTTCCCGAGCGCTAGTCGGCGGCTCAATGTAAGCCGCTTCGGAGTGGGTTTGCTTAGTCCCGCCGCTTCCGGAGTTCCAGCAGAACTGACCCCTGTGACGGGTGATTGTGGTGGCGACGCTGTTCCTACGACGGCTCGCATGCTCTTGAACGGGAAACATGTCTAGGATGATTGCCTTTAGATCCTGATCTCCACGGAACCGCAGGTCTCGGGCACCTCCGCCTGTATCGGCGTCATGAGACTGAGCCGCAAACTTTCTGAGGTCACCCGGGAGGATTTCCTTCCACAAAACCCGGACGATTCCTGCCCGTTTACTTTGACTCGCTTTGCCCTGCTCCATAACTGTCCCCTTCCTCCGGCTCAAGACCTGAATGCTGAGCAGGCACAAAGGCGATCGCCCCGACCGCCTGCGCAGCAACCACTCGCCGTTGCCAAGGTTCCTTCCCGCCGGACAGGCCGGCGAGCACAGAATCCCAGGTGATAGTGGATCGCCCTTCTCTTTCCAAAGCGGGCTGCCCCCTATCCAACAACGGGAAATCGGAGGACATTAGATCAAGTTCTGCAAGGGTGACGCCATAGGCACGGGCCACCTCGACCTCAATTTTTACTCGCAGCTGCGCCGCTGTGCGGTCAGTCTCAGCCGTTCGGGGAGCCAGGTTAAGTGCATGGAGCTCTCGAGCTGCGGCCGCCAAACGCCTCCATGGGAGACCTTTTGGCTTGATGGGCGGGAGCGGGATACTCAGAAGAACAAAATAGTTGATAGTGGTGGTAAGAACCCTTCTGAGCATCCAATCGAAGGTCAAACTATTGACGATGGCCAACCAAACGAAAAGACGGTCTTCGTCAGGATCGTTAGGAAACAATACGGTAGGCACCTTGTTACCGCAGACAAATCCTGGCTCTACCAACGCAGCCATCATTGACCGTTCGTTGGTTTGGCCAGCGATATCGCAGAATCCGGCCCTCCGCAACTGAATCCGCTCCTGAGCTTTGGGCGGGCAATCCTTACGCGCAATGTGGAACTGCGGCACCACTTCCGCCCCACCCAAAGAGAGGCTCTCCCATACTGCAGAGCGCCCCGTGCCAGCCACATAAGCTTTCGCACCGAACCGGTGCTGCTGGATGTGACGGCCCTCTATCACGCCAACTCGTTCCTTGCCTTTTGAGCGCGCAAAGGACGACCTCTGAGAGGTCATATCGACCTCCCGGCAAAATTCGGCATACCAAAGAGACTGAGGGTCGTCCATCCGTTCCCCACACTCGGTCAGACGCTGGAACAACGCCCAACCGCTAGCGCTGTGGACCTCAGGCAAGCTCAGATCCGGGCGCACTGCACGAAGGGCCTTGCGGCCTATCCGGACTCGACTCAGCACTTCCGTCCCAAATTCGGTCCCTGATTCTCGGGTCAGCACTATTGGGTCCTTCGCTTGTGCACCTTCGTGCTGGATGAAATCCAGTGCCAAGAACTTGAATCTTGTATCAATGCCAAAAAACCGAGCACGGTTGTCGAAAACAGCAATTTCCAAACGCATCGCGCGGTCAAACAATGCTTCTCTCAGCGCTTGGGTGCCCTGGGAACGAATCAGGCCTCCTGGAACCAAAACACAAGCGCGGCCGCCGGGTTTCAGAAGGTTCAAGTAGAGCGCCATAAAGGCGGCGTAGAGATCTGGCTCTCCACGTAACAAAAGGGGAAATCTGCGTGCCAGGAATTCCGCATACGATCGAACTTGACCAGCTGAGGTCTCGAAGGCCTCGCGGTCCAAGTGCTCAACATCGGCACCGTAATGTCGACCAGCTCCCCGATCTAGGAGGAATTCGTGCTTGGTTAGCCGAACCTTCTCCCATGGTGGATTGGCCACGATTGCATCGAATCCCTGGCGCGCCATCGCCTCCCAGGCTGCTGCATCGACGGCTAAACTGTCGCCAACAAGCCATCGGCTGCGCATCTCAGTCACGGCACTCAGGTCATCAGTCAGTGCAGCAAGAGAAAGCGTGGCCCCGCGCAATGATGCTTCTGACAAGTCCATCGCATGCACGCCATTTCGCAGCCACTGGGCAGTCGCGCGGCGGTCATTGCCGCACACAGCCAGGGTCAGGGCCACAAGAAGGATGCCTGATCCCGATGCTGGATCCACCACTTTGCTTCGAACTGACAGGCTAGGCGCCATGTTCTTGGCCAGGCGCTGGGCCAGCCGAAAGTCGGTGTGGTAAGCGCCCGTTTTCCGCTGCTGCGCAACGGTGAGATCTTCTCTCGATAGCGCACTCAGCGCCAAGGCAGGCTCTATGCCCGTATTGCGGATGGCGGCTAGAACCTTGGCTGCCTCGTTGTCCAACACGTGAGCGGCGGCAATCAGCTTCCTTCCGAAAGCCTTCTGGAAATCCGACACGTTATGCGAACCAAGACGTGCCGCGACCGATTCCAAGAGCTGTAGTCTGGCCTCATCTTGGTTGCGCTCAAACGAAACCGCGAAAGCATGCACAAGCGCAGCCACTGCGCGCAGACGGCCTTGTTCAATAGTCGCCGGAGAGCTCATTTTCGCGCCGTTGCGTTTTTTCTTTTCTCAGAGCCCATCGATTTTGGCTCGACAATCACAAGATATTCGCTGACCTCGGACGCTTTTGCACTTGCCTTCTGGTTGGGACGATACCGTCCAATGTTCGCCAATGGCTCAACCGCCACGGCGCCCAGATCAGCAAGCCTTTCGGTTAGCTCGCCCAGATCCACATGGCCTTCATTACTGTATGAAAGAAGCACGCGCTGGGCTCTGATGCCCTCGATGAGAGCAACAAGTGCGCCCAGCGCTTTCCGTTTGTAGCAGAAGTCCGATGCTAGGTGCTGCCAAGGCCGGAGCCCTGCGACACCCTCAACTATCGGCGCATCACCATGGACGATCGTCTCTAACAGGTGATAGTAGGAGGCATATTGGCGTTTCGTGTATGGCGGGTCGAGGTAAACGGTGTCTTCTGGATAGACGTCGACGCTCATCACATCGCCCACGGAAACATCTACAGGCGTGCCGACCTCTGCGAGTTCCCGCGGCCTTAGAACAAATGCTCCTTGGCTTTGCGCGGTCCAACGGGACAAAAAGCACCCATAGGTCCCTGCAATGTTCGCGACGCGATTGGCAGCCGACATCATGTCCGCCAGCAGCAACCGCTCTTCGGCCGGCTTTAGTAGCCCTTCTTTGCTCCAATCGAAAATCTGCGAACGGCAACTATCGATGCGAGCCGCGTTGGCCTCTGTGAAGTAGCGGCGCTCTATCCGCGCCCTCGAATGCTGCAAGGAAGCAGGACTGTACTCACTCCAAACAAAGCCTAGGCGACCATCGAGTTCATTAAGCTTCTTTACCGCGCAAGCATATCCACCAAGCCCGGCGAACGGAACTTGATCCAGCGAGGTAAGCCGCGCTGCACTCATGATGGTCGCATAAGACAGATGGTCATTGAGCAAGACGGGCCACCCCAACCTAGAGGCAGAGGCCGCCACGGAGCCCATCCCGCAAAACGCGTCAACGAATCGGCCGCGACCAGAGTATCTACCAATGTGCGGTGCCAAGCCCTCAACCAAACGAGTCTTCGAACCGATGTATCGCAGGGTCACAGAAGATCTCCAGAAGGCCCGAGTGATGCGCTAGCAATTTGAACAGGTGATTACTCCAACCTAATGGAATTAGCAGTGCAGTCAAGAGCCCCATGTGAGCCGCTCATTGTAACAGCCGCGCTGTCTCACCCATGGCGACGCAGACTCGCAAATTGGAGAGCTTTCATCTTGCCCAGTCTGGGTAGAGGCACGCATCCAAAGCACCGCCGGAGCGCCTGAGTTGAACTCAACGCACAGCGGACTAGCCCGGGGCTAGTCGGACCCGCTACAATGGCGGAACACAAGGCAGGACACCTTCCTGGTTTGCGTGGCTGTAGGAGAGTCAGGAAGTTGCATCGGGATCAGTACCTCCCCCTCTCTCCGCCAGTTTCATGATGTCTGCGCTGCGCGCTTGTGCACGTTGCCGACATCCAGGGCCACGCCGGTGGCCCACGTCTTATGGTGGCCCCGTCGGTCCCTCGCGACGCTAGATCGAAAATCCCGCCAGGGCCGGAAGGCAGCAACGGTATCGATTGATGCGGGCGCCGAGGTCAACCGGCGGGGACACCACCCCCCTTCAGGTCTAATGCCGCAGCGACAGCTGGCGCTGCGCGCGTCACGCTGCCGGCACTGCGCCGCTGTCGATCCGGCCGGTGCGTTTCTGCGGCCGACGGCCCGTCGCTGAACGATCAAGAGTGCGCGGCGTGGCACAATATCGGTTCAACGTTCGCTGGTTTCCCGATGTCCTATCTCGTTCTCGCCCGTAAGTGGCGCCCGAAGCGTTTTGCCGAACTCGTTGGCCAGGAACACGTGGTCCGCGCGCTCAGCAATGCGCTCGACAGTGGCCGCGTGCACCACGCGTTCCTGTTCACCGGCACCCGCGGCGTGGGCAAGACCACCATCGCGCGCATCTTCGCCAAATCGCTGAACTGCGAGACCGGCACCAGTGCCGATCCGTGCGGCACGTGCCCGGCCTGTCTGGACATCGATGCCGGGCGTTATATCGACCTGCTGGAGATCGACGCCGCGTCCAACACCGGCGTGGACGATGTGCGCGAAGTGATTGAAAACGCGCAGTACATGCCCTCACGCGGCAAGTTCAAGGTCTACCTGATCGACGAAGTGCACATGCTCTCCAAGGCAGCGTTCAATGCGCTGCTGAAGACGCTGGAAGAGCCGCCGGAGCACGTGAAATTCCTGCTGGCCACCACCGACCCGCAAAAGCTGCCGGTGACGGTGCTGTCGCGCTGCCTGCAGTTCAACCTCAAGCGGCTGGACGAAGACCAGATCCAGGGCCAGATGACCCGCATCCTGGCGGCCGAGCAGATCGAGTCGGACCCGTCGGCGATCGTGCAGTTGTCCAAGGCGGCCGATGGCTCGCTGCGCGACGGGCTGTCCTTGCTCGACCAGGCCATCGCCTATGCCGGCGGTGCGCTGCGCGAAGACGTGGTGCGCACCATGCTGGGCACGGTCGACCGCACCCAGGTCGGTGCGATGCTGCAGGCGCTGTCCGATGGGGACGGCGCGCAGTTGTTAAAGGTGGTTGCCGCGTTGGCGGAATTCTCGCCCGACTGGAGCGGCGTGCTGGAGGCGCTGGCGGAGGCCTTGCATCGCATCCAGGTGCAGCAGCTGGTGCCGTCGGTGGCGTTCGTGGGCGATGGCATCGACCCGACCGGCTTTGCCGCGCAGCTGCGGCCGGAAGTGGTGCAGCTCTGGTACCAGATGGCGCTTAACGGGCGCCGCGATCTGTACCTGGCGCCGAGTCCGCGCGCCGGGTTTGAAATGGCCGTGCTGCGCATGCTCGCGTTCCGGCCGGCTGCCGCGGTGCCGGCCGGCAGCGGCGACGATGGACGTGGCGCCAGCGCTGGCAGCAACACGCGTGGAACGGCCACCGGCGTGCAGGCGGCGCCTGCGGCCGCCGCACCTGCACCGGCGGCGACATCGGCCAAGGCGGCCGACGTCAGCCCAGCCCCCGTGGTGTCCGCGCCCCCTGTCGCTGCCGCGCCATCGCCGGTGGTGGTGTTGCCCACGCCTGCGGCCGAACCTGCGCCGTCAGCGCCGCCTGCGCGCACGGATGACACACCGCCGTGGGCGGTGGACGACGCACCGGTGCGTGCACAGGCTGCACCGCAAGGTGTCACTGCCGAGGTGCCTGCTGCTGTGCCGTTAATGGCGCCGGAAGCGGCCATGGCGCCGCCTGCGACCGTGGCCGACGACGCGGCGCCTGCTGCCATGGATGCGGAGGTGCATGTTGCTCCGCCGTCTGCGCCCGCGCCGGTGACACCGCCGGCCGCTGCGTTCGACGATGGACACATCGCCGATGCCGAGCAATGGCTGGAGCTGGTCACGCGCAGTGGCTTGAACGGCCCCTCGCGCCAGCTCGCTGCCAATGCGGCCTTCATCGGCCATCGCGACGGCGTGCTGCGCCTGGCGCTGGCGCCGGGCTTTGAATATCTCAACTCCGAACGTTCAATCGCCAATCTTGCGCAGGCGCTGGCGCCAGAGTTGGGCAACACGCCGCGCATCGTGATCGAGACCGGCAGCGCCGATGTCGAGACCCTGCACGAGCGCGCCAATCGCCTGAAAGGCGAGCGCCAGAGTGCGGCCGAAACCGCCTTCATGAATGACCCGAATGTGCAGCAGCTGATTCAGCAGCAGGGCGCGCGGGTCGTTCCCGATTCCATCCGCCCTTACGACGAGTAACCCCGCATGCGTGGAAATATTGCCCAACTGATGCAGCAGGCGCAGAAGATGCAGGAAAACCTGCAGCGCGCCCAGGAAGAACTGGCCAAGCTGGAAGTCACCGGCAGCGCCGGCGGCGGCATGGTCAGCGTGACGCTCACCGGTGCCAAGGAATGCCGCAAGGTGCGCATCGACCCGAGCATCCTCTCCGACCAGGAGATGGCCGAGGACCTGATCGCCGCCGCCTTCAACGATGCCTCCAACAAGATCGATGCCGAGTCCAAGGAGCGCATGGGCTCGGCCACGGCCGGCATGCAGTTGCCGCCCGGCATGAAGCTGCCGTTCTGAGAGGCTGGGAATCGGGAGTAGGGAGTCGGGAATCGTGAAGCAACGTGCACCTTTGCTTTTGCGATTCCCCAATCCCCATTCCCGATTCCCGAGCACATGTCCTCCCTTCTAGAACAACTGATCGAAGCCTTCCGGGTGCTGCCCGGTGTGGGTCAGAAGTCGGCGCAGCGCATGGCGTACCACGTGCTCGAGCGTGAGCGCGAGGGTGGCCGGCGGCTGGCGGCGGCGTTGGCCAATGCGGTGGAGAAGGTGGGCCATTGCGTGCAATGCCGCGACTTCACCGAGTCGGAGGTGTGCGCGATCTGCGCCAATTCCGCCCGTGATCGGCAGCAGCTGTGTGTGGTGGAATCGCCCGCCGATCGCCTGGCGATCGAGCACGCCACCGGCTACCGCGGGGTGTATTTCATCCTGCAGGGGCGTTTGTCGCCGCTGGATGGTATCGGCCCGCGTGAGTTGGGCCTGGACCGCCTGGCCGAGCGTTTGGCAGCGGGCGAGGTCACCGAAATGATCATCGCCACCAACGCTACCGTCGAGGGCGAGGCCACCGCGCATTACCTGGCGCAACTGGCCCGCCAACACAGCGTGCGCCCCAGCCGGCTCGCACAAGGCATGCCGCTGGGCGGCGAGCTGGAGTACGTGGATCGCGGCACGTTGTCGCATGCCTTCGGCACGCGTAGTGAGGTGCTTTAAGCGCTGGGAATCGTGAGTCGTGAATGGGGAATCGGAGAAGCAAAGTCCGAAGCCCGCGCGGTAAGCTCTTGCGATTCCCCAATCCCGATTCTCGATTCCCCTCCTATGACCGACACCATTTTCGGCAAGATCATTCGTCGCGAAATTCCCGCCACCATCGTCTATGAAGACGACGAGGTGCTGGGATTCGAGGACATCGCACCGCAAGCGCCGGTGCATGTGCTCTTCATTCCCAAGGTGCATGCGATCCCGACCCTGGACGATGTACGGCCGGAGCAGGCGCTGCTGGTCGGCAAGTTGGCGCTGGCGGCCGCGGCATATGCGCGCGAACAAGGCCTGGCGCAGGATGGTTACCGCATTGTCATGAACTGCCGCGAGCATGCTGGGCAGACGGTGTTCCATATCCATCTGCATCTGCTGGCCGGTGCGCCGCTGGGGCGTTTCGGTACGCCGTGATCGGATATGGTTAGGCTCAGAGGATCCTGCTGCATCGGACGCCACACACAAAAGCGCCGCTCCCTGTGAGCGGCGTTTTTGTGTCATCTCAGCAGTGGCTGGTTACCACCAACCGCGGCCCCAACCGCCGCCCCAGCGCGGGCCCCACGGACCCCACGGGTCGCCCCAGGGGCCGTACGGGTAGGCCGGCACCACATCGACCTCGCGCACCTGCGGCCACAGGTAGACCACATCGGCGGCCACCTTGGGCAGCTTGTAGTCGTACTCGCCGATCTTGGTGGTTTCGTAGCCTTCGATCTTGCCGATGAAGGTCACTTCGCGACCTGGCTCGAACACCGCCGGGTCGTAGAAGCCCGCGCGGCAGGCGAGGAAGCGGCCATCGCTGGCATCCACCGCATTACGGTCCGGGCGGCCGCTGGCGTTGAGCGGGCGCGAGATCAGCTCGAAGCAGGTCTGGCCCTGGGCCGGTTTGGTCTGGATGATCTTGCCGCCCCAGCGCACCGAGGTGCCGACCTGTGCACTGGCGGTCGAGTCGCTCGGGCTGACCGTGGGGAACTGGCCTTGCAACGGCTTGGGCGCCGTGGCACAGGCAGCGAGCCCGAGGACAGCGATGACTGGAAGAAGAAAACGGGTACTCATGAGGAAGCTCCGGTTCGCGGGCGATGCTGCTGCAGATCTTTGATGAGAGAGGCGCTGTCCGAATCAGCGCCAGCGTAGCGCGCCGCAGCGAAACGTTGGCTGAGTGCCAACAGTGTCGTGTGGGGATCGTGCTGTGCCACACGTTGCGCCCAGGTGGTGGCCGGTTCGTGCGGTTCGCGGGCCAGGCCGAGCTTGCGGTAACGGCGCCCGAGCCGGTGCCAGGCGCGCAGCAGCGGGTCGCGTTCGCGTTCGCCGCGCGCCAGCAGCCACCCCATCCAGGCCAGTGCGCTGACCGCGAATACGCCGAAAATGGCCGCGAGCTGGTTGGTGTCCAGGCGGTCGATGCCGAACGGTTGCAGCAGCCGCTGCTGGCGGTCGGCATCGAAGGACAGCACCAGCTCGTTCCAGCCGCGACGCAACCAGTCGCTGACCTCGCCCAGCCTGTCCCAGGTGCCCAGCTGGCCGCCACCGCCGCCACCTGCCTGCAGGCGATCCTCCAGCGTGTCGTAGATGCGTTCCGGTGCCACGGCGGCGGTGGGATCCACGCGCACCCAGCCACGGCCGGCCAGCCACACCTCGCTCCACGCATGCGCGTCCATGCGCCGCACGACCCAGTAATTGCCCAGCCCGTTGTAGGTGCCGCCGGCATAGCCGGTGACCACGCGCGCAGGGATGCCGGCCGCGCGCATCAGCACCACAAACGACGAGCTGAAGTGTTCGCAGAAACCGGCCTTCTGCTGGAACAGAAACTCATCGACGCTGTTGCGCCCGAGCAGCGGGGTGTCGAGCGTGTAGGCGAATTCGCGCGTGATCCATTGCAGCGCGCGTTGCACCACTGCGGCATCGTCACGACCCGCTTCGGCACGCCACTGGCGGGCCAGGGCGATGGTGCGTGGATTGAAGCCGGGTGGCAGCGCCAATGCGCGTGCGCGCAGCGGCGCCGGTAGATCGGTGTCGAAGCGTGCCGGCGGCGCGGACTGCAGGTCCCAGCGGGTGAGGGCACTCAACGGACGCTGCGCAAACAATTCGTAATCGGGCGACAGTTCGGCGTTCGCGACGCCTTGCACCGGCAGATCCAGCGCAACCAGCTGGCGGCGGTCAGTGGGCTCGTAGTCCAGGCGGTAGCGATACGTTGCCGGCCCGGCGGCGAAGGCGGCCGGTTGCGCGCGGCCGGTCCAGCGCGCGCGCTGCCAGGTGCGGCCATCGAAATCCCACATCACCGGGCCGCGCCAGTACCGCTGCTCCGGTGGCGGCGCCATGCCGGTGAATTGCACACGCAGGGCGGGGCTGTCATCGGCCATCAGGTCGATCCACTCACCCGGCGACATGTTGTCCGACAGGCCGGGCCGCGACAGCGCCCGCTCGGGTACGCCCCACAGCGGCGAGCTCAAACGTGGCAGCAGCCAGAACGTGGCCAGGGCCAGCGGCACGCCAATGGCCACCAGCTTGCCGATGCTGCGCAATTGCAGGCGCAGCCCTGGGGTGCCGGTGCGGTGTTCGTCGTCGGCCAGGCGCTGCATGCACAGCAGCGCACTCAGCACCGCGAGCAACGCCAGGCCCATGGTGGCCGGGCCCTGGTCCAGCAGGAATGCGGCAAACGGTGCGAACAACGCAAAACCGAGCAGGCTGCGCGCATCGCGCAGGGTGCGTAATTCGGAGGCCTTGATCGCCAGCATCGCCGCCAGCACCGCGCAGCCGGTGTCGCGCCCGAAGCGCATGCCGATCTGCCAGTACACCGCCGCCAGCATTGCGATGACCAACAGCAACCGGACCGGTGCCATCAGGCTGCCGCGCCAGCTCATCATGCCGACCAGCAGCGCGGCGACGGCGATGGTGCCGGCGAGCAGGCCGGGCAACTGCAGCAGCAGCGGCGCCAGCGCCAGCCAGGTGGTGGCCAGTACCCAGCCGCGGCTGGCCTGGGTGATCGGGTCGGTAGGCTCAGTCATGCGGTAGCAACGCCAACGCGCGCAGGCACAGATGATGGTGCGACGGGCCCTGCGCAGGACCGAGCGGCGGCTGGCTTGGCAGCAGCAGCCGGTAGCGGCGGCCATCGCGTTCGGCAAGGTTGACCCAGCGCGTCAGCCGCGCGATGCGGCGTTCGTAGGGCAGGGCGCTGAGGCTGCGCCAGTCGAGGGTCACTTCCACGCCCAGCGGCTGCTCGTATTCGCGTACCAGCAGCGCATCGCGGCGCGCCGAGTGCTTCCACGAGATCGTGCGAGGTGCGTCGCCGGCCCGGTACGGACGCAGTTGGTGCAGCTCCTCGCCTTGCGCATGCAGACGGGTCTGATTGGGCGAGCCGGCGCCATCGGGCAGCGCCGGGCCGTGCGCTTCCGGGGCCGGGTAGGCCAGCAGCGGTGTTTCCGGCCAGACCCACGACCACGCGCGCACCAGCCCCAGCGGTTGGGTGCTGGACAGCCGAATGCGCTCGATGTCCTGCCAGCCGCGACGCACGGTGGGCACCAGCAGATCCACGTCCGCGTTGTCGTAGTCGGTGAGCGAGCAAAAACCGCTGTGCTCCAGATGATCCAGGCGCAATCCGCGGCGGGCGCGGGTGTCACGGCGGGCCAATGACACCCGCATGCGCAGCGGCTCGCCGGCCACCACCGGTTCGGCGGAGACCGCTTCGATCCGCAGTGCCGACAATTGCAGGTGCGCCACAATGCTGCTGGCAATGCCGGCAGTGGCCAGCAGCAGCGCCAGCAACAACGCCGGGTTGTTGTTGTAGTTCAGCGCGCCGAGCAGCATGGCCATCAGCAAGGCCGCCAGAAACAGGCCAAACCGCGTGGGCAGCACATAGATCCGGCGCCGATCCAGCACGATCGGCACAGCTTCCGGCCCGCGCGGACGGGCCAGCAGGCTGAGCCGTCGGCCCATGCCACGCAGGTGCGCACGCACGTGCTCAGTCCACCGGCACGCTGTGCAGCAACGCCTTGGCCAGCGCCGGCCCGGACGATGATTCGGCTTCCGGCACCAGGCGGTGCCCGGCGACCGCCACGAACAACGCCTGCACGTCTTCCGGAAGCACATGCTCGCGCCCCAGCAGCAGGGCGTAGGCCTTGGCTGCGCGCAACAGCGCAATCCCCGCACGCGGCGACAGGCCCACGCGCACGCCGGCGTGCTGACGGCTACGCAGCAGCAGCGCCTGCACATAGGTGATCAAGGCGTCGCTGGTATGGATGTGGTTGACCCCCGCGCGCAGCGCCACGACATCGGCATCGCTCAACTGCGGTGCGGCCTGGGCGATCAACTCGCGGCGATCCACCCCCGACAGCAGCGCCCGTTCGGCATCGGCACTGGGGTAGCCCAGGCTGAGCCGCAGCAGGAAGCGGTCCAGTTGCGAATCCGGTAGCGGGAAGGTGCCCGACAGATCGACCGGGTTTTGCGTGGCGATCACGAAGAACGGCTCCGGCAGCGCATGTGTCACCCCGTCCAGGGTGACTTGCTGCTCGGCCATCGCTTCCAGTAGCGAGCTCTGCGTGCGCGGCGGCGCGCGGTTGATCTCGTCGGCCAGCAGCACGTTGGTGAACACCGGGCCGGGATGAAACTGGAACTGCCGCGAGGCCGCGTCGTAGACCGACACGCCCAGCACATCGGCCGGCAATAGGTCGGAGGTGAACTGCACGCGCTGAAACCCCAGGCCCAGGCTGGACGCCATGGCGTGGGCGAGGGTGGTCTTGCCCAGGCCGGGCAGGTCCTCGATCAACAGATGTCCCCCGGACAGCAGTGCCACGAACGCCAGGCGCACTTCCTGCGCCTTGCCCAGCAACAGCGAATTGACCTGGTCCTGTGCGCGCCGCAGCGATTGGCGCAGCGCATCGGTTAGCATTTCCGTGGAACGCAGCGGTGTCGACATCACAAATCCGTAGGTGGAAGAAGAGTGCACAGGGCAATGCCAGGGGACCAACGCGCACATCGCACCTTCGTGATCCTGTGGACACTGGCGACGGCCGTCAAGCTATTGATTGCCGCGCGTCTGCCGCTGTTCGTGGACGAGGCGTTTTACTGGCAGGAAGGCCAGCATCTGGCGGCGGCGTACTCGGATCTGCCGGGCATGACCGCGTGGCTGACGCGCCTGAGCGTGGAACTTGGCGGGCACCATTTACTGGCGCTGCGGTTGCCGTTTCTGGCCATCGCTGCGCTGCTGCCGTGGCTGGTTGCGCACATCGCCACGCGCTGGTTCGGCTCCACGCTGGGCTGGCAGGCCGGCAGCCTGACCTTGCTGATGCCGCTGTCGGCCACGCTCGGCATCCTGGCGGTGCCCGACGTGCCCATGGCATTGGCAGCGCTGCTGTGCATGGATGCGGGCGCGCGGCTGTTGCGCGAGGTCGATGCCACCAGCGCGCTGGAGCTCGCCATCGGCCTGGTCATTGGTGCACTGAGCCACTACCGCTTTGTCGGTGTGATCGGAGTGGGCTGCATTGCCTTGCTGTGCATTCCGCAGGGGCGTGCGGTCTTGCGCGACCCACGCATCTGGATGGCGCTGACGGTAGGCGCCATGAGCTGGCTGCCGCTGCTGTTCTGGAACACCGACCATGACGAGGCGGGCCTGCGCTTTCAGCTGGTAGACCGGCATCCGTGGACGTTCCAGATCACCGGGCTGTGGTTTTTGCTGATCCAGGCCGCGCTGGTGACGCCATTGCTGGCTTGGGCGATGGTCAAGGTCAGCCTGGCCGGCACCCGTGCCGGGAGTGGCGGCTCGCGTGCGCAGTGGCGCTACTTCGGCCTGCTGGGCGGCATTTCCACGCTGGCGATCTTCGTGCTGGGGTTCTTCAGCGATGCCGAGCGGATCAGCTTCCACTGGCCGTTGCCGGGCTATCTCGCCCTGCTGGTCGCCGCGCCGGTGATCCTGATGCGCTGGCCGCGCCCGCTGCGGCGTGCCACCTGGCTGATCGCGCTGCTCGGCATGCTGGGCGCCTACAGCTATTACCTGGCGGTGTCGGTGCCGGCGATCCGCGCGCAAGCGGCGGGCGAAAAATACTACCCGCGCAATTTTGCCGGCTGGAAAGACCTGGCGCGCGCGGTCAAGACCGAACTGACGCAGCTGCCGCCCGGCACCCGCGTGCTGGCGGAAAACTTCAAGGTAGGCGCCGAGCTCGGCTTCCAATTGCACGATGCACAGATCGAAGTGCTGCAGGCTGATCTGAACGACAAGCATGGCCGCTCGGCGCAACTGGCCCAGTGGGGGCTGCTCAGCCAAGGCGAGCGCAGCGGCCCGCGCCTGCTGGTGCTCTCGCCCAGCGATCAGCGCTACCGCGACCTGCTCACGCGCTACCACGCCATCTGCGCCATGGTCGGGCCACTGCCGCCGCCCAAGGTGGTCTCCACTGACCACGGCTATCAGCGCTTCCTGCTGTTCGCGCTGCCGGCGCAACGCCAGCCCGGCCCCTGCATCGCGCCTGCGATGGCGTGGATCGATGCGCCGCTGCCGGGCGTTGCCGCCACGGCCACCATCCAGGTGCGTGGCTGGGCCTTCAAGGACGGCGTGGGTCTGTCGCGCGTCGAGCTGCTGGTCGATGGTCGCCCCGCTGGACGCGCCGACTACGGCGCCACCCTGGACGTGCGCCCGTACTGGAAAATCTCTACCGACCCGCAACATCCCCGCGTCGGCTTCACTGCCACGTTGGACACGCGCGCGCTGACGCCCGGCACGCATTGGTTGGGCTTGCGCCTGCACGGCCACGACGGCAGCGTCGAGGACTGGTGGGAGCAACCATTCACCATTCCCGCCCCCTGACCGGATACTGGCCTACGTGATGAGTACCGATTGTCCCGACACCTTCGCCGGGATCCGCATCGCTGTGCTGGTGCCCTGCCGCAACGAGGCCGCCACCATTGCCGCAGTGGTCGGTGATTTTGCCGCGGCATTGCCGCAGGCGGCCATCCATGTGCTGGACAACAACTCCAGCGATGCCACCGCGGCGATCGCCACAGCGGCCGGCGCGCAGGTGCTTGGCGCTGCAGGGCAAGGGCAATGTGGTGCGCCGCGGTTTCGCCGATGTGGACGCCGACATCTATGTGTTGGTTGATGGCGACGCGACGTATGACGCGGCTGCCGCGCCAGCGCTGGTGCGCAAGTTACTCAGCGAGCAACTGGACATGGTGGTTGGCGCGCGGCGCGATCAACAGCAGGCCGCGTACCGGCCCGGACATCGGCTGGGCAATGTGCTGCTGACACGCTGCGCAGGCCTGCTGTTCGGCCACAGTTTCGAAGACATGTTGTCGGGTTACCGGGTGTCTCGCGCCGCTACGTCAAATCCTCTGCCGCGCATGCGCATGGGTTCGAAGCCGAAACCGAACTGGCGGTGCACGCGTTGCAATTGCGCATGCCGGTCGCCGAAGTCGACACCGCCTACGGTGTGCGGCCGGAGGGTTCGCAGAGCAAGTTGAATACCTGGCGCGACGGGTGGCGGATCCTTACCACCATCGTGAAGTTGTTCAAGGCCGAGCGTCCGCTGCTGTTCTTCTCGATCGGCTTCCTGCTCAGCGCCGCGCTGTCGATCGTGCTGGCCGTGCCGTTGTTGCAGACCTATCTGGAAACAGGCCTGGTGCCGCGCTTTCCAACCGCGATCCTGTGCGTAGCCCTGATGCTGCTCGGCTTCCTGTTGCTGGCGTGCGGGCTGATTCTGGACACGGTGACCCGTGGTCTCGTCGAGGCCAAGCATCTGGCCTATCTCGCCGAACCGAGCGTGGCAGCGCTTACATCCAGACATGCGCAGGAGCGGACGTGATGCGGGCGAGTGCAGCGACAGCGAAAGCGACGCGCCGCCAACGCCTGCTCGCCTGGGCGGATCGTCGCTTCGGTTTCCATTCCCCGCGGCATAGTGCCGCCGCCGTACTTGCCATCGTGCTGCTCGGTGCACTGGTGTCGCTCGGCCTCGGCCAGGACGCCAACTGGGACTTGCGCAACTATCACTTGTATATCGGCGATGCCTGGCTGCACGGGCGACTGACGACCGACCTCGCGCCGGCGCAGATGCAAAGCTATTTCAGCCCGCTGCTGGATGCGATGCATGCCGCCTTGATGTTGCACCTTCCCGCGCCACTGGTTGGCGTGCTGCTCGGTGCACTGCATGCGCTGGTGTTCGTGCCGGTGGCCGCGGTTGCCTGGCGGGTGCTTTCGGCGCATCCGCGGCGTGCGCAATGGACACCGCTGCTGGTGGCCGCAGGATCGAGCAGCGCCGTGTTTCTGTCCGAACTCGGCGGCACCATGGGCGATACCTCCACGGCCTTGCCCGTGTTGGGCGCCCTGGCGCTGGTTCTGCAGGCACAGGCACGTGCGCGGCAGGGCAAAACCGCCCTCCATCTATGGCGTGCAGGCGCGTTGCTGGGTCTGGCGGTCGCGCTCAGGTTGACCAATGCGCTCTACGCCCTCGCGCTGGTGCCGGCGCTGATGTGCGATGGCGCGCGCCTGCGGGCACGGCTGCTGGCGCTGGGCATCGTGATCGTCGTCGCGGGCGGTGTGTTCGTGCTGGTGGCCGGGCCGTGGTACTGGCAGGTCTGGCAGCACCTGGGCAACCCGTTGTTCCCGCAGTTCAACGGGCTATTCAAATCCCCATTGGCTGCGCCGGTGTCGATCGCCGACACGCGCTGGCTGCCGCGCAATCTCGGCGAACACCTGCTCTGGCCGCTGCTGTTTACGTTGAAGCCGCAACGCATCGGCGACCTGGGATTGGTGCAGTCACTGTGGGCCTTGCTGTATGCATTGGTACTGATCGTGGCGGCGCGCGCTGTGCTGCGTTGCCGGGTTGCCGGGGTTGGGCTGGACCGCTCGGCCACTGTGGTGCTGGTGTTCGTGGCCACGGCCTATGTGTTGTGGCAGGCCATCTTCAGCATCCACCGCTATCTGGTCGTGCTGGAATTGCTGGCGCCGGTGGTGCTGTGGATCTGTTGCCGGCATGCGTTTGCGCAACGTGCCGATCACAAGGCTGCGTGGTTGATCGGGCTGTGCGCGCTGGTGGCGGTGGCCGGCTGGAAGGATTGGGGGTACGAGCCCTGGGCGCGCGCGGCGTTTGAGGTCACGCAACCGCAGATCATCGATCCGGCACGGGCAACGGTCTTGCTGGTCGGCGATGAGCCGCAGTCATGGCGCGTCACCCTATTGCCGCAGCAGGCCCGTTACATCGGGGTCGCAACCAACATCAGCGAGACCGATGCGTATCGGGCGCGCGTGCGCACCCTGGTGGCCGAACGCCCGCAGGTTTACGCGATGCTCGGTGCGGCGCGCGACAAACAGCAGATGCGAGTGGATCGCATGAATCGCTGGGCGCAGCAGTTCGGGTGGGATGCGCAGTCGGACTGCGCACGCCTGCGTTGGCTGATCGCCCGGGGTCTGCGCGCCGAGCTGGCTGCTTCCACGCCCGGCCGCTGCCTGTTGGTCGTGCCCAAGGCCAGGGAGCTGGATATCGCGGCGGCCGATCGGGCCATTCGCGACGCGGCGCAGCAGCGCCTGGTTGCGTACGGGCTGACGCTGGATCCGGCGCAGTGCCGCACGTTGCTCTCACGCATTGGGCAAACCGTCTATCCGTATCAGTTTTGCACGCTGCGCCGGGCGGGCTGAGGCAGCTTCAAGGCAGCGAAAATCCCGCCTGCCGCAGCAACCGCGCCACTGCGATCAGCGGCAGGCCGACCAGGGCGGTAGGGTCGTTGCTGCGGATTGCGTCGAACAAGGTGATGCCCAGGCCCTCGCATTTGAAGCTGCCGGCACAATCCAGCGCCGGTTCGGCAGCCAGGTAATGTTCGATCTCCTGCGGCTGCAGGATCCGCACCTGGACGTCGGTAAGGTCCAGCGCGTGCGCGGCAAACCCGTCAGGGCCGATCAGGCTGACGGCGGTCTGGAAGCGCACCGTGCGGCCGGACATGCGCGTGAGCTGGGCGCGCGCCTGCTCCAGCGTGCCCGGCTTGCCAAGTGCCTCGCCGTCCAGGTCGGCGACCTGGTCTGAGCCGATCACCCAGGCGTCCGGGAAGCGCACCGCCACGGCGCGCGCCTTCTCGCTGGCCAGCCGGGTCGCAAGCGCCTGCGGCGTTTCGCCGGGCAGGGCGTGCTCGTCCACCTCGGGGCGGGCCGTGTCGAAGTCCAGGTGCAAGCGGCCGAGCAGCTCGCGGCGGTAGGCAGACGTGGAGGCCAGGAGCAGGCGTGGCATCATGGGCGCACCGCGAGGGAGGGCAAGGGAGTCTGCCGGCCCGGGCGCCGGGCCACAATCCCAGCGGCGGCAGATTTGACATGGCCCCGGCGGGTCTTTAACATTCTGCGGCTTATGTCCGCGAACGTGCCCGAAATGCTGGATGCTTGGCGGATGGTCGCAGCGCGCAGGCGCTTCGACGGCCGCATCCCGCTATCTGCGATGACCCGTCTTCAGGGAAGCCTGGTTGATACCGAGGGCGAATGTGTCTATTCGCTTCAGTTCGATCAGGATGATCTGTTGAAGGTCGCCTATGTCGAACTCAGCATCGATGTCGCGCTGCCGCTGGAATGCCAGCGCAGCCTGCAGCGTTTTCTGTATCCGGTGCAGATCAGGCAGCGACTCGGCTTGATCCGCGACGAGGCTGATGAGGCCGCGTTGCCGCCCGACTACGAAGCCTTGCTGGTGCCAGACGACGGCATGCTGCGGGCAGTGGACCTGGTGGAGGACGAGCTGGTGCTGGCGGTTCCCGTGGTGCCGATGGCGCCGGGGAGCGAGGCAGTCGAGGCCGAGTGGGTTCCGACGCAGGAAGAGCAAGACAAGGCCAGTCCGTTCGCGGCGCTGGCGGCGTTGAAGAAACAGTAACCGCCGCTGTTAAGGGCGGAAACACAGGTCGGCGCGGGCGTACAGTCCTGTTCGACTCAACAGAAAAGTTATCGAACTTAAGTTTGGAGCAATCCCATGGCTGTGCAGAAATCCCGAGTCACCCCGTCCCGCCGCGGCCAGCGTCGTTCGCACGATGCCCTGACCGCCAAGCAGCTGTCGACCGACCCGACCAGCGGCGAGATCCATCTGCGCCACCACATCACCGCTGACGGTTATTACCGCGGCAAGAAGGTGATCACGACCAAGTCGTCGGCCGTCCAAGAAGATTGATCCGTGGCACCCGCCGCAGTTTTGCAGGCGGGTGACCCTCGATACTTCCGGAGCCGCCAATTACCGCGGCTCTTGCACCAGGGAACAGTATGAGCAAGCGGATCTACTCCAGAATCGCGGGCACGGGTAGCTATTTGCCCGAAAAGGTGTTGACCAACGACGACATGTCCAAGATCGTCGACACCAGCGATGAATGGATCCGCTCGCGTACCGGCATCCGTGAACGTCACATCGTTGCCGACGACCAGACCACCAGCGATCTGGCGTACTTCGCCTCGCTGAAGGCGATGGAAGCGGCCGGTGTCACTGCCGACGAGATCGACCTGATCGTTGTCGGCACCACCACCCCGGACCTGATTTTCCCGTCCACTGCATGCCTGTTGCAGGCGCGGCTGGGCAATGTCGGATGCGGTGCATTCGACGTCAACGCGGCCTGCTCCGGCTTCGTCTACGCGCTCAGCGTGGCCGACAAGTTCGTTCGCAGTGGCGACGCCAAGACCGTGCTGGTGGTTGGCGCCGAAACGCTGACCCGGATCGTCGACTGGACCGATCGCACCACCTGCGTGCTGTTTGGCGACGGTGCGGGCGCGGTCGTGCTCAAGGCCGACGAAGACACCGGCATCCTCAGCACCCATCTGCATGCCGACGGCAGCAAGAAGGAATTGCTGTGGGATCCGGTCGGTGTGTCTGTTGGCTTCGGCGAAGGCAAGAACGGCGGTGGCGCGTTGCTGATGAAGGGCAACGACGTGTTCAAGTACGCTGTCAAGGCGCTGGACTCGGTGGTCGATGAAACCCTCGCCGCCAATGGCCTGGACACGCACGACCTGGACTGGCTGATCCCGCATCAGGCCAATCTGCGCATTATCGAAGCCACCGCCAAGCGGCTGGATCTGCCGATGGAGCAGGTGGTGGTCACCGTCGACCGGCATGGCAATACCTCGTCGGCCTCGGTGCCGCTCGCGCTGGACGAAGCGGTTCGCTCCGGTCGCGTGCAGCGTGGCCAGTTGCTGCTGCTGGAAGCCTTCGGGGGCGGATTTACCTGGGGCTCGGCGCTGCTGCGCTACTGATCTGCGCAGGCACTGCCGCGTTTGCCGGCGGTGTCTTTTTGCGCTTGAGGTTCTGTTGGTGCAAAGAGCCTTGCCATTGCGGGCTGATGTGTCAGTGAGTCTCCCTGACGCAGTGCAGCCGCCGCACAGTCTTGATCGACACACGCAACGTTCTCGCACGCCACTGGGGCCTGGATGTCCTGCCTCCACCGCCGCAGCGTGGCGGTGATGCGGTCCCTGCGGGGAATGTAGCCGGCGCAGCGCGCTGCAGGCTCAGGCGGTCAAGCTGTTGCGGGTGATGGCCTGCGGGCAGGCGGGGTAGAGCGTTGTCAGGGGCACGCCACTGATGCTTAGCGACAGCGCGTTCGTGTGCGGACTGCCTGCGCCCAGGTGGTCAAGTAACCGCGCGTTTCGCGCATCTGACCCGCCTCTCTTCCACGCCCAGCTGACGCGCCAGCGCGCCGCCCGGCGATCTACGCGACCACCGCGTTGAAGCTGTCGATGCCGTGCCTGGACTGGCTCCTCAACGGCGACATTGACCTGCTCAGACCCTGCCGGCAGACGCCTGTGCGATGCGGGCGTTGGCCTTGCATACGCGTCAGTACAGACGGCCGGGCGATTTCGCACGTATTATCCCGGCTCGATTTTTGTAGGCAGCAACGCGTGACCGAATCTACGCTCGCTTTCGTGTTTCCCGGCCAGGGCTCGCAGTCCCTGGGCATGCTGGCTGAACTTGCCGAACTGCATCCGCAGATCCGCGAGACCTTCGTCGAGGCCTCCGATGGCGCCGGCGTCGATCTGTGGGCCCTGTCGCAGGGCGGCCCGGAAGAGATGCTCAACCGCACCGAATACACCCAGCCGGCGTTGCTGGCCGCCGGTGTGGCGGTGTGGCGCCTGTGGAACGCGCAGCGCGGCGAGCGGCCGGCGGTGCTGGCAGGCCACAGCCTTGGCGAATACACCGCACTGGTCGCTGCCGGTGCCTTGTCGCTGCACGACGGTGCCCACCTGGTGCGGCTGCGCGGGCAGTTCATGCAGGCAGCGGCGCCCGCCGGTGTCGGCGCGATGGCCGCGGTGCTGGGCGCTGAGGATGCGTTGGTGCGCGAGGTCTGTGTCGAGGCCTCGGGCAGCCAGGTGGTGGTGCCGGCCAACTTCAATTCGCCCGGTCAGATCGTGATCGGTGGCGATGCGGCGGCGGTGGATCGCGCGCTGGCGTTGCTGGCCGAGCGCGGCGTGCGCAAGGCGGTCAAGCTGGCGGTGAGCGTGCCGTCGCACACCCCGCTGATGCGCGAGGCGGCCAACCAGCTGGGTGAGGCGATGGCCGGGTTGACCTGGCGCACGCCGCAGATTCCGGTGGTGCAGAACGTCGACGCGCAGGTGCACGCCGGCCACGAAGCGATCCGCCAGGCCCTGGTCGAGCAGCTGTATCTGCCGGTGCAGTGGACCGGCTGCGTGCAGGCGCTGGCCGCGCAGGGCATCACCCGGATCGCCGAATGCGGCCCGGGCAAGGTGCTGAGCGGGCTGATCAAGCGTATCGACAAGAGTCTGGATGCCCGTTCGCTCGCGACGCCGGCCGATTACGCCGGCGCGCTGGATGCGTGGGCGCACTGAGTTGACCAATTTGCCGGTGATGCCGGCCCTCGACGCTCGTAACTGCGGTTGCGACGTCCCCTCTCGAGGAACAGCAACATGAGCAAGCCATTGCAGGGCGAGATCGCTCTGGTCACCGGTGCCAGCCGCGGCATCGGCGCGGCCATCGCCGATACGCTGGCCGCCCAGGGTGCCACGGTGATCGGCACGGCCACTTCCGCCTCCGGGGCCGCTGCCATCGGCGAGCGCCTGGCTGCCAACGGCGGCCACGGCCGGGAGCTCAATGTCACCGATGCGGCCGCGGTCGATGCCTTGATCGATGCGATCGGCAAGGAGTTCGGTGCGGTCTCGATCCTGGTCAACAACGCCGGCATCACCCGCGACAACCTGCTGATGCGGATGAAGGACGACGATTGGCAGGCGATCATCGACACCAACCTGACCAGTGTCTTCAGGAGCTCCAAGGCGGTGATGCGCGGCATGATGAAAGCGCGCAAGGGCCGCATCATCAACATCGCCTCGGTGGTGGGTGTGATCGGTAATCCGGGCCAGACCAACTACGCGGCGGCCAAGGCCGGCATCATTGCGTTTTCCAAGTCGCTGGCCAAGGAAATCGGCTCGCGCGGGATCACTGTCAATGTGGTCGCGCCCGGCTTTATCGATACCGACATGACCAAGGCGTTGCCGGAGGATGCCAAGACGGCGTTGCTGCAGCAGATCGCGCTGGGCCATCTGGGGCAGCCGGACGACATCGCCAATGCGGTGGCATTCCTGGCTGGCCCAACCGCCCGTTACATCACTGGTGAGACCCTGCACGTCAACGGCGGCATGTACATGCCGTGAGCGTGCGGCGCCGGGAGGCGCTAAGTGGCTGATCGGCCGGGATTTGTGATGCAATGCAAGGCCCGGTCGCTTCCACTACACTATCCAACGCGGCCATCGCAGCGGCGATGGCGTTTTTTTTGTACCACCACTACTCCATCTGGAGCGATATCTCAATGAGCACCATCGAAGAACGCGTCAAGAAAATCGTCGTCGAACAACTCGGCGTCAAGGAAGAGGAAGTCACCACCAGCGCATCGTTCGTCGATGACCTGGGTGCCGACTCGCTGGACACCGTCGAGCTGGTGATGGCGCTGGAAGAAGAGTTCGAGTGCGAAATCCCGGACGAAGAAGCTGAGAAGATCACGTCGGTCCAGCAGGCGATCGACTACGTCAAGGCTCACGTCAAGAGCTGATGCGTTGTTCCTGACAGCGGTGGCGGGCATTTGGCTGCTGCTGCGTCAGACATCCCATGGGGCCGCTGATGCGGCCCTGTGTTTTTGAGCGTCAACCGTAAACCGCAAGCACCGTCCGTCGTGTGGTGAGGAGATCTGCAATGAGTCGTCGTGTTGTCGTTACCGGCATGGGCATGGTGTCGCCGCTGGGCAATGATCTGGCCACCAGTTGGGATGGGATCATCCACGGTCGTTCGGGCATTGGCCCGATCACGCAGATCGATGCCTCGCAGTTCACCACCAAGATCGCCGGCGAGATCAAGAATTTCGATCCCACCCAGTTTGTGTCCGCCAAGGACGTCAAGAAGATGGATTCGTTCATCCACTACGGTGTCGGCGCCTCGTTCATGGCGCTGGACGATTCCGGGCTGGAGATCGATGAAAGCAATGCCGAACGCGTGGGCGCCATTCTGGGCTCCGGCATCGGCGGGCTGCTCGGCATCGAAGAGCAGACCATCAAATTTCATGAGGGCGGCGCGCGCAAGATTTCGCCGTTCTATGTGCCCAGCACCATCATCAACATGCTGCCGGGCCAGGTGAGCCTGATCAAAGGCCTGAAGGGCCCGACGTTCTCGGCCGTGTCGGCCTGCGCCACCTCCAACCATTCGATCGGCACCGCGATGCGCATGATCCAGCACGGCGATGCCGACGTGATGCTGGCCGGTGGCGCCGAGCGCGGTTCGTCCCCAAGTTCGGTGGGCGGGTTCTGCGCCATGAAGGCGATGTCCACGCGCAACGACGACCCCACCGCTGCATCGCGTCCGTGGGACAAGCAGCGCGACGGGTTCGTGCTGGGTGACGGCGCCGGCGTGCTGGTGCTGGAAGAGTACGAACACGCCAAGGCACGCGGCGCGCGCATCTATGCAGAGCTGGTCGGTTTCGGTGCCAGTTCGGATGCGTTCCACATGACTGCGCCCAGCGAAGATGGCGAAGGCGCGGCGCGCAGCATGGCCGCGGCGATGCGCGATGCCAAGCTCAACCCCGAGCAGATCGGCTACCTCAACGCGCACGGCACCTCCACGCCGCTGGGCGATCTGGCCGAAACCATGGCGATGAAGCGTGCGCTGGGCGACCACGCGTACAAGACCATGGTCAGCTCGACCAAGTCGATGACCGGCCACCTGCTCGGCGCGGCCGGCGGCGTGGAAGCGATCTTCTCGGTGATGGCGCTGCATACCGGCATCATTCCGCCGACCATCAACCTGGAAGAGCCCAGCGAAGGCTGCGATCTGGACTACGTGCCGAACGTGGCGCGCGAGGTGCAGGTGGATGCGGTGATGTCCAACGGCTTCGGCTTTGGCGGCACCAACGGCACCCTGGTGTTCAAGCGCATCTGAGCCATTGGTCCTGCGCCGCAATGGCGCAGGGTCGCGATGGGCTGCAACGCGTCGCGCGTTCGGCCCGTTGTGTCTTCTGCTGATTTACCGTGCGGTGTGCGGCGCGCTGGTTGTCACCGGCGCGCAGCGCCGCATCCGTCCCTCCACGCCAAGCCAGGCCGATGACGCTGACCCGACCACTGCACGCGGACATCGACCTGCTGGCGCTGCATCGCCTGGCACCGCAGCGGTACCCCGCGTTGCTGGAATCCAGCGCGTCGGGCACCGCGCACGGGCGTTGGGATGTATTGCTGCTGGCGCAGGGCGCGCAGCTGCGTCTGGACCAGGACGGCTGCACCCGCAACGGTGATGGCCAACTGCTGGAAGGCAGCTTTCTCGACGCCCTGGATGCAGCCTGGCAGGCCGAGCGCTTGCCGCACGAGGGCGATCGTTCGTGGCCGTTTCGCGGTGGCTGGGCGGTGCTGCTGGACTATGAGGTGGCCGCACAGGTCGAGCCGATCCTGCGCCTGCCCATGCGCAGCGACGCCGCGCCCGCGGCATTGGCCCTGCGGGCGCCGGCGGCAGTGCTGCGCGACCGCATGGACGGGCGCTGCTTCGCCGTGGCCGAGCCGGGGCGCGAAGACCTGCTGCAGCAGATTGACGACGACATCACCGCCTGCGCCAGCCTGCCAGCCTTGCCTGCCTGGGCAGCGCCGACGGTGGTGCAGGAAGACCCGCCTGAGCAATTCACCGATGCGGTGCTGCGGGTGCTGGACTATCTGCGTGCCGGCGATGTGTTCCAGGCCAATATCTCGCGCGCCTGGCAGGCGCAGTTCGATCGGCCCGTCGACCCTGCCGCCTTGCATGCGCGGCTGCGTGCGGCCAATCCGGCGCCGTTTTCCGGCCTGTTTGTGGCGGCCGGGCGCGCGGTGGTGAGTTCTTCGCCGGAGCGGTTGGTATCGGTGCACGGGCAGGTGGTGCAGACCCGGCCGATTGCTGGCACTCGTGCACGCTTCGCGGGCGACGATGATGCTGCGCGCATCCGCGAGCTGGTCGGTCACCCGAAGGAACGCGCCGAACACGTGATGCTGATCGACCTGGAGCGCAACGACCTGGGCCGCATCTGCGCGCCGGGCAGCGTGGAGGTGGACGAGCTGATGGGCGTGGAGAGCTATGCGCACGTGCATCACATCGTCAGCAATGTCCGCGGCCGGTTGCGGCAGGGCGTCACCCCTGGCGAGGTGATTGCGGCGGTATTTCCGGGCGGCACCATCACCGGCTGCCCGAAGGTGCGCTGCATGCAGATCATTGCCGAGCTGGAACAGACCGCGCGTGGCGCCTATACCGGCGCGTTCGGTTGGCTCAACCGCGACGGCGACATGGATCTGAACATCCTGATCCGCACCGCCGAAGTGGCCGGCAGCCAGGTGCGGTTCCGCACCGGTGCTGGCATCGTGGTGGACTCGGACCCGCAGCGGGAACTGGACGAAACCCGTGCCAAGGCGCGCGGGCTGCTGCGTGCGCTGGACCCGGCATGAGTACTTCAACGGCACATCACCGGCGCGCGGTATCCTGCGCGGCGCTGGAGCAATGACGAGGTGGGTGTGGCGGTGACTGGCAAACGCGGATGTCTGGCCGTGCTGGGGACGGTGCTGTTGCTTGCGGCGCTGCTGGCGATCGCGGCCGTGGTGGCGTGGCGGCACTTCGTGCATTTTGCCGAGACGTCGGTCACTGCGAGCACGCCCAGCGTGGTCATCGCGCCCGGCGATTCGCTCAAGGCCACGCTGCGCAAGCTGCGCGAGGCCGGGGTGCAGCAGGGCAGTGATCTTGAATGGCAGTTGCTGGCCCGCCAGGTGGATGCGGCCGGCAAGCTCAAGGTAGGCGAATACGCGCTGACGCCGGCGTTGTCGCCGCGTGCGCTGTTATTGCGCATGCGCCAGGGCCGGGTGATCCAGTACCGCTTTACCCTGGTGGAAGGCTGGAACTTTCGTCAGCTGCGCGCGGCCCTGGGCACGGCCACGCCGCTGCAGCAGACCATCGCGGGCCTGGACGATGCCGCACTGATGGCGCGGCTGGGCGTTGCCGGCCAGCATCCGGAGGGGCGCTTCCTGCCCGAAACGTATCTGTACCAGCGCGGCGACAGCGACCTGGACGTGCTCAAACGCGCGCATGCGGCAATGGACAAGGCGCTGGCGCAGGCCTGGGAACAGCGCGCCCCGCAACTGCCGCTGAGCTCGCCCGAACAGGCGTTGATCCTGGCCTCCATCATCGAGAAGGAAACCGCACTGGGCACCGAGCGGCCGCAGATCGCGGGCGTGTTCGTGCGCCGCCTGCAGATGGGCATGAAGCTGCAGACCGACCCGACCGTGATCTACGGCATCGGTAGCAGCTACGACGGCAACATCCGCCGCCGCGATCTCACCACCGACACGCCGTACAACACCTACACCCGCACCGGCCTGACGCCCACGCCGATCGCCATGCCGGGCCGCGAAGCGCTGCTGGCGGCGGTGCGCCCGGCGCCGGGCAACGCGCTGTACTTCGTCGCGGTGGGCGATGGCAGCGGTGCGCATGCGTTTTCGGCCACGCTGGACGAACACAATGCGGCGGTGGCGCGCTATCTGCAGCGCCGCCGTCAGCCGGAGCCCACGCCATGACGCCTACGTTTTCACCCTGGCAACAACGCGCCTACGACCAGACCCTGGCCGCGCTGGATGCCGGCCGGCTCGGGCATGGCCTGCTGATCTGCGGCCCGGACGGGCTGGGCAAGCGCGCGGTGGCGCTGGCGCTGGCCGAGCACGTGCTGGCCAGTGCGCCGGATCCGGCAGTGGCGCAGCGCACCCGTCAGCTGATCGCCGCCGGCACGCATCCGGATCTGCAGCTGGTGTCGTTCATTGCCAACCGCACCGGCGACAAGCTGCGCATCGAGATCGTCATTGAACAGGTGCGCGAGATCTCGCAGAAACTGTCGCTGACGCCGCAGTACGGCATCGCCCAGGTGGTAATCGTCGACCCGGCCGATGCGATCAACCGCGCCGCCTGCAATGCCTTGCTCAAGACGCTGGAAGAACCCTCGCCAGGCCGCTACCTGTGGTTGATCAGTGCGCAGCCGGCGCGCTTGCCGGCCACCATCCGCAGCCGCTGCCAGCGCCTGGAATTCAAACTGCCGCCGGCCCACGAAGCGCTGGCCTGGCTGCTGACCCAAGGCGTCAGCGAGCGTGCGGCGCAGGAGGCGCTGGAGGCCGCGCGCGGCCATCCCGGGCTTGCCGCCCAGTGGCTGCGCGAAGACGGCCTGGCCGTGCGCCGCGCCGTGGCGCAGGACCTGGAGCAGATCGCCAGTGGCCGCGTCGGCGCGGTGGACGTGGCGCAGCGCTGGACCAACGATGGCCAGGCCGACCAGCGTCTGCGGCATGCCGCCGACCTGGCGTTGGCGCAGGCATCGGCCGGCTTGACCGATCCATCACGGTTGCACAAGCTGGCGACCTGGTTCGACGCCGCCAATCGCACCCGTGATTTGTTGCGCACCACCGTCCGCGCCGATCTGGCGGTGGCGGAATTGTTGCTGGCCTGGCGCGAGGGAGAGCGCCCGGCCCGTTCTAGGGGAACTCGATGAGTGCAATGAATGCACGCCAAGGCATTTTGTCGCTGGCGTTGAAGGACAAGGCCGCGCTGTACAGCGCCTACATGCCGTTCGTGAAAAGTGGCGGCATCTTCGTGCCGACCCCCAAGCGCTACATGCTCGGCGATGAGGTATTTCTGCTGTTGACGCTGCCCGATTCCAGCGAGCGTCTCCCGGTCGCCGGCAAGGTGGTGTGGACCACGCCTGCGGGCGCGCAGGGCAACCGCGCGGCTGGTATCGGCGTGCAGTTTCCGGACGGCCCGGAAGGCGAGGCGGTGCGCAACAAGATCGAAACGCTGCTGGCCGGTTTGACCACCTCCGACAAGCCGACCCACACGATGTAAGGCAGGCAATTGCCGCGGCCGATGGCGCGCGGCGAGCGCAAGACTGGGCCACAGGTGCGCTGCATGCGCGTGGTGATCGTGGGGCGGCGGCACGGCGGTTTCAGTGCGTTGCGCCACGCGGTAAACAACTATTGACGATCTCCGCCGCTGCCCTATAATGTGCGGCTCGCGTCACCGGGCGGTTAGCTCAGCGGTAGAGCATTGCCTTCACACGGCAAGGGTCACAGGTTCGATCCCTGTACCGCCCACCATGACGTCGAAGACCAGGCCACCCTTGCGGTGGCCTTTGTCGTTTCAGGGCGCTCGGTCAGCGCAGTGCATTGCCGATTGCGTCGGCGCGTTACATGCACGCGCGACGTACACCCGCGTGTAAGAGGTTTTTCACCTGCCGGTAGCGGTGGTGCGCGGAAGGTAGCGCGCAGATGCAGCGGCGGTGCGGATGGGGTGGGGGCGAAGCGCTGCGATGGGAACGATCAGTTCACTTGCAGGCATCTCCCCGACAGTCCGGCCGCGGCGCAGCGACCATGACGCGGTACTCGACGGAGACAGACCCATGCGTACGCAAAGTCGAATGATGGTGGCTGGAACACGCCGGTTTCCGGTGGATGAGGTGCGCGTCAGCGAGCAGGGTGCGGTGATGCGCCATTACACCGTCGGCGAGCTGGGCGGGCGCTTCGGCGATCTGGCCGCTGCAGCCGCGTCGGCACAGAGCCTGCTGGACACGGCCGATCTGGTGATGCCGCCTGCGCCCGGCGATCTGCAGCTGGCGTTGCGCTGAGGCTGCGCCTCCTTCGGCGGCCAGCCGCCGCGCGGTCGCTGTGGCGGTGTGCTGTGCGTTCGACGCGTGCACCGCGGCGTGCGTCACCTTTTTGCCAGGCCGGTGAATCCCAGCCGGCCGCAATGGGATTGCGGTGGCGTCTGCTTATTGCAGGCCCGTGGGAGAACCGCCATCCTGCTCGGCCCTGGATTCAACGAAGGAGTGGCGATGAAGACGCTGCTTGGAACTGCATTGGCTGCGAGCCTGCTCCTGCTGGCCGGTTGCGCCAAAGACATGGGCGAGGAATTCGTGGGCAAGTGGGTCAACGCCAAGGCGCCGAAGAACGTGTTGAGCATCGAGCACAACGGCGAAAGCTTCATCATTCGCGATACCCGGCCCGAGCTGTTCGGCAACGGGGTGAAGACCAAGAACCATCCGGCGGTACTGCGTGGCGATGTGCTGCAGGTTTCCAATGGCGTGGGCACGATCAACTACGCCATCGATCAGTCGACCGGCAACCTGAGCACCGGCGAGTCCGAGTACACACCGGTCAAGTAGTGCGTGCCTGCGGGCACAGGTGCTGCGTCAGTCGCGAAAGCCGTGCCGCGGCGATCTGTTCTAGCGCTAGTACTCAAGCGCGCGTGTGCGCCGGTCACTGCGAAGAAGCTAGCCCCTGGGCCTGCATCCAGCGCCAGAGGGTGGTGCGCGAGACGCCCAGCGCTTTGGCTGCGGCCGCGCGGTTGCCCTGCGCACGTTCCAGTGCCGCACGTACCAATGTTGCGGTGAGTTGCGCGCGCGAGCTGGCTGCGTCGGCGGATGTGGAATCGTAGGCGGCCGGCGTGATGGCATCGGCCAGCTCCGGAGCCCAGGCCTCGAGCTGGGCCAGACTCACCTGGCCCTGCGCTTGCGCCTTCCAATGGATGCACAGACGCTCGACCAGGTTACGCAGTTCGCGCACATTGCCGGGCCAGGCGTGGCGTTGCAGTCGCTGCAGCGCAGCGGGCGAGAGTGGCAATGCCATCTCGCTGCCGTGTTGCGCGTAGTGCGTAAGTAATAAGGCGATGTCGTCGGGGCGATTCCGTAGTGGCGGCAGTGCGATGCGCAACGCGGCCAGGCGATAGAACAGGTCGCGGCGGAAGCGGCCCTGGTCGACGAGTGCCTGCAGCGGCTGCAGGCTGGCCGCCACCACGCGCACATCGACCGGTACCGGCACGGTGGCGCCAACGCGCAGCACTTCGCGTTCTTCCAGGACACGCAGCAGGCGGGTCTGCAGCGGCAATGGGAGTTCGCCGATTTCATCCAGAAAAATGGTGCCGTCCTGCGCTGCTTCGATCAGCCCGGTATGGCCGCCGCGCCGCGCGCCGGTGAAGGCGCCATCGCTGTAGCCGAACAGTTCCGCTTCCAGCAGCGACTCGGTGATCGCGCCGCAGTTGATCGCCACGAACCGGCCCCGGCGGCGGCTGCCGGCGTGCACCTGGCGCGCGACCAGTTCCTTGCCGGTGCCGGTCTCTCCGCTGATCAACACGGTGCTGGCGTGCGGCGCGTACAGCTGCACCAATGCGCGCACCTGCACCATGGCGGCGTCTTCGCCGAGCAGTGCGGCCGGTTGGTTGCGCGTGCGGCGTGCGGCGCTGCGCAGAGCGGGGGCTGCGCTGCTGGGCGCGGTGGCCAGGGCGATTGCCTGGTCGAGCGCCAGGCGCACCGAGTCGGCCGAGTACAACAACACGCCGGGCAGGCCGGCCTGTTCGGCGAAGTCGATCGCCATGCCGGTCCCGACGATCACCTGGATGCCGCTGGCACGCAGGTCGGCGATGCAGTCGCGCGCGTCCTCGGCAGTGATGAAGCGGCGGTGGGCGATGTCCAGCGCGAAGCTGTCCTGGAACGGCTGAAATGACGGCACGTCGGTGGCATGGGTGACCACGCCGATGCGCGGTGCGATGCGGCGTGCGCGCGCCAGGGCTTCCATCAGGTCGAAGCCGGTGGCCTGGATCGGCGCCAGCGGCAGCGGCAATCGGCTGCGTAGGTAAGCGGCGTTGGAGCCGCCAGCCACCAACACGTCGCAGCGCTCGCGGCGCAGGCGCTGGCCGATGACCTCGACTGCCTCGGCAAAGCCGAGGTTGATCTGCTCGATGCGCGCGCGCTGGTCGAACTCGGGAATGACATCGGCCAGCAGGCCGGTCAGGCGCGACACGCTGACCGTCCAGATCACCGGCAGGGTGCCATCCAAAGGAGCGACGAAGGAGGAGTGGGCCATGATTCGCTGGCGTTTCAGTGATGTTGCATTGTGCTCCGTATGTTTCATTGATGCAACGCTATGCGCGCACGCGATCAGTCACATCAATGGCTTACGGTTGGCACGCACCTTGCGCTACTACAGTCATCTCATCTCAGGAATCGCCATGACGTCCTTGCCCCTGTCTTCCGCTGGCGCCCGGTTCCGCGCAGCCCTGGCCGCCGAATCGCCGTTGCAGGTGATCGGCGCCATCAACGCCAACCACGCGCTGCTGGCGCAACGCGCAGGCTATCAGGCCATCTACCTCTCCGGCGGCGGGGTGGCGGCCGGGTCGTTGGGCTTGCCGGATCTGGGCATCAACACCCTGGAAGACGTGCTGATCGATGTGCGCCGCATCACCGATGTCTGCGAACTTCCGCTACTGGTGGATGTGGACACCGGCTTTGGGCCGAGCGCGTTCAATATCGAACGCACCATCAAGTCGCTGATCAAGGCGGGCGCGGCCGGCTGCCATATCGAAGATCAGGTCGGCGCCAAGCGCTGCGGCCATCGCCCGGGCAAGGAGATCGTCAGCCAGGGCGAGATGGTGGATCGGGTCAAGGCAGCGGCCGATGCCAAGACCGATCCGGCGTTCTTCCTGATTGCGCGAACCGACGCGATCCAGATGGAAGGCGTGGATGCGGCGATCGAACGCGCCATTGCCTGCGTGGAGGCGGGCGCGGATGGCATCTTTGCCGAGGCCGCCTATGACCTGGAGACCTACCAGCGCTTCGTTGATGCGGTGCGCGTGCCGGTGCTGGCCAACATCACCGAATTCGGCAAGACGCCGCTGTTCACGCGCGACCAACTTGCACAGGCCGGCGTGGCGATCCAGTTGTTCCCGCTGTCTGCCTTCCGCGCTGCCAACAAGGCCGCCGAAGCGGTGTACACCGCAATTCGCCGCGATGGGCATCAGAACGCCGTGCTGGAAAGCATGCAGACGCGCGAAGAGTTGTACGAGCGCATCGGCTACCACGATTACGAACAGCGGCTGGATGCCTTGTTCGCGCGCAAGGGCGCATGATCGCGCTGCGCAGCACGTCGCCGGTGCCATCCCGTTAGTAATTTCGCGACACGCCATATCTGAAGAGGTCATCGCATGAACGACACCGTCATTCCTGGTTTCAAGCCGAAGAAATCGGTTGCCCTGTCCGGCACCGCCGCCGGCAATACCGCGCTGTGCACCGTGGGGCGCAGCGGCAACGATCTGCACTACCGTGGTTACGACATTCTGGACCTGGCCACCAGCAGCGAATTCGAAGAGATCGCGTATCTGCTGGTGCACGGCAAGCTCCCCAACAGTGGTGAACTGCGTGGTTACAAGGCCAAGCTGCGCTCGTTGCGCGGCGTGCCGGCGGCGGTGAAAACTGCGCTGGAACAGCTGCCGCCCTCGGCGCACCCGATGGATGTGATGCGCACCGGCGTTTCCGTGCTCGGCTGCCTGCAGCCGGAAAAGGACGACCACAACCATCCAGGTGCGCGCGATATCGCCGACAAGCTGATGGCCAGCCTGGGCTCGATGCTGCTGTACTGGTATCACTACAGCCACAACGGCAAGCGCATTGAGGTAGAGACCGACGACGATTCGATCGGTGGGCATTTCCTGCACCTGTTGCATGGATTTGCGCCGAAAGAATCGTGGGTGCGCGCGATGCACACCAGCCTGATCCTGTATGCCGAGCATGAGTTCAACGCGTCGACATTCGCGAGCCGCGTTATCGCCGGCACCGGCAGCGACATGTACAGCGCCATTGCCGGCGGCATCGGCGCGCTGCGTGGCCCCAAGCACGGTGGCGCCAACGAAGTGGCATTCGAAGTGCAGAAGCGCTACGACACGCCGGATGAGGCCGAGGCCGACATCAAGGCACGTGTGGAGCGCAAGGAAGTGGTGATCGGCTTCGGCCACCCGGTGTACACGGTGTCCGACCCCCGCAACAAGGTGATCAAGGACGTGGCCCGCGAGCTGTCGGACGAGCAGGGCAGCCGCAAGATGTACGACATCGCCGAGCGCCTGGAAACGGTGATGTGGGACATCAAGAAGATGTTCCCGAACCTGGATTGGTTCAGTGCGGTGAGCTACCACATGATGGGCGTGCCGACGGCGATGTTCACCCCGCTGTTCGTGTTGGCACGCACCGCCGGCTGGAGCGCGCACATCATCGAGCAGCGCGTGGACGGCAAGATCATCCGCCCCTCGGCCAACTACACCGGGCCGGAAGACCAGGCGTTTGTGCCGCTGGATCAGCGCGCCTGAGCAGGCACTGCAGGTTGCGCTGTTGACCGGTTGCCTGCCTCTTGAGCAGATAGCCGGAAAACAGCGCAACTTTGTACTTGCAAACACCGCACAGCCCTGCAGCCTCTACCCGATTCCCGATTCCCGATTCCCGATTCCCGATTCCCGATTCCCGATTCCCGCTCCAAAGCCCCCGCCCGCTTCGTGATGTCGCCAGCCATGAACAACTCGTACCGCAAGCCCTTGCCGGGCACCTCGTTGGACTATTTCGATGCCCGCGCCGCTGTGGATGCCTTGCAGCCCGGTGCGTATGCCACGCTGCCGTACACCGCGCGTGTGCATGCCGAAAACCTGGTGCGTCGCGCCGATCCGCAATACGTGGACGCCTATCTGCGGCAGTTGATCGAGCGCAAGCGCGACCTGGATTTCCCGTGGTTCCCGGCGCGCGTGGTGTGTCACGACATCCTCGGGCAGACCGCATTGGTGGATCTGGCCGGCTTGCGTGATGCCATTGCCGAGCAGGGCGGCGACCCGGCGCAGGTCAATCCAGTGGTGCCGGTGCAGTTGATCGTGGATCACTCGCTGGCGGTGGAATATGCCGGCTTCGACAAGCAGGCCTTCGCCAAGAATCGTGGCGTGGAAGACCGCCGCAACGCGGACCGGTTTCACTTCATCGAATGGACCAAGCGGGCATTCGAGAACGTGGAAGTGATCCCGCCGGGCAACGGGATCATGCATCAGATCAATCTGGAAAAAATGTCGCCGGTGATCTACGTGCAGGACGGCGTGGCGTTTCCGGATACCTGCGTGGGCACCGACAGCCACACCCCGCATGTGGATGCGTTGGGCGTGATTGCCGTGGGCGTTGGTGGCCTGGAAGCGGAGAACGTGATGCTGGGCCGCGCTTCGTGGATGCGGCTGCCGGACATCATTGGTGTGGAGTTGCTGGGGCGGCCGGCGCCGGGCATCACCGCCACCGACATCGTGCTGGCGCTGACCGAATTCCTGCGCCAGCAGCGCGTGGTGGGCGCGTACCTGGAGTTCTACGGTGCGGGTGCCAGTGCGCTGACCATCGGCGACCGCGCCACCATTTCCAATATGACGCCGGAGTTCGGCGCCACCGCGGCGATGTTCTACATCGACCAGCAGACGCTGGACTACCTGCGCCTGACCGGGCGCGAAGACACGCAGATTGCGCTGGTGGAAACCTACGCACGCCAGACCGGCTTGTGGGCCGACGATCTGGTCACCGCGCACTACGAGCGCGTGCTGCAGTTCGATCTGTCCAGCGTGGTACGCAACATGGCCGGGCCGTCGAACCCGCACAAGCGCGTGGCGACCAGCGAGCTGGCCAGCCGTGGCATTGCCGCTGCGTGGGAGCAGCTGCCCGGGCAAATGCCCGACGGTGCGGTCATCATCGCGGCGATTACCTCGTGCACCAATACCTCCAATCCGCGCAACGTCATCGCCGCCGGCTTGCTGGCGCGCAATGCGAATGCGCGCGGTCTTACGCGCAAACCATGGGTGAAGAGTTCGCTGGCACCCGGTTCCAAGGCGGTGCAGCTGTATCTGGAAGAGGCCGGCTTGCTGGGCGAGCTGGAGCAGCTGGGCTTCGGCATCGTGGCGTTCGCCTGCACTACCTGCAACGGCATGAGCGGCGCGCTGGACCCGGTGATCCAGCAGGAAATCATCGAACGCGACCTGTATGCCACCGCAGTGTTGTCGGGTAACCGCAATTTCGATGGGCGGATCCACCCGTACGCGAAGCAGGCTTTTCTCGCGTCGCCGCCGTTGGTGATTGCCTACGCCATCGCCGGCACTGTGCGCTTCGATATCGAGAAGGATGTCCTGGGCGTGGATGCCGAGGGTGTGCCGGTCACGCTCAAGGACCTGTGGCCCAGCGATGCGGAGATCGATGCGGTGGTCGCGCGCAGCGTGAAGCCGGAGCATTTCCGCAGCGTGTACGAGCCGATGTTCAAGCGCAGTGGCCTGCAGGGTGCACGCGTCAGCCCGTTGTACGACTGGCGCGCGCAGAGCACCTACATCCGCCGCCCACCGTATTGGGAGGGCGCGCTGGCAGGTGCGCGCACCTTGCGGGGCATGCGCCCGCTGGCGGTGTTGGGCGACAACATCACCACCGATCATCTGTCGCCGTCCAATGCGATTCTCGCCAGCAGTGCGGCCGGTGAATACCTCACCCAGATGGGCGTGCCGGAAGAAGACTTCAATTCCTACGCCACCCATCGCGGCGACCATCTCACCGCGCAGCGGGCGACCTTTGCCAACCCCAAGCTGGTGAATGAAATGGTGGTGGTCGATGGCCAGGTCATGGCCGGTTCGCTGGCACGGCTGGAGCCGGAAGGGCAGGTGCTGCGCATGTGGGAGGCGATCGAAACCTACATGCAGCGCAAGCAGCCGTTGATCATCATTGCCGGTGCCGATTACGGGCAGGGCTCGTCGCGCGATTGGGCGGCCAAGGGTGTGCGGCTGGCCGGTGTGGAGGCGATCGTGGCCGAAGGGTTCGAGCGGATTCACCGCACCAATCTGATCGGCATGGGCGTGTTGCCGCTGGAGTTCAAGCCGGGGACCGACCGCAAGACGCTGGGTATCGATGGCAGCGAGACGTTCGATGTAGTCGGTGAACGCACCCCGGGCGCAACGCTGACGCTGTCGGTGCATCGACGCAACGGCGAGCAGTTGCAGGTGCCGGTGACCTGCCGCCTGGATACCGCAGAAGAAGTGTCGATCTACGAGGCGGGCGGCGTGCTGCAGCGATTTGCGCAGGATTTTCTGGAAGCAACCAAGGCTGCCTGAAGATACGCCAGTACGTCTCGCGCAGCGGCTTGCCGATGCCGCTGCCGGGAGGCACACTTTGGCAATCTTTGCCATCGGGTCGCTGCATGGCCACCATGAACATCTCGCTCCCGGACGAGCTCAAGGAATTTGTCGACCAGCAGGTCCTGGAACATGCTTACGGCTCGAGCAGCGAATATCTGCGCGAGCTGATCCGTATGCAGCGTGATGCGCAAAGCCTGCGCGCGCTGTTGCTGGACGGCGCAGAGTCCGGGCCTGCTGTTGCGATGGAGGCCGACTTCTTTGACAGCATGCGCGCGCGTGCGCATCAGCGCGCTGCCGGAAAATGAAGCCGGCGCGCTGGCGCCCCTTGGCGCTGCGCGATGTCGACGAGGCCGCCGCCTGGTACGGCGCCGAGGGCGGGCTTGCGCTGGAATTGGCCTTTACCAAAGCACTGGAGTCGGCGGTGACCACGCTCATGCGCAATCCGGCGGCCGGTTCTAGCCGCCACGCGGTGGTGCTGAAGCTGCCGCAGATTCATGTCTGGCCGCTCAAGCGGTTTCCCCATCTGCTGTTTTACAACGAGCGCGCAACCGACATCGTCATCTGGCGTGTGCTGCACATGCAACGCGATATTCCTGCGTGGATGAGCGCACATCCGTAACGCCTGGCACGCAGCCCCGCCAAGCCAAGCACGCGGCGCTGCTGCACCGGACGTGTCCATGCACACAACTCAATTCGACCTCACCGAGCTGACATGACCCATTTGCCCCAACTCCGCATCCCCGCCACCTACCTGCGCGGCGGCACCAGCAAGGGCGTGTTCTTCCGCCTGCAGGATCTGCCGCTTGCCGCACAACAGCCGGGACCGGCGCGCGATGCGTTGTTGCTGCGGGTGATCGGTAGCCCGGATCCGTATGGCAAGCAGATCGATGGCATGGGCGGGGCGACGTCGAGCACCAGCAAGAGCGTGATTGTCTGCGCCAGCACGCGGCCGGGGCACGATGTGGACTATCTGTTCGGGCAGGTGTCCATCGACAGTGCCTTCGTGGACTGGAGCGGCAACTGCGGCAATCTGTCGGCGGCGGTTGGGCCGTTTGCGCTTGCCAATGGTTTGGTCGATGCGGCACGCGTGCCGAGCGATGGCGTGGCCACGGTGCGGATCTGGCAGGCCAACATCGGCAAGACCATCGTGGCGCACGTACCGATGCGCGCGGGCCAGGTGCAGGAAACCGGCGACTTCGAACTGGATGGCGTGACCTTTCCGGCGGCCGAAGTGCAACTGGAATTCCTGGACCCGGCCGATGCTGCCGAAGGCGAGGGCGGGGCGATGTTTCCGACCGGCAACCTGATCGATGCGCTGGAGGTTCCGGGCCTGGGCACCATCGACGCCACCCTGATCAACGCCGGCATTCCCACCATCTTCGTCAACGCGCGCGACCTGGGCTACACCGGCACCGAGCTGCAGGACGCCATCAATGGCGACCCGCGCACGCTGACCATGTTCGAAACCCTGCGCGCACACGGCGCGGTGCGCATGGGCCTGATCGCACGCGTGGAGGATTCGGCCACGCGCCAGCACACCCCGAAAGTCGCCTTCGTGGCGCCGCCGGCCGACTACACCGCTTCCAGCGGCAAACCGGTGCATGCGGCCGAGGTCGATCTGCTGGTGCGCGCAATGTCGATGGGTAAATTGCACCACGCCATGATGGGGACCGCCGCGGTGGCGATCGGCACCGCCGCCGCTGTGCCGGGCACCCTGGTCAATCTGGCCGCCGGCGGTGCGGCGCGCTCGGCGGTGCGCTTCGGCCACCCCTCCGGCACCCTGCGCGTGGGCGCCGAGGCCACCCAGGTGGGTGGGCAGTGGCAGGTCACCAAAGCATTGATGAGCCGCAGTGCGCGCGTGCTGATGGAAGGGTGGGTACGGGTGCCGGCTGATGCTGCCGGGATCGGGTAATCGGCGCAGCAAAACAGGCCGGAAATCCGCGTCGTTGCGCTGATCCGGGGCGGCGGCGGCTGTGTCGTCCCGCTGCCGCCAACGAGGGCTGTAGTGCGGAAATTGCACACCCCTGTTGCATTAATTAGAACGCACTTTCGAATTCCGAAAACTTTTTCGCACGCGTCCTGCCATATTTGTGTAAATCATGTTAATTCTGTTGCAACGCGGCATGAAAGCCAGGCCGCCCCGTCACCAGAATCCGGAGTCCTCCCATGTCAGCCAGCCGGTCGCTTCAGGTCAGCGCGCTCGCCGTTGCCGTCGCTTCCCTTCTTCCGTTCTACGCCGCGGCCCAGCAGGCGCCCAGCGATGACGGCATTGCGCGTCTGGACGCGGTCAAGGTCACGGTGGAGCGCCGCTCGGAAGACTCCAAGGACGTGCCGGTGTCCGCCAGCGTGTTGCGTCCGGAATTCCTGGATGCGATCTCCACCAGCGGCTCGGACATCCGGGTGCTGGCCGGCAAGGCACCCAGCCTGAATATCGAATCCTCCAACGGGCGTGTGTTCCCGCGCGTGTATATCCGCGGCTACGGCAACACCGACTTCAACACTTACGCCTCGCAGCCGGTGTCGTTGGTGTACGACGACGTGGTGCAGGAAAACGCTTTCCTCAAGGGCTTCCCGATCTTCGATCTGGAAGGCCTGGAAGTGCTGCGCGGCCCGCAGGGCACGCTGTTCGGCCGCAACACGCCGGCGGGCGTGGTCAAGTTCAATTCGGTCAAGCCGACCATCGGCGCCAATGACGGCTACGCCAGCCTGTCCTACGGCACCTACGGCACCATGACCCTGGAAAGCGGCCTGAGCATCGCCATGGGCGAGCATTGGGCGGCGCGTCTGTCCACGCTGGGCCAACGCCGCGACGACTGGGTGGAAAACCGCGACGGCCGCGATCTGGAAGGCTATACCGACTCTGCCGTGCGCCTTCAGCTGCTGTACCAGGGAAGCGACACGTTCAGCGCGCTGTTCAACGCGCACGCCCGCCACCTGGACGGCACCGCGCGTCTGTTCCGCGCCAACATCTTCCAGCCGGGCACCAACCAGCTGGTGGATGGCTTCGATCCGGAGCGTGCCTCCATCGACGGCGCCAACAACCAGGAACTGCAGACCTACGGCGGCAGCGCCAATCTGAGCTGGGATCTGGGCGACATCGCGCTGCACTCGATCACCGCCTATGAAGGCATCGGCAAGTACTACAGCCGCGGCGACATCGACGGCGGCTTCGGTGCAGTGTTCGCGCCGCCTTCCGGCCCCGGCCCGATCCCGTTCCCGGTGGAAACCGCCGGCGGCATCAAGAGCCTGGACCAGTACAGCCAGGAGCTGCGTGCCGAATCGCAGTACGCGGGCCCGCTCAACTGGCAGGCCGGCCTGTACTACTTCCATGACGATGTGGAAGGCGAGAACTACACCTACAACACCTTCAGCGGCGGCGATTTGGCCAGCTACCAGCTGACCCGTCAGCGCAATACCTCGTGGGCAGCGTTCGGCTCGTTGAACTATGCCGCCACCGACCGCCTGAACCTGCGCGCCGGCATCCGCTACACCTATGACAAGAAGACCTTCGACGTGCTGGCGCTGGACCGCGTCACGCTGGTGGAACCCTCCAGCGGCGAGACCGACAACTCCAAGGTCACCGGCGATGTGGCGGCGACCTTCGCCATCAACGATGCGGTCAACGTCTACGCACGTGCCGCACGCGGTTTCCGCGGCGCCAGCTTCGGCGTGCCTTCGGGCACCGCACCGCTGACCGTGGCCGAGCCGGAGACGGTGGATTCGTTCGAGATCGGCATCAAGTCCGACCTGTTCGACAACCGCGCCCGCATCAGCTTCGACGTCTACGACTTCCGGGTGAAGAACCAGCAGCTCACCGCAGTGGGCGGCGCCTCCAACGATGTGCGCCTGCTCAATGCCGACAAGACCAAGGCACGCGGTGCGGAATTCGACTTCGAAGCGCTGATCACCCAGAACCTGCGTGTGACCGCCGGCGGTGCCTACAACTGGACCCGCATCGAAGACCCGACCCTGTCGGTGGGCGTGTGCCGCACCTGCACCGTGACCGACCCGCTCAACGCCGCCGGCAACGCCATCATCGATGGCAACGCACTGCCGCAGGCATCCAAGTGGATGGCCAACGCCACGCTGCGCTACGGCATCCCGATGGGCGATGACGGCGAGCTGTTCTTCTACACCGATTGGTCCTACCGCAGCGAAGTGAACTTCTTCCTGTACGACTCGCGTGAGCTCGTCGGCCAGCCGTTGGTCGAAGGTGGCGCGAAGATCGGCTACAACTGGGGCGCCGGTGCGTACGAGCTGTCGGTGTTCTGCCGCAACTGCACCAACCAGATCCGCGCCACCGGTGCGATCGATTTCAACAACCTCACCGGTTTCATCAACGACCCACGCATCGTCGGTGCACAGTTCCGCGCCAATTTCTGATGGCCGGTGTGAGGTAAGCGATCCAGACCGCCGGCTATCATGCCGGCGGTTTTTTTTGTGGTGGAGTGCGGTGATGCGACAACGGTGGGCAACCAGGTGGCTGATAGCGGTGGGCCTGTGCGGGATGCTGGCGTGCAGCGGTGTGCAGGCAGCGGCGGCGCAGGCGCAGACAGTGCCGGCCATCGCCGCGGCCGAGCGCGTGGTGGTGTCCACCGATATCGGCGATGACATCGACGACGCCTTCGCGCTGGGCCTGCTGCTGCACAGCCCGCAACTGCAGGTGCGGGGCATCGCCTCGGCCTGGGGCGATACCACGCTGCGCGCGCAGTTGCTGCAGCGGCTGTTGCAGCAGGCCGGACGCAGCGAGATTCCGTTGGCGGTGGGCGAGCGCACCACCAGCACGATTCCCTTCAGCCAGGCGCGTTGGGCGGCCAAGGGGCAGCTACCAGGCAAGCTGCCGGATGCGGCGGCGATGATCCTGCAGCAGGCGCGCCTGCATCCCGGCGAGGTGACCTTGCTGGTGCTGGGGCCGATGACCGATGCGGCACGTGCACAGCAGCGCGACCCGGCAGGGTTTGCCAAGCTCAAGCGCATCGTGGCGATGGGCGGCTCGGTGCGGGTGGGCTACGGCAAGTCGGCGTACCGCCCGGCCAGCGCACCGGCGCCGGAGTACAACCTGCTGGCCGATGTACCCGCCGCACAACGGGTGTTCGCCGCTGGCGTGCCGATCGTGCTGCTACCGCTGGACGCCACCCAGATCACGCTGGAAGAACCCGAGCGCGTGGCCCTGTTTGCACAGGGCGATGGCCTGACCGATGCACTCACCCAGCTGTACTACCAGTGGCGCAATACCGACCAGCCCTGGGCCAGCGCCACGCCAACGTTGTTCGACGTGGTGCCGGTGGCCTGGCTGCTGCAACCGCAGCTATGCCCGACCACGCCATTGCATCTGGAAGTCGATGCGCAGGGGTACACGCGCGAAGGCACCGGCACGCCGAACGTGCAGGCTTGCCTGCGCGCGGACAAGCCGGCGTTGATCGATATGTACATGCGCACGTTGTTGCAGTCGCACTAAGAGCAGCTATCAAAACGACTGCGCAGCCGCCAGGCGGGCGCGGCCGGTGCTCGGAATCGGCATGTACCCCCGTACACTCCGGTTCCTCCGCGCCGCTGTCACCACCTGTCGTGGCGAACGCCAGCCTGGCGGTCAGCGCAGTGGTTTTGTTGGCCGCACTTTGTCGGACGCAGCCACAGGCTGGTTGGCCGGGTGCGCGGCGCCCCACCGCTCGCGGGACACGCCGTGAACCCGTCCCTGGGGGCTCGATGGCGGCATCCATGCCGCCAACGGTCCCGCAATCGGCGAGGGCGCCGCGCTAGACAGTGAGCCGGTTGCTTTGTAGACGCTGGCGTTGATGTCGTTGCGTTGTGGAGCTGATTGTCCACGCGGCGATCCGGTCGAGAGTGTCGGTGTGCATGTTTTCAACAACGCAACCAACTCACACTCCGGTGCGGTGTCCTCGCCGATTGCGGGACCATGTAGCGGCATGGATGCCGCTACTGAGCCTGCATGGACGGACTCACGGCGTGTCCCGCTAGCGGCGGGGGCACCGCACCCTCGACCAACCAGGCTTTTGACTGCATCTAAAACGTGCGGCTAAAAAGCCACTGCGTCCGCGGGTCGGACGCGCCGTTGCCATCGCCACGCATCTACCGCAGCGCAGGCTCACCGCCCATCGGCAAGTCCGCGACCGGCCACATATCGGACATCGGCGGCGTGAAGCACGTCGCTATACTTGCCGCCTCAGTCATGGGGTAGCGCGAATGGACAGGCAGGAATCAGGGATGACGTCGTCGGGCGTGCGGCGGATGCTGCTGTGGGTGGTGTTGCTGACGGTGGCGCTGGGGAGCGTGGCGTGCAAGCGCAACGAAAGCGGCCAGTTGCCCACTGCCAGTGGCGAGGCGATCAAGGCCGACAAGCAGGGCATCACCGGCTTTGGCCTGGCGCGCGCCTACCCCGACCAGACCAGCGACGGCCTGTCGCTGGCGCTGGAGTTCTCGCGGCCGCTGGTGGGCACGCAGGACTTCGATGCGCTGGTGCGCTTCGAGGAAAAGGTCGGCAACGGCGACAGCAGCTGGTCGCTGTCTGACGACGGCAAGACGCTGCGCTACCCGTACGTGGAAGCGGCCAAGGACTACACCGTCCTGATCGCCGCCAACCTGCTCGCCGCCGATGGCAGCCGCCTGGGTAAACCCCTCAAGCAGAAGGTCTACACCGGTGAGCTGAAGCCGGTGGCCGGCTTCGCCTCGCAAGGCAGCGTGCTGCCGGCGCGCGAAAGCCGCGGCCTGCCCGTGGTGTCGGTGAACGTGCCGGAAGTGGATGTGGAATTTTTGCGCGTGCGCGAGAAGTCGCTGCCGGCGTTCTTCCACCAGTTCCAGCGCGGCGGCCGACGCGGCAGCTGGGACCTGGAAAACGAATACAGCGAGAACGCACCGCTGTCCAAACTGGCCGACCCGATCTACGTCAACCGCTTCATCCTGGGCGGCAAGCAGAACGAGCGTGTGCTGACCTACCTGCCCACGCAGGACATCACGGAGCTGCAGGAGCCGGGCCTGTATTTCGCGGTGATGAAGCGCGCCGGCACCTTCGAAAACGAATTCGACACCGCTTTCTTCACCGTCAGCGACATCGGCCTGCACACGCGCGCCTACAAGGACAAGCTGTTCGTGCACACCGCCTCGCTGCAGAGCGGTGAGCCGGCCAAGAATGTGGAACTGCGCATCCTCGATGCCAAGGGCGAGCTGTTCCTCAAGGGCAGCACCGACGCCAACGGCAATGCGTTGCTCAACTACACACTCGACGCCAGCCACGTGCTGGTGGCGCGCAGCAAGACCGATATTTCGATGCTGCCGTTCAACCAGCCGGCGCTGGATCTGAGCGAATTTGCCGTGGCCGGGCGCGAAGGCGCCTGGTTCGACGTGTTCGCCTGGGCCGGCCGCGACCTGTATCGCCCCGGCGAGACCATGCGCGTGTCGGCGATCCTGCGCGACAACGATGGCAAGCCCACGAGCGGGCCGACCAAGGGCGGCCAGCCGGTGTTCCTGCGTCTCAAGCAGCCCGACGGCAAGACCTTCCGCGAAACCAAGCTGCAGCCGGGCGAGCAGGGCTATTTCGAATTTACCCAGCAGATTCCCGCCGATGCGCCGACCGGCCGCTGGCAGGTGGAATTCCGCACCGACCCGGGCAGCAAGGACGCCGTGCAGGGCATGACCGTGCGCGTGGAAGAGTTCCTGCCCGAACGCATGAAGCTGGACCTGGACGCCGCGCAAAAGACCTTGAGCGCCGGCAAGCCCTTCACCCTGATCGCCAATGCCGCGTATCTGTACGGCGCGCCGGCCGATGGCAACCGCTTCACCGCCAAGCTGGCGGTGAGCGTTGAGCAGCATCCGCTGGAGTCGTTGCCGGGCTGGTTCTTCGGCGACCCCACACTGGAGCTGCCGCGCGAAGCCAAGGACGTGATCGACACCGAGTTCGGCGGCGATGGCGTGTTGCGCGAAGACATCGCCCTGCCGGACGAAGCCAAGCCGGTCAGCACCATTGCCGCAGTGGTGTCGGGCAGTGTGTACGAGACCGGCGGGCGCACCGTGACCCGCACCATCAAGCGCGTGCTGTGGCCGGCCAAGGCGCTGGTCGGCGTGCGCCCGTTGTTCGACGACACCGACGGCGCCGATGCCAACAGCAACGCACGCTTCGAGATCACCCGCGTGGATGCCGAGGGCAAGCCGCAGCCGGCCAAGGGGCTCAAGGCCACGCTGGTGCGCGAACTGCGCGACTACCACTGGAACTACACCGACGACCATTGGGATTACGACTTCACCCGCCGCTTCGAGAACAAGGACACCCGCACGATCGATGTCGGCAGCGGCAATGCCAAGCTCGATTTCCCGGTGGAGTGGGGTGAGTACCGCCTGGACGTGTTCGACCCGGCCACCGGCCTGACCACGCGCTACCCGTTCCGCGCCGGCTGGAGCTGGAATGACGAGAACCGCGGCCTGGACGCGCGCCCGGACAAGGTCAAGCTGGCGCTGGACAAGACCGGTTACCGTGCCGGCGACACGCTCAAGGTCACGCTGACCCCGCCGCATGCCGGCAAGGGTGTGTTGCTGGTGGAAAGCGACAAGCTGCTGTACGTGCAGGACATCGACGTCAAGCCGGGCAGCACTTTCGAGATTCCGGTCACCGAGGCCTGGGAACGGCACGACGTGTACGTGACCGCGCTGGTGTTCCGCGGCGGCAGCGCGCCGAGCAAGATCACCCCCGCACGCGCGGTGGGCGTGGCGTTCGTGCCGATGGACCGCAAGGCGCGGCGCGTGGCGGTGGGCCTGTCTGCGCCCAAGCAGATGCGCCCGGAACAACCGTTGCCGGTGACCGTGAGTGTGCCGGAGCTGGCCGGCAAGGCCGCGCACGTCACCATCTCGGCGGTGGACGTGGGCATTCTCAACATCACCCGCTTCCCGGTGCCCGATGCCAACGCGCAGTTCTTCGCGCAGCGCCGGCTGGGCACCGATGCCTACGACATCTACGGACGGGTGATCGAAAGTTTCGAAGGCGCCAGCGGCAAGCTCAAGTTCGGCGGCGACATGGCCCTGGAAGCGCTGCCACAGGCCAAGCGCCCGACCGCACGCGTGCAGACGGTGGACCTGTTCTCCGGCTCGGTGAAACTCGACGCCAAAGGCAATGCACGCGTGCAGCTGCCGGTGCCGGATTTCAATGGCACGCTGCGTGTCTCGGCACTGGTGTACTCGGACACGCGCTACGGCAACCGCGACATGGAAACCATCGTGCGTGCGCCGATCCTGGCCGAAGCCAGCATGCCGCGCGTGATGGCGCCGGGCGACCGCAGCACGGTGACGCTGGACGTGCAGAACTTCACCGGCAAGCCGGGCGAGTTCAACGTGCGCGTGGACGGCATCGGCCCGCTGGCCATTGCCGAGGCGGCGCGCAGCGTCAAGCTGGCCACCGATGGCAAGCAGACGCTGAGCTTTCCGCTCACCGCCACCGAAGGCTATAGCGTTGCCAAGGTGCGCGTGCGTGTGGACGGCAACGGCTTCAAGGCCGACCGCAGCTACGACCTGCCGGTGCGTGCCGGTTGGCCGCAGGTGCTGCGCACGCAGACGCGTGTGCTGGATCCATTGGCACCGGTGAGCATGGATGCGGGCCTGACCGAGGGCCTGATGGCCGGCTCGGTGACCGCGCGCATGCTGGTCAGCCCGCTGCCGCCGATTCCGTTCGCCAGTGCGCTGCAGGATGCGTTGAACTATCCGTACGGCTGCGCCGAGCAGACCACCAGCAAGGGCTATGCGGCCTTGCTGCTGGACGAGGCCACGGCCAGGGCGCTGGGCACCAAGGGGCTGGATGCGGCCACCCGCCGCGAGCGCATGGAAGGCGCGTTCGGCCGGCTGGCCTCGATGCAGATTGCCAGCGGGCATTTCTCGATGTGGGGCGACGATGGTTACGTCAATCCGGGCCTGACCCCGTACATCGCCGAGTTCCTGCTCGATGCCAAGGACGCCGGGTTTGCGGTGCCCGACAACGTGCTGCAGAAGGCGCTCAATCGCCTCAGCGAGGATCTGCTCTCCGGCGGTAACGAGTTCTACGGCCAGGACCGCCGCGACAACCTCAAGTTCGCCAACCAGGCGTGGTCCGGCTATGTACTGGCGCGCGTGAACCGTGCGCCGCTGGGCACGCTGCGCGCGCTGTACGACAACCAGCGCGACAAGGCGCTGACCGGGTTGTCGCTGGTGCATCTGGGCGCGGCATTGTCGCTGCAGGGCGATACCAAGCGTGGCCAGGCAGCGATCAAGGCCGGCTTCGCCAAGAACAGTGCAGACCGGCCCCCGTACTTCGGCGACTACGGCAGCGCGATCCGCGACGATGCATTGATGATGGCGCTGCTGCACGAACGTGGCTTGTCCTCGCCGGAGTACGACACCCGCGCGGTGACGCTGGGCCAGGCGCTGGACGCGCGCCGCGGTGGTGGTTCGCTGTGGCTGAGTACGCAGGAGCAGGTTGCGCTGGCGCGGCTGGGCAAGGCGCTGATGGTGGCGCAGGGCAAGACGGTGTCGGGCACGTTGACGGTGGGTGGGGAGGCGCAGGAGATCGCGCCGGCACGCCTGTTTGGCCGTAGCTTCGACAGCGCCGCGCTGGCACGTGGCGTGCAGTTCGTCCCGCAAGGCGAGGCGCCGATGTATGCCAGCCTGGAAGTGGCCGGCATCCCGCGCAGCGCACCGGAAGCGGACACCCGCCATCTCAGCGTGGAACGCACCTGGTACACCACCGACGGCAAGCCGTGGACGCCGCGTGCGCTCAAGGAAGGCGAGGCGTTGATCGTGCGCGTCACCATCACCGCCAACACCAGCATGCGCGACGCCTTGCTCACCGACCTGCTGCCGGCCGGCCTGGAGATCGAGAACTTCAACCTGGGCGATGCCAAGCAGTGGGCCGACGTGGTGGTGGACGGCATCGGCATCAGCGAACGTTCCAGCGCCGCCGACGTCAAGCACGAAGAGTTCCGCGACGACCGCTACGTGGCTGCGCTGTCGTTGTCTTCGGGCAGCAAGGCGCAGGTGTTCTACCTGGTGCGCGCCGTCACCCCGGGCACCTACACCGTGCCGCCGTCCCTGGTGGAAGACATGTACCGCCCGGACCTGCGCGGTGTCGGCCGCACCAACCCGGCCACGATCACGGTGGTGCAGCCGTAAGGGATCACGGTCGGAGCGCGCTTGCGCGCGGTAAGGCTTCCCTGGGAATGCCTCTCCGCGCGCCTGCTCGCTTCCAGGCCAATCAGACCGGCGTTCCAAACGTAGTTCCAATGAGGCCACGATCAGCGGCACAGCCGTAGTGATCACTGTAGGAGCGCGCTCGCGCGCGATGAGGCGTTCCCGGGGGAAACTCCACCGCGCGCCTGCTCGCTTCTAAGCCAATAAGACCGCGTTCCAGAACGGAGGTGCCAGCCAGGCCACGATCACGGTCGTACAGCCGTGCGCAATCACCGTAGGAGCGCGCTCGCGCGCGATGAAGCGTTCCCAGAAGTGCCTCACCGCACAGGCGCGCCTCTACCCCAGCCAGATCGCATCCCAAAACGGATAGGCGCCAATGCGCTGCACCAACCGGGCACGCAATGGGTTGGCGATGACATAGCGTGCAACCGCACGCAGATCCGCGTCATGGCGCACGGCATGGTCGTGATAAGCGCGGGCCCAGACGGGCGCCTGCACAGCACGCTGCGTGTTGACCGCACGCGTGCTCGCAGCCTTCAGGCACGCCACCGCCCGCGCCAGCGGCGCGTGATGGCCCAACTGCAGCAGCCAGTGAACGTGATCCGGCATCAATACCCAGGCAAGCAAGGTGGCATCTGCGGGCGCTGCTTTGGTAAATGCGCCACACGCGCTTGCAGCCAGGCGAGGATCGTCGAACAGGCGCTGCCGCTGGTGGGTTGTCGTGGTGAGCAGGTAGCAATGCCCCGCAAGCGAATGGCGGCCGCGGCGAAGGGCGCGATGTCCGGGCGAAGTGGAATCAGTCATGCCAACAGATTGACGTGCTTGGTCGATGGGCTGCATTGGCGCAATCCCTGGATTGGGGTCAGCGGACTCCGCGCCGGAGTGCGGGCTTGGGCGGCGGGCGTTGTCGGGAGAGCTTCTCGCGCGCGAGCGCGCTCCTACGTTGGGTTTGCGTCCAGCTGTGGCTGAACGAGACACCTCTCATGGCGGTGGCGCTGCGAAGGGGTGAATCCGTCATCCATGATCTGCGAGGCCCGTGTAGGAGCGCGCTTGCGCGCGATGAGGCGTTCCCGGTAAAGCTTCTCGCGCGCAAGCGCGCTCCTACGTTGGGTTTACGTCCTGCTGTTGCTAAACGGGATAGCTTTCGTGGCGGCGGTGCGGCGAAGGGGTAAATCCGTTATCCATGATCTGCGAGGCCCCGATAGGAGCGCGCTTGCGCGCGATGAGGCGTTCCCGGTAAAGGCCCGTCGCGCGCAAGCGCGCTCCTACGGTTCTTCGCATTGCGCGACAGGTGTTCGCATTGTCTTTTTGGTGCTATGTGCGCGACACGCAAAGGTCATCCTGGCTGCCTACGGTGGCGTGCTTTCGCACAGACGCGGCGCCCTTGCCGCGCGATTTCCGGGATTCCATGCAGCGCTCCGATTCGTACCGTGTGCACGTCTCTGTTCTTGCCCTTGCCATCGCGGCCTGTTCGTCGGGCGTGCAGGCACATACCCTTGACGCTTCAAATGCCGCGGGGCAAGGCTCGCCGATCTCGCCGGCGGCAACGCCTGCAGATGCAAGCGGTGATGCAGGCGGTGCGGAAACGCCAGCCGCGGCAGCGAATGCTTCCTGGCCATCAAGCGAGGCATCGAATCAAGATCTCTCCGCTACCGCTACGTCTGCTACAGCTACCGCTGCTACAGCGACAGCGACAGCGATAGGTGCAGGCACAGGTGCAGCTTCAGACACAGGCATAGGCAAAGTCGCCAGTGCCAGTGCCAGTTCCATTTCCAGTGCCAGTGCCAGTGCCAGTGCCAGTTCCAGTGCCAGTGCCAGTCCCACCGCAGGCGTGCAAACCCTCGATGCCATGCAGGTCACCGGTGTGCGGCGTGCCAACGCGGCGGCGGTGGAAAGCAAGCGCGCGGCGACCAACATCACCGATGTGATCAGTGCGACCGACGTGCGGGCCTTGCCCGACAGCACCATTGTCGAAGCGTTACGTCGCGTGCCTGGCTTATCCGTGTTGCCTGCCACCGACAACGAGCATCCGCGCGATGAAGCCGCCACGCCGGTCCTGCGCGGGCTGGGGCCGTCGTACAACAACGTCACCATCGATGGGCTCACCATCGCCTCGCCCGGTACGCCCAACGGCACGCTCGGCTCGATCACCCGCGGCGTGCGGTTGGATCTGCTGCCGGCCTCGATGGTCAGCGAGTTGCAGGTGGTCAAGACCTTTACACCGGATCTGGACCCCAATGCCACCGGCGGTGCGATCAATCTCAAGACGCGCAGTGCGTTCGAAAACGGCGGCAAGCCGTTCTTCAGCGCCGAAGCCGCACTGGGCCACGCCAACGACGTCGGCAAGCCGCGCGACCAGGACGACCCTGGGTATCGCTTGAATGCCACCGGCAGCCGCACCTTCGGCAGCGAACAGCAATACGGCTTCACGCTTTCGGCCAACTACCAGACGCTCAGTAGCTACACCGAAACCCACATGACCACCGACACGGTGCATTACGGGTTCTACGACAACAACGGTGTGCTGCAGACCGGCGCAAATCTCGGCAATGGTTGGGCGGTGCCGCAGCAGGATAAGTACTGGTACGTGCAGAACCAGCGCGACCGCTATGGCGTCACCGGCAAGTTTGAAGCGCGCCCGAGTGCGGCCTTCGAGGCCTACGCCATGGCCGGGTACTACTATTTCAAGGACGACATGGAGCGCAACGAGGTCATCATCGACCCGCGCAACCGTGGCCAGGTGTTCAACCAGACCGCGACCTCGGGCAGCTATCCCGGCGGCGATATCGAGGTGGGGTACTCCAACCAGATCGTCACCACGCGCACCAAGGTGGCGCAGCTGGGCAGCATCTGGCGGCCCACCGATCGGCAGCAGTTTTCTGCACGGGGTTCGTGGTCGGATGCGACCTACGACGAGCCGATCCGCATGATCAAGTACGCCACCGGCATCATTCGGCCGGCAGCGGTACCAGTGGGGCAGACCGGTAGCGGCGTGACCGTCAATGCCACACCCAACTATGCGTTCAATTACGACACCTCCGGCTTCGATCAGCGCTTCGGGGTATCGCCGCAGGCCTACAACAATCTGGATAACTACAGCCTGTCGTACTGGCGGCCGGACTATAAGCGCACTGCAGCCGATCGCATTCTCACCGGTCGGCTTGATTACGGCTTCAATCAAGGCGAAAGCGATCACGGTATCGGGTTTGCCGCGGGCGTTTCATACACCACCGACAAGCCGTCTTACGACATCTTTCGCTTGGAGTACCAGCCCAACACCAGCGCACCGGCGTTCGGCCTGGCCGATGTTGCGGGCACTGGCAGGGCGCCGATGCGCTATGCCGGTCTGAACCTGATCACCATCGATCCGGACAAGGCCAACCGCGTGCTGGCGGCAACGCCGCTGAGCGCGTTCAACAGCACCGACCAGCAGGCCTTCAGCAACCAGGACAACTTCACCCACACCGAAAAGACCTTCGGCAGCTACGGGTTGGTGAGTTACCGCAGTGAGCGACTCAACGTGCAGGCCGGCCTGCATTTGGACAGCACCAAGCTCAACACCGTAGGCCGCCAGCGCCAGCTGGACACCGCCAGCAACCGCTACGTGTATGTCGATAACCCCACCAATGCGGATTACGACTATCTGCTGCCTTCGGCGATCATGACTTACCACCTGACCGACGCACTGGACCTGCGCGTCGGCGCCAGCCGCACACTTGGCCGCCCGCCGTACGATGCGTACGCAGCCCGCACCTCGATCGGCTTCGTCAACACGACCGACGCCGGCAACCCGAACGCGCAGGGCGTCACCGTCACCATCGGCAACCCCGACATCAAGCCGCGCGTGTCCAACAACCTGGATCTGTCGCTGGAATGGCGGCTGCCGGGTGACTTCGATGCCTTCGCCTCCACCGCCGTGTTCGACAAGCGCATCCAGGACGAGATCTTTACGCTCTCGCGCACCGATAGCTTCACCTTCGACGGCACCACCTACGCCAATGCCTTGATCAGTACGCCGGCCAACGCAGCCAAGGCGCGCATCCGTGGCGTGGAATTCAACGGCATCGTCAACACGCTGGCGCCGATTGCACCGTGGCTCAGCGGCGTGGGCTTCAGTGCGAACTTTGCGCTGCTCGATGGCAGCCTGGACGTGCCGTATAGCGTCGGCAGCGGCAGCACCGTCAACCAGCGCGAGCGCAAGCTCGACAACCTGGTCGGCCAGCCGGACTACACCGCCAACGCCACGCTGTTCTACAACACCGGCGGCCTGGAATTGCGTGCCGCCTACAACCGGCAGGGCAAGGCCTTGCGTGCCATCGTCAGCAACATCGACTGGCAGGATCTGTACTGGTCGCCGCGTTCGCAGCTGGATTTCACCGCGACGTATGCGGTCAGCAAGCAGCTCAGCCTGATCGGCCAGGTCAGCAACCTCACCCACAGCCGCATCAGCAGCGTGACCGGCCCGGGGCAGAACCTGCTCAAGGACAGTTACTCGGTGCCCAGCACCTATTGGGTGGGCCTGCGCTTTACACCCTCGCTCTAGACAACCATGGCCGCGCAGTGAGCGGCCATCCAAGCACCTGCAACGCGATGCAGCCGCCTGGCGGATGCGTCGCGTTGCCCACGCATTCAAACGGAGCCGTACGATGACCTTGCAGTCTATTGCTTCTTTTGCCGCGCTGCTGTGCGCAGCCATTGCCGCCGATGCGACTGCCGCGCCGGTGGGGGTTGCCGCGATCCAGGCACGGCTGACCAATCCCGACGGCGGCATCGTGGTGGTGGCGCATCGCGGCTGCCACGCCGCGGCGCCCGACCATGGATTCAACGACACCGCGCCGGAGAATTCGCTGGCAGCCTTGCAACGGTGTATTGCCATCGGCGTGGACGTGATGGAAACCGACGTGCGCCGCGCCGCAGACGGCACACTGGTGATGCTGCACGACGCCACCGTGGACCGCACCACTGATGGCACCGGCAAGCTGTCCGAGCTCACGCTGGCCGATCTGCAGAAGCTGCGGCTGCGCACCGACGAGGGTGGGGCACAGGCGCCGCTCACCGACCAGCGCGTGGTCACGCTGGAGCAGATGCTGGCCGCCGCCAAGGGCCACATCCTGCTCAATCTCGACGTCAAGGATGCGATCTATGTACAGGTGGTCGACGCGGTCACGCGCGCGGGCATGCAGCACCAGGTGATCGTCAAGGCCGAAGCCGGCATCGCCACGCCGCCGCTGGCAGCGATGCAGCCGTTCGACCGGGTGCACTTCTTCCCGATCCTGATCAATGCGCATGGCACGGCCGATCTGGCCGCGATCGCCACTGCACAAACCCGCAATGCGCGCCCGATGGCGTTCGAGCTGCCCAAGATGGCCGCATCGCAATTGCCGGCCCTGGTTGCGGTGAGCAAGGCGCACAACGTGCGGCTGATGGTCAATTCGTTGTGGGCAGGCTTTATCGCCGGGTACGGCGGCGATGCCGATGCCGGGCGCGACCCGGACAAGGTTTGGGGCCGCATGCACCGCGACGGCATCTCCATCATCCAGACCGATGCGCCGGAAGCATTGCTGCGCTATCGCGCGACGCTGGAGACGCGTTGAGCGCCGCGTTACCTCGCTGCACGCAGCAGGCTTGCGACGGATGCGCACTGTCGCCGCACAGCATGACCATGGCACTGCGGGGACCCTGCAGCCGCCGCTATAGTCAGGCGTTGTTTGCACGCAAGGATGTCTGCATGCCGCTCGATACACGCCAGCGCAAATTCAGTCCGCATGTCGTCTGGTTGGTGGTGCTGCTGATCGCGCTGCAGGTGCGCGACGTGGCCAAGGCGGTTGGTTTGCCCATCCCGAAAATTCCCGTGCCCTATGGCGGCGGGATTGCCGACAATTTGCTCAGTGTGGTGGTCGTGTTGGCCGCAGCGGCCTTGCTGCGTCCTGGTACGCCAGCCGAGATTGCAGCGCGTCTGGGGCTGCGTTGGAACGGTTTACGCGGCCCGGCGCTGACGCTGTTGGCCACACTGCCGTGCTGGCTTGGGCTGTGGACGCAATCCACCTCGGTCGGCACCGGCGATCTGCTTGGCCTGCTGTGGCTGGCGCTGCTGTTTCCGTTGGCCGAAGAAATCGTCTTTCGTGGTTTCGGCTTTGTCTTTGCCTGCCGCGCACTGGCCTGGCGTCCGGCGATCGCCGCGCTGGTGCAGGCGGTTGTGTTCGGCGGCGTGCATTGGCTCGGGGCAGGCGGCGGAGGCGGCGACGCCTTATTGATCTTCGCCATCACCGGCATCGGTGCGCTGCTGTTTGCCATTGTGGACGCACAGGACGGTTACACGATCTGGAGCGGCTGGGTGCTGCATGTCTCGCTCAATGCGGCCTGGACGGTCTTTGCAGTGTCCGATTCGGCTGCCAGTGGCTGGCTCGGCATGGCATTGCGGCTATCTGCCGTATTCCTGGCGATGGGATTGCTGCGGCTGTTTGTAACGCCGTCTCGCTCGCTGCGTGCGGACGTTGCAAGCTAGCGCGTTCGTCATTACGTCATTCAGGAGTGCGCAGGTGAGCTGCTCACCCGATGCGCGGCGCGCAAGAGTGGCCGAAATGTGTTTTGCCCTGCATGCTTCGCAGGATGGATGAACAGCAGCAAGCGCAGGCAAGGACCGAGAGGACGCAGGAACGCGTCGCTGGCACCGATGATGTGGCCCAACGCGGCCACCGCCGCTGGTTGATGTGGCTGCGCTGGAGCGCCGTGGGACTGTTGTCTGCCGTGCTGGTGCTGGACCTGGCTTTTCCGCTACCGCTGCCCAAGTCGCGCGACACCTCCACGCTGGTGGTCGCACGCGATGGCACGCCGTTGCGCGCGTTCGCCGATCGCAATGGCGTGTGGCGTTATCCGGCCAGCCCGCAGAGCGTGTCGCCGCTGTATCTGCAGGCGCTGTTGAATTACGAGGACCGCTGGTTCTGGCGCCATCCGGGCGTCAATCCATGGGGTCTGCTGCGGGCGGGCGGGCAGTGGATCAGCAGCGGGCGCATCGTCTCCGGTGGCTCCACCCTCACCATGCAGGTGGCGCGCATTCTCGACCCGCACACGCGCACGCCCTGGGGCAAGGCCAAGCAGTTGCTGCGCGCGCTGCAATTGGAAGCGCACCTCAGCAAGCAGCAGATCCTGGCGCTGTATCTGGAGCGCGCGCCGTACGGCGGCACCATCGAAGGTGTGGAAGCGGCCAGCTGGGCCTATCTGGGCAAGCCGGCCACCGCGTTGTCGCAGGCTGAAGCGGCGTTGCTGGCGGTACTGCCGCAGTCGCCGAGCCGGCTGCGCCCGGATCGCCACCCGGAAGCGGCGCAGCGCGCCCGCGACAAGGTGCTCGACCGCATGGTGGAGCTGGGCGTGTGGTCGCGCGCACAGGTGGACGATGCCCGCATCGAACCGGTGGTGACGCGCTCACTCAAACCACCGTTGCATGCAGCGCTGTTGGCGCAGCGCCTGCACAGCGCGCAACCACGCGCCGCACGCATCGTCACCACGCTCGACGTGGAGCTGCAGCGCACGCTGGAAGAACGCGTGGCCACGTATTTTTCGCAATTGCCCGAGCGCACCTCGGCCGCCTTGCTGGTGGTGGACAACACCAGCATGGAGGCACGCGCATATGTGGGCTCGGCCAGTTTTGGCGACCGCAAGCGGTTGGGCCATGTGGACATGGTGCAGGCCTGGCGCTCGCCCGGTTCCACGCTCAAGCCTTTCCTGTATGGCATGGCGCTGGACGATGGCGTGATCCATTCGGAAAGCCTGCTGGTGGATGCGCCGCAGAGCTTCGGCAATTACCGCCCCGGCAATTTCGATGCGGCCTTCAACGGCCCGGTGGCCGCAGCCACAGCATTGCGGCTGTCGTTGAACGTGCCGGCCGTGGATTTGCTGGATCGCATCGGCCCGGCGCGTTTTGCCGCGCGCTTGTCCAACGCCGGCATTGCGCTGCGCTTCGCGCATGGCAGCACGCCGAACCTGGCCTTGATCCTGGGCGGCACCGGTGCGCAGTTGCAGGAGTTGGTGGGTGCGTTCGCGGCCCTGCAGCGCGGCGGCATTGCCGGGCATGTGCGCTATATGCCGGACGATCCGCGCATCGATCGGCGGCTGATGTCGCCGGGCGCGGCGTGGATCGTGCGCGAGATCCTGCAAAGCAATCCGCGCCCCGGGTATGCCAGCGGCACCTTCGACACCACCGCGCGCCCGGGCGTGGCGTGGAAGACCGGCACCAGCTACGGCTACCGCGATGCCTGGGCGATCGGCGGAACGCGCCGCTATACGGTCGGTGTGTGGGTCGGCCGGCCGGATGGCACGCCATTGCCGGGGCAGTACGGCGCAGTCACCGCGCTACCGCTGATGTTCGAGGTGATCGACGCCTTGCCGCGCGCGGCCGGCGACAGCGCCCCGATGCCGATGCCGGCCAGCGTGCAGGCGCTGGAGATCTGCTGGCCGCTGGGCACTGCCGCCGCGCAGACGCCGCCAAACTTGTGCGCGCGCCGCCACGAGGCCTTCGTACTCGACGGCGCGGTGCCGCCCACCTTCGCCGAACGCGATGCGCGGCTGTGGCAGAGCGGGCAACTGCAGTACGAGGTGGACGCACGCAGCGGCCAGCGGCTGTCGCAGGAATGTACCCAGCCGCATCCGCGCGCCGCACGCAGCCTGGCGCGCTGGCCGGCGCTGGTATCACCCTGGCTCACCGCTGCCGAGCGCGCTGCCGCACAGCTGCCGCCACTGGCTGCCGATTGCCTGCCCGACGGCCGCATGACCGGCGGTGGCGTGCTGCGCATCGACGGCCTGACCGATCGCGCCACGCTGGCCCGCGCCAACGACACCGCACGCCCGGTGCGCCTGCAATTGCGCGCGCTTGGCAGCGAAGCGCGCATCGACTGGCTGCTGGACGGCCGCTGGATTGCCCAGACCGCGGGGCGCCAGGGATTTCAGCGCGATTTTGCGGAAGTGGGCACGCACACCCTGACCGCGATGGCCAGCGACGGCGCCTGGACCCAGGTGCGTTTTCGCGTCTTGCGTTGAGCACGCGTTGCGGCAGCGCGTGTGTAGGAGCGCCCTTGGGCGCGATGGGCTTTCCCGGTAACGCCTATCGCGTTCAAGGGCGCTCCTAAGAGATTAGGGTTGCTTGTGTGGCCGATGGAAGAAGCCTCGCCCATCCAGTCATCCGCCACGGCCAAAGCAAACTGTTTCTCCCAGCGCCGCATGCATCTACAGAGGCAGCGACCGCTTTTGTAGGAGCGCCCTTGGGCGCGATGGGCTTTTCCCGGTAACGCCCATCTCGCCCAAGGGCGCTCCTACGAGATTTGGGCTGCTTGTGTGGCCGATGGAAGAAGCCTCGCCCATCCAGTCATCCGCCACGGTAGAGCAAAACTGTTTCTTCCAGCGCCGCACGCATCTGCAGACGCAGCCGCG
>NZ_JBGOFY010000021.1:0-71743 GCF_041520885.1 Xanthomonas sp. NCPPB 2922 | reverse complement strand
ATGGATCGGTTGATTCAAGTTAAATATGTACTTTGCCTTGATGAGGACAATAAGTTAACACCTAACACAGTGCAACGTTTGGCCGGGTTGCTGGATCACCCCTCAAATTCGCCCGGTATTGATGGTAAAGGCGTAGCGTCGGGTAACGGTATAGCTGTGTGCCAATTAATCACTGAGCAATCTAGTGCCTCACGGTGGCGTTTTTCCCGTGCCTTGGCTGGTGCCACTATAGTCCCACACCGTCAACCTTATCCTGTGGGGAATTTTCTATGCGATTGGCTTGGTCAAGCAAAATACAACGGGAAAGGAATGTACGACCCCCGTGTCTACGATGTGGTTTGTAGGGTGCTTCCAGATGAGGTCATTCTAAGTCATGACACGGTGGAGGGCGCCTACTTAAGAGCTGGGTTCGTGCCACACACAGCTATTACAGAGCATATTCCTAGCTCGCATCAAAGTATTTTAGCTAGAACGGAGCGCTGGATTCGGGGGGATGTCCAGAATATTGCTCTTGTTTTAGCAGGATTTATTGGTCGGGATTTCTCAAAAAAAATTGCCGAAAATGTCGTTGGTAGGAATCTACTTTATATTTTACCAGGCAATTCCGCTTGCTTCAGTTTTGCTTGCATTCCCACTAGCTGCTACTTTAATGTTGCAGTCAAGTCGTTTTTCGCCCGTCTTCGCTTTTCTAATATTTGCAATAGGAAGTTATTTTAGGGTTTTAGAAAACATATCGAGAGATGTTAACAGGCTTACATGGACGCAAGCGTTGGATATTTATCCTGCATATCTCGGGAGAATTCATGTTGCTATTATGCATCGTTTAATTATTGCTCCCGGAGTTTTTTTCGCGGCGTTTGGGGGGGGCTTTCTTGGCATGCTGGAGGTTGGTGCGCGGAAAGCGGCTTTTGAAGTGGAGGAGTATGGCTCTGGTTGATGCCAATCAAGGTTCCAGTGGGCTCTTGATTTGGCCATCTTTCGTGTTTTGTTTTGGAATTTTGGTTTTTGGCATGCTACGGGGTCTCTCACCCCTAAATCTTGTTGTCATATCGATGTGGTGCCTGCTGCCTTTAGCAGATAAGATATTCCTGGCAAAAGAATAGGCTGTTAATGGAACTTCCTCGTTTGGACGCGTTGCATAGAGAGCTGGGTTATGCTGCCTTCTTAAATGCCCGTATATCTGAACGCGCTACTTATCCAATTGGCGCATTACGAGCCTGGATAGAGCCAGCCATATTGATGCGACAGGCGCGTTTCGTCTTTGACGAAGCAGGGCAAGTAATCGGCTATTACACTTGGGCATATTTCGCGCAAGATATTGCAGAGCGATATATAAAAAAGGATCTGTTGGTCTTAGAGTTGGCTGAGTGGTGCGAGGGAAATTCCCTGTGGATCATTGACTTTGTCGCGCTAAGTGGTGCTGTAATGAAAGTAGTACGTGCATTTTTATCGGATATGAATGGTTGCGCCGATTTTAATTTCTTGAGTCGCCGTCGGAATGGATCTGTTCACCGCTCTATGCGCGTTCAAGGGAGGCGAGTGACAGAGGTGTTCAATGCATATTGATCTGGCCTGCTTAAAAAGCACGCCACTTTTCGTAAGTGTCGCGGCGAGGCAGGCTGAGGTTAAGTCCGTTGTATGGTATGACAAGGCATTTGCCCACAGAGAGGGCGCGGTGGATATTTCAGTGGAGAAGTGGTTGGTTGATACCTTCGCGTTTAAAATATGCACTCCTCCTGAAATTAGTCACGCTGAATTTCTTGTTGACGCCTACGGTTCGACCGGGATAGCAAATTACGGGGGTAGCGGTCGTGCAGGGGTCATAAATGGTTATCAGGTAAAAGGAATTGGTGTAACTCCATTTGTAGATCCTGATGCGGACTGGACGCATTCACATGGTTCTCTGCTTTTGCAAGAGGGGGTGCGGGAATTAGTATTTTCTCGTGTTGCCGCTGAGTTATTTCCATTTGGGGCGATTGAGTCTGTTGCACTGATAGAATTGCAGCAAAATATAACTGATGATACTGGGTGTTCTCAGCGTACCGCATTATTAGTTCGTCCTTTCGAACTCCGGCCATGCCATTTCCAAAGAGCACTTGGTTTTCGTCCAAATCAAATAAATTTGCGCCATTTGGATGATGTGCTCCGTGTGAAATCTTGTGTATCCATGGCTGCTCGTAACTGTCCTGCCGTTATATCAGATTTCGCGCGCCGTCTTGGTGCTCAGATTGCTACTATGTATAGGCTGGGATGGTTTCATGGCGGCGTGTATTCCTCCAATTTTTCTGTGAGTGCCAAGCTCATTGATTTCGGATCTTCAAGATTTATAATTGATCGAGAGCCGAGAAGCTATTCTCAGCATGGTCCGAAGTTTGGCGAAGAGATGCAGTTCGCTAGCATGCTGCTGAGGTCGTGGTGCTATTATTGGAACCGCTACGCGATGGGTCATAACATTGATTTTAACGTTCTGATTCGCGAGCTTTATTGCGGTTACGAAGAGCAGCTTCTGACTTATCCTTCACCAACTTTGGGTGAGGTGGTTGGTATGTATACATGGGAATATCTAAACTGGCGTATTGATGATCTTCTGGCTGGTCCTTCGATCAAGTTTGGCGAGGCTGTTGACATGATGATTGCTGAAATGGTGGGTAATGCAAGAAAAAGGATTGCGGAGAATGGTTGAGAAACTTTTCCGCGATGATTTTATTCGCCGATCTACTGACTTTGCTGGGCGCGTCAGTATTCCTCCAAACCGTGCCCTGATGTTAACATCAATTGCATCGCTCGCTGTCTTAGTTCTGGGGGTAACCGCTTTGATATTTTTGAAGCAGCGAGTGACGGAGCATGCGACAGGTTTTATTACGGTTAATGCAAGTCGTATTGCAGTTGCGTCATCATTAGCCTCGGAAGTGACACTTGATAGTATTTTCGTCAAAGAAGGTCAGCGAGTTGTTCCTGGCAACTTGCTCGCGCTTGTGAGTGGGCCCGATCTTCGATCGCATCCAGTTTTAGAAAATCGCACAAACCTTATCGTGGTTGTAACGCAAGCAGATCATGGCAAACCAAATACAGCCGATCTTGTAAGCGCTTCGGATGGCTTTGTGGATCGAGTTATTGCGAGGCCAGGCCATAGAATACAGCCTGGTGAGGCTATAATGACGCTTGCGCCAGACCTTAATAAAGTTAAGGTCGAAATGCTTGTTTCAAGTCGTGTTGCATTAAGAACTGTGGCCAAAGACCGGTTCTACGTGAAAGTTGATTCATATGCTCTTCGCGAACTCGGGACTATTAGCGCAAGCGTTGAGGGTGTTTCGGCGTATGCGCTTACTCCGTTAGAGATAGTGAACCTCTATGGGGTCGCTCCACCTAGTGAAAGTAAGTTTGTGCTTTCCCTCTTGCTTGATGATTCGCGTCTTCAGTATATAAAATCAAAGTTGAAGCCGGGGACTAGTATTGATGTCCAAATTCCATTAGAGGAACAGTCTCTGCTTTCTTGGATAACAAATTCATTAGTGAGCAAGAAGGATTCTGCAAAATGAGTTCAGAAGCAGCTTGGGATCAGGCAGATTTACTCAAATTTGGCTGGCGCCGGCCTATCCGTGCAATAGTGCAGGGTCAAAATTCTGAGTGTGGTCTCGCATGCGTAGGGATGATCGCGAACTATTACGGATCTCGATTAGATTTAGTCGATTTGCGTAAAATGAATAGTAATAGTGCGCGAGGTATGTCCTTAGCCGCGCTCACGGATCTGGCAGGGGAGCTTGGCTTGCATAGTCGAGCGATTCGAGTTGAGTTGGATGAAATTGCTAACGTTCGATTGCCGGCCATTATTCACTTTGATGCCAATCATTTTGTTGTCCTTGAGCGCGTTCGTAGTGGTAAATATTATATAGTAGACCCTCAGAGTGGCGCAGTTCGGATGACGAGAAAGAATTTCTCACCAAGGTTTACTGGTATTGTCATGGAATTAATGCCTGTAAAGAATTTTACACCTTTTCAAGGTGTGGGTAGTTCCTCTTTGCTGTCGCTCTTCGGTAGTGTCAAGGGTGTTCGATCTAGCCTAACATGGCTTTTTTTATTGGCGCTTGCACTAGAGGTCACCGTGCTGGTGTCCCCTTTGTTCGTTCAGTCGGTAGTGGATACTGTCATCGTTAACCACGATGAATCCTTGCTTGCAACTATTGCTATTGCTTATTTTCTACTTCTGACAATACAGATATTTATATCCTCCGTCCGTACGTGGTCAGTAAACGTGGTCAGTACGTCCCTGTTATTAGGGTGGTCTGCTAACGTGTTCAGGCGGTTACTTCGTCTCCCTAATGGTTACTTTGAATCCCGTTCACTTGGAGATATTTCTTCAAGGTTCGGTTCGCTAGCAGACGTTCAACAAGCTGTTTCAGTTGGTTTGTTGGAGGCCGCGATGGATAGTTGCGTTGCAGCGCTGACACTTGCGGTACTATTTCTTTACGATCCTCTGCTTGCATGGATCGTACTTGCAGGTGTCTTATCCTATATTTTGCTTCGACTGGCGGCATTGCGGGCCATCATGGATAATAATATCGATGTCATCTCTGCATTAGCTCGCCAAGAAACGAATTTTATTGAATCTGTCAGGTCGGTCGCTCTTGTTCGACGAGGTAACAAACAAGCTTTTCAAACAGCCAAGTATGTCAATCATCTTAATGAATCGCAGCGCAAGAACTTGGATCTGCAGGCGTTGCAGACGTTGTTTAGTGGCGCAGGTTCTCTGCTCTTTGGTGCTGTCAAGATATTAGTAATCTTCTTGGGAGCCAAACAAGCCATGCTGGGGTCGCTTACTGCTGGTATGCTGGTTGCATTTATATTTTATGTAGACCAATTTACAGGGAGAGCATCTAAATTGGTCGATTTCGTCATAGGACTTAGAGTCGCAAAAGTTCATATTGATCGGGTTTCTGATATTACTTCAACAGCGGAAGAGGGGTTTTTGGAAGGCAGCTACAAAGGTCCTCTTTTTAACGCCGACGTGGAGCTTGTCAACGTGTCCTTTCGCTATGGCCACAACGAGCCTTGGTTGCTGCATGGACAAGATCTACATGTTGCCAGCGGTGAGTGCATTGCGATATGTGGTCCTTCTGGAGTCGGCAAGTCCACCTTGGTCAAAATTCTCTCAGGTGATTTAGACCCACTAGCGGGATCACTCAGGTTAGGTGGAATTGATATTCAGAAAATAGGAAAGCGCAGGTTCCGGGAAATTGTGTCTACAGTGACACAGGATGATAATTTGATGTCCGGTAGCATTACTCAGAACATAACTGGCTTTTCCCCTGAGCCTGATGATGAGTTCGCAATGGAATGCGCTCGTGTTGCAGGCGTTCATGATGAAGTCATGGCCATGCCTATGCGATACGAGACTTTGATCGGTGATTTGGGTGTGCTGGTATCCGGTGGTCAGAAACAGCGCCTTTGTTTGGCCCGGGCGTTATATCGTCGGCCGCGTGTGCTCATCTTGGATGAAGCTACAAGCCATCTGGATCCCGCGACGGAAAGCAAAGTTTCGGCGGCACTGGCTGAGTTGAATTGTACGCGTATTCTGATTGCTCATCGATCTGAAACCCTTATTTCTGCTGGAAAAGTGATGTTGTTGAATTATGGTAAGCTCCAGCCTTTAAATAAGAGCCAAGCCTTTGCCGAACTATAGGGCTAGCCCGTAGCTTGATGAAGTCTATATAGAATTAATGATGCGCAAGAAAATGTCTGTCGGTCTCCTGATTTTGGTTTTAGCAGGTGTATGCTTTTGGAATTTGCAAAGGCCTGAGGCAGATACTGTCCAAGTCGGGCCTTTGCAGATTATGAGCGAACAAGATGATAATATCAGCGTAAAAGCTACAGAAAAAAGAATCCAACTTTCATCAAAGGTGAAAAAAGAGGGTGGTGAGAAGGAATATCAGTTTTTGCAAGACTGCCTTACATATGCAAGATTCAGTGTCATTTTGAATAGGCAGGCAAAAGATCCTCAGTCTTTATTGAATAATCCTGAGAAAATCAATGAATTGCCAGTACGCCAGCGTCTTACTTTTAGAGAAAGGATTGATTTGGTAAGGCGGATGAAGTTGCAGTGTGAGTCTTGGAATGCAACTATAAGTCCTAAAGAGGCCGCAGTATTGATGTATGACGCAGCGCTCGAATCAGGGCGGCGCGGAGATTTGAGAGCTTCAGCGTGCTTTGTTATGGCTCCTTGGTCGACCCCGCCAGAAAATTCTCCGGAAGCTAAGGCCTTTGAAAATCTATATCACTTAAATGCTCGGCAGCTTGCAAATGATGCAATCAAAGCAGGTAGTTGGCCCGCAGCTTTGGCTGCTTATAATTCGACACGCGAACAGCATGGCGTTAGAACGCTGATTGGTTATAGCCAGGAAGAGCAGTACCAATTGGCCCGCCTTCTACAAATGGGTACGGCTGACCCAGACTTGGCGACTAGTTTATCTTATGAGTCGGCTAGGCTTGGTGCAGGATTGAATGCTGGCGTTATTGTAAGGTCTGATGAGTGGGCAAGGAAGATGTTTAATGGTGCATTTGGCGGAAAGGCAATGACTGATGATGATATTCGTGAAAATTGCGGAAATTGAAATAAATCAGGAGGAGGTGTTATGCGAATTTTGACGCGTGATGAGATGGACCAAGTATTTGGTGGGCAATCCAGCGGCACCGTAGCAACCTCGTTGCCAACGGTAAAAGTAACGGGTGTAAGAGTTGCATCTGGCAACTATTTCACGGGTTCCGATTTTGGTGGTGGATACCAAAGTTACAATGAATATTCATCTGGTCATTCTGGCGGTTCGCATTCGCGTGTTTATCCGGCGATACCTCCTTCACAGTTGCCTTCTTCCGATAAAATGCGTTGCAGCGTTAATGCAGCAGCAGCGGCAGCTGGATTGGCCGGTATGGAACCTGGCTGGGGCATGACTATTGTGAATAGTTATGGATATCAAAATGTAAATGCCGGCGCTCAAGGTTACAAGGATATTCAACTATATGAGGGGCGTGTTACGGCTATTCCTAACACGATGATAGAAATTCGTGGTTTGGCTCAGCCTACTGTTTGGAACGCAGGTGGAAACAATTGGACAGGTGGTACAGTTACAATCTATGCCGCAGCGTTTGAGGCTCTTTCATCTGGATTTCGGTCGGCTGCCTATTATGATTCAACCGGAACATTAGTTTCATCAGGCACAACAATTGGTGCTGTCGATTTGATGACTCATTCTGTGTTGGTTGCGGCGCATGAAGCCAGGCACACATGGCAATTCAAAAATACTGATGCCTCTCAGTGGTATGGGACTAACAATGAAGCAGATGCGGAGACGTATGCACTTAAAGTGCTGGACAGCTATCGGGCTGGCAACAAGGGGAACTGCAATTGAACTAAATATGAGTGGTAGCTCCTGACGTTTCTGGGCTAGCCACAAAAAAACCCCGCTTCAGCGGGGTTTTTTTGTGCTTTGCCGTGAGTCGTGGTGCCCAGGAGAGGACTCGAACCTCCACGAAGTTGCCCCCGCTAGCACCTGAAGCTAGTGCGTCTACCAATTCCGCCACCTGGGCGACTCAGGGGGCGAATTGTGCAAGTTGTGCGCGAAGCTGTCAACGCATCTTGCACAAATTCTTCGTGGTGGCTGGCGCCTGCCTGCGACTTGAAAAACACGGCGTGGCTGACGCGCGCCTTGCGTGCCCGCTGCCACACCGGTTTACGGCAGCTGCGCCGCCTGCAAGGTGACCTCCGCACTCTGCACCGGTTCGCTCGCCGAACGCGCCAGCTGCACGCGGTAGGTGCCGGCCGCGATGGTCCAGTGACGCGCCTTGGCATCGAAGTCGGCCAGCGTCTTGGGTTCGGCGATCACCTGCACGCTGCGCTTTTCGCCGGGCTTGAGCGTGAGCTTCTGCCAGCCGATCAGGCGCAGTGGGGTGGCGTGACCATCCGGCAAGGCGACGTAAAGCTGCGGCACGGCGGCGCCTTCGCGCTGGCCGATGTTTTCCACTTCGAAGCTCGCGGTGAGCTGGCTGCCATTGGCTTCCACGCGTAGGCCGCCCATGCGGAATTGCGTGTACGACAGGCCGTGGCCGAACGGGTAACGCGGGGTCAACTTGCGCGCGGCGAACCATTTGTAGCCGACGTTGGCACCTTCGATGGCGTAGTCGATGCTGTCTTCGCCCGGCTTGGCCGGCTTGAAGCCCAGGCCCGGAATCGAGGGACGCGGCAGCTGCGATTCGTCCACCGGCCAGGTCACCGGCAGATGGCCGGAAGGATTGACCTTGCCGGTCAGCAGGTTGGCGATTGCCTCACCGCCGCCGATACCCGGATACCATGCCTGCAATACCGCCGGCACGCGCTCGGCCCACGGCATGCGCACCGGGCCGTTGGTTTCCAGCACCACGGTGGTCTTGGGGTTGGCCTTGGCCACCGCTTCGATGAGTGCGTCCTGGTTGTCGGGCAGTTGCATGTCCGGCAGGTCCACCGATTCGGCGGCCCATTGGGTGGCGAACACGATGGCCACATCGGCGGCCTTGGCCGCGCGTGCTGCGGCAGCGCGGTCCTTGCCGTCGACATAATCGATCTGCACGTTCGGCAATGCGGCGCGCAGCGCCTGCAACGGCGAGGACGGATGGATGATCACCGGGCCAGGCCAGGTGGTCGGGGTGAGGCCGGGCACCGCGTTGCCGCCGTTGATGGTGTAGTCCACCCGCGAGGAACCGCCGCCGGACATCACGCCCTTGTCGGCGTACCCACCGATCACCGCGATGCGGCGCACGTCCTTGGACAACGGTAGGGTCGCCTGCTCGTTACGCAGCAGCACGCTGCCTTCTTCGGCGACATGCTGCGCGGCCAGCAGCCCGGCCTTGCCGTCGATCGGCTGGCGCTGGGTTGGGTGATCGAACGCGCCATGCGCGAACAGGCTGCGCAGCACGCGCTTGACCATATCGTCGAAGCGCGCGCGCGGCACCACGCCGGCCGACACCGCCATGCGCAAAGGTGCGTCGAAGAATACCGCCGCATCGAACACTTCGCCGGCCGATTGTTGATCCAGTCCGGCCAGCGCCGCCTTGGAGCCGCTGTGCACGCCGCCCCAATCGGACATCACGTAGCCGGGGTAGTTCCATTCCTGCTTGAGTACCTGGTTGAGCAGGTAATCGTGCTCGCAGCCGTAGATGCCGTTGATCTTGTTGTAGGAGCACATCACCGATGCGGGGTCGCCGATCTTCAATGCGATCTCGAACGCCAGCAGGTCCGACTCGTGCATCGCCTGCTCGCCGATCTGCGCGCTATGGAAGTTGCGCCGCGTTTCCATATCGTTGAGCGCGAAGTGCTTCATCGTCGACAGCACGTGCTCGCTCTGCACGCCGCGAATCGATTCGCCGACCATGGTGCCGGCCAGCAGCGGGTCTTCGCCGGCATATTCGAAATTGCGCCCGTTACGCGGGTCGCGCTGCAGGTTGACGCTGCCGGCCAGCAGCACGTTGAAGCCCTGCTGCCAGGATTCGCGGCCCATGGTCTTGCCGCCGGCATAGGCCAGCTGCGGATTCCAGCTCGAGGCGATCGAGGGGCCGGATGGCATCGCGGTGGCGAAATCGCCTTTGCGAATGCCGCCGGGATTGGTCACGCCCACGCCGGCATCGGCCAGCTGCTGCGCCGGAATGCCCAGGCGCGGGATGCCGGGCACGTAGCCGGCCGAGCCCAGCGCGCCTTCGGGCTTGGGAATCTTGTCGGTGCCCAGGCCGAAATAGCTGCGCAGCATCTGGAATTTTTCGTCTTCGCTCATCTGCGCCAACAGGCGGTCGGCGCGCTGGTCCGCGTTCAACGCGGTATCCATCCACGGCTGCGCTGCAGCGGCGGGTTGTGCGCTGAGCGGGACGGCAAACGCGACGCTCATCCCGAGTGCAATGGCGAGCGTGAGGCGGCGTGGTGTGGCGCGTGTAAACGTTTTCATATCGGGGTGTGACACGGGGTGGTCCTTGTGGTGCGGTTGCAATCAGGGGAGGGCACCGCAGTGCCCAAGTTCGAATGGCGCGCGTGCGCGCCGAATCAGGGGGTTGCCGGAATCTGGCGCGGCATCAGAACTGCGTCTGCTCGGTGCGCAACACCGGATACAGGCGATAACGCTCGTCCCAGGAAGAATGCCGGCGGGCGAAGAATTCCAGGCGTGCTTTCGGGTCGGCCGCGAAGGCAGCATCGCTGGCCAGGCGCTGTTCGAATTGCGCTTTCACTGCCGGGTCGCGTTCGAGCATGTCGCGGGCGACATCCTCGGCGACGTAATCCTCCATGTATTCCTTGCGCTCGAATGCGGTGTTGAACAGACCCCATTGCAGTAGCGAATCGGGTGCCTGCGGTTCCAGCATCGCCATCACCAGGCGCGACTTGGCCTGGGCGATCGGGACGAACAGCGAACCGGCTGGCACGCTGCGGGTTTCATCGCGCCATTGGCCGGTGATGTCCAGGTTTTGATGGCCTTCGTTGGAGCGTGCGGCAAACGTTGCCTTGTCGGCGCGGAAGCTCTGTACCGGATGGGTGCCAGCGGTGGCGATGGTATCGAAGGCGATCCCGTGCAGACGCAGTTTCTCGGCCACCAGGGCAGCTTGCGCGGCAGGTACCAGATAGCCGCCGCGTGGCGCATCGACCACCACGTCGGGGGTGATCTGATCGCGCAACGGCACCTTCCAAATTTGCGGGCTGGTCTCGTCGTAGCGCGTCATCAACGCGCCGGAAATCGGCGAGGGCGTGCGTGTGTAGGCATAGCCGCGGAACGCGACGGTGCGCGTGCCCGGGCCGGCCGCGTAGCTCAACGGCTCGAGATGACCGGCCAACGCGCTGGCGCGCCGGTCGGCGGCATGCGCGTCGGCCAGCCAGTGCGTGCCGTGCCGTGCGGCCTGCTGCAATACCGAGACGATGGCGTTGCGGGTCACCCGCACGCGCACCGGGTACTGCTTCCACGAGTGGGTTTCCACCAGCATGCCGAAGCGGTTACGCAGCAGGAAATAGCCGTGCGAGAACCGCGGCGGCGACACGTCATCAGCGAAGCCCGAGCTGGGGTCATCCTCGCGCACCAGCGACGGGTAGTACGGCAGTGGCAACGAACCCTGCCTGGCCAGATCGGCAATCACCGCATCACGCCAGCGGGTGCCGTCCTTGCGCAACGCCGCGTCGCCCGCGTGCACCGGTTCCACCTGCACCGACACATCGTGTTCGAACTGCGCGCCATCGGTGGCGTGCAGGTCCACGTACATCAATGGGTCCCACTGCTGCACCAGCTGCAGCATCGCCTGCATCTCCGGCGCGTCGGCCTTGACGTAATCGCGGTTGAGATTGAGGTTCTGCGCGGTGGTGCGCCAGCCCATCTGTTCGGGGCCGCGCTGGTTGGGACGGTTCCAGGCGCCGAAGCGCTCATGGCCGTCCACATTGAACACCGGCACGAAGATCCACACCACCTTGTCGAGCACCCCTTTGCCGGCGGTGCCATCAAGCAACTCGCGCAGGGCCAGGAAGCCCGCGTCCTTGCCATCGATCTCGCCGGCATGGATGCCGCCTTGCACCAGCACCACCGGCAATGTGCGCTGCGCCGCGCTTGCCGCATCCAGCGCGCCGCTGGTGGACACCACCAACGCCTTCATCGGCCGCCCTTCAGGCGTGGTGCCGAAGCTGATGCAGCGCACCGCCTGCGGGTAGCGCTGCGCGAATGCATCGCACAAGGCGATGACCTCATCAAAGCGGCCGGTCTGCACAAAACCGCTGCGCTCGGCCAGGGTGGTCAGCGGCTCGGCAGTCAGGGCGGCGGGGGCAGAGGTGAGCAGCAGCAAGCTCAGGGCGAGGCGGGTGAAGCGGGGCATCCAGCGGTCCGGTGTTCCAGGAAAACGTTTGCAATGTAGCCGAGCCAGGGTGGCAGGCCAATCTGCACTGCGTCAAAGTCTGCAACTGCGACATAGTGGCGTGGTCGCGTTCGCTCGGGCTTTTTGGCCTGTTATTCGGCTCAATCAGCAACGGGTATCTGGCATGTGGTCTGCCGCCACGGGGTGCGGTTGCCAAACGCGCAGTGGCCGGCCGCCACGCTTGCAGGCCGTCGACCACATACTGGTGCGGTGCGATCAGCGCGCAACGCTGCGCGGCCAACTGCGGCGGTTGCATCACCCGGCACGCCACTCCTGCCGCTGCATCGGTTGCCCCGCCGCCACACCCACGCAAGTGCTGCAGCCTGCGGCCCGTTCCGGACCAGCAACCCAGTGCCGCGCGATGGCGGGCAACAGGCCGCCGCCGGTACGATAGGGCTCGTTTTCTGCTCGACCGGACTGCCTTTGACGACCTCCACCTTGCCGGCGCCCGCCGCCGATGCGCGGCTGCCGCGCCAGATCCCCTTCATCATCGGCAACGAGGCGTGCGAGCGTTTCAGTTTCTACGGGATGCGCAACATCCTGGTGCAGTTCCTGATCACCTCGCTGCTGCTGCAGGAGGTTGGCGCGCCGGAGCGCGATGCCGAAGCCAAGCACATCCTGCACAGTTTCATGATCGGGGTGTTCTTCTTCCCGCTGCTGGGCGGCTGGCTGGCCGATCGCTTCTTCGGCAAGTACACCACCATCATCTGGTTCAGCCTGATCTACTGCGCCGGCCACGCCTGCCTGGCGTTGTTCGAAGACAGCCGCAGCGGGTTTTTTGTCGGCCTGGGCCTGATCGCGTTCGGTGCCGGCGGCATCAAACCCTTGGTGGCCTCGTTCATGGGCGACCAGTTCGACCAGTCCAACAAGCATCGGGCCAAGGTGGTGTTCGACGCGTTCTACTGGATCATCAACTTCGGTTCGCTGTTTGCCTCGTTGTTGATCCCGTTGGCGCTCAAGCACCTGGGCCCGTCGTGGGCATTCGGCATTCCCGGCATCTTGATGTTCATCGCCACGGCGGTGTTCTGGCTGGGCCGCAAGCGCTACGTTCGGGTGCCGTTGCCGCCCAAGGACCCGCATGGGTTTGGCGCCGTGGTGCGCAGTGCGTTGCTGGCGCATGCGCCGGGCCAGGGGCGCCCGGGCCTGGCACTGGCGGCGATCAGCGTCTTGCTGGCGCTGGCCTGTTTGGGATTGACCGAGCAGCTAGGCCTGGTGATCTGCCTGTGCATGGCGCTGGTGCTGTTGCTGGCCGGCATCGGCGGCGGCACGTGGTGGCAGCTGGAACGTGCCCGCGGCACGCATCCGGATGCGGCGGTCGATGGCGTGCGCGCGTTGCTGCGGGTGCTGGTGATCTTCGCGCTGGTGACGCCGTTCTTTTCCTTGTTCGATCAGAAGGCCTCCACCTGGGTGTTGCAGGGCCGCGAGATGACGATGCCGGCGTGGTTCACCGCCTCGCAGATGCAGGCGCTGAATCCGCTGCTGGTGATGCTGCTGATTCCCTTCAACAACCTGGTGCTGTATCCGTTGCTGCGTCGCCTGGGCTGGGAGCCAACCTCGCTGCGGCGCATGACCAGCGGCATCGCCTTCAGCGGCGTGGCGTGGATTGCGGTCGGTGCGATCCAGGTGGCGATGGATGGCGGTGAGCCGATGCACATCGCCTGGCAGATCCTGCCCTACGCCTTGCTCACCTTCGGCGAAGTGCTGGTGTCGGCCACCGGGATCGAGTTTGCCTACAGCCAGGCGCCACCGTCGATGAAGGGCGTGGTGATGAGTTTCTGGTACCTGACCACCACGGTCGGCAACCTGTGGGTCCTGCTCTCGAATGTGGCGGTTCGCAACGCTACGGTGACCTCGCATATCGCCGATACTGGGCTCAGCGAAACGGCATTTTTGATGTTCTTCTTCGCGGCCTTCGCGTTCCTGGCAGCACTGGCCTTCGGCCTGTACGCGCGCCGGTATCGCATGGTCGACAACTACCGTCCTGCCTGAGGTCTGCATGATTACCCTGATCCTGATCGCCATCACCGGCATCGTCTCGTGGATGGCGTTCAACAACCGCAAGCTGGCCGACCGGCTGGTGTTGTGGCCGCCCGCCCTGGACAAGCACAAGCAGTACGACCGCCTGATCACCTACGGCTTCATCCATGCCGATCTCGGGCACCTGGTCTTCAACATGATCACGCTGTTCTTTTTCGGCCGGTACATCGAAGACGTGATGACGCGGCTGACCGGCAGCGTGCTGACCTATCCGCTGTTCTATCTGGGCGCGTTGATCGTCTCGATCCTGCCCAGCTATCTGAAGAACCAGAAGAACCCGAACTATCTCAGCCTTGGCGCATCGGGCGCGGTGTCGGCGGTGTTGTTCGCCTTCATCCTGCTCAAGCCGTGGACGATCATCCTTGTGCTGTTCATTCCGGCGCCGGCGATCATCTATGCGGTGTTCTACGTGGGTTACAGTCTGTGGATGGACCGCCGCGGCGGCGACCGCATCAACCACAGCGCGCACCTGGCGGGCGCGGCGTTCGGCGTGATGTTCATGCTGATCATGGAACCGCGCGTGCTGCAGGTGTTCCTGGAGCAATTGTCGAACCCGCGCTTCGGTTGAGCAGGCGGGTCTCGCCGCAAGGTGCTTGCGGGGCGTGACACGGGCTGGCGTGATGAGCGCGCTGGCCGATGTGCCTGGCCTGCGTCACGCCGAAAGTGCAGGTGTTGAATGATGTGCCTGCCCGGCGTTCGCTGCGGCTCGGTCGCCGCAGCGTGGTCGGGTTGGGCAGGGCGCGGCCCTGCAGTGTTGCGATCAGCGCAAAGGCCTCAGGCCGCGTTGCGCTCGTGGTCGATCAGGCTGCCGCTGCCGGACACGGTGCCGTAGGCCTGCTGCAGGCGCTCGTAGACGGTGTCGTTGAGCTGGGCGAATTCCTGGCCCTGGGTGTTGCCGTTGATGGCGAACTGGAACAGGCCTTCCAGCAACGAGCTATCACTCTCTGCGCCGTGTCCTGACGAATCGTTGTTCATGCTGTCGCTCCTGGCGGGTAGGGCGAAGGCGCCGGTGCGTCGCTGCCGAGCAGCTGTTGCGAGCGCCTTCGCGTTGGCTATCGGCGTCGGCGCGGCGAACTTTAGCCCCGCCGCAGCAGGCTGGGCAGCAGGTCACGGTGTGGCTTGTCTTTCACGCAGACACGGCGCGCCGCTGGTCAGAATTGGTACAGAAAATAACGCCGGATCAAGATCAGATGGATGCCGCACACCTGCACGTGACGCACGACGCCGCCCATCAGCGGTTCACGGTCGAGCTCGATGGCAACACCGCCGAGTTGGCCTACGAGCAACAGGACGCGGTGCTGACCATCACGCACACGCGGGTGCCGGACGCCATCGGTGGCCGCGGCGTGGCTGCCGCCTTGGTGGAGGCGGCATTGAGTTTTGCAGGTGAGGCGGGGTTGAAGGTCATCCCCGCCTGCAGTTATGCCGACGCCTACATGCGCCGGCATCCGCAATTTCAAGCGCTGTTGGCCTGATCGTCAGCAGCCGGGTGTCGTCAGGGGAGTAGGTGGGAATGCGGTGGTCGAACGTAGGTGGTGGGGTGCAGGGCTTGCTGGTGCTGGCGCTGTTGGCAGGTTGCAATCAGCAAACGCCGGAGGCCGCGCAACCTGCGGCTGAGCAGGCACCGGCCGCGGCCGCCGAGCCGGCAGTGCAACCGGTGGCAGAAGGGCCGCTGCAGGATGTGATCGAACACGCGCCCGCCTACATGGTTGGTATCAGCTACCCCCCCGGGCTGGAGGCGCATCCCGAATTGCAGGCGCTGATCCGTGGCTATGCGCAGGACGCACGCAGCGAGCTCATGCAGGCAGTGTCGGGGCTGGGCAACGACAAGCCCGCTGTCCCGTACGAGCTATCGCTGGCATTTGAGAAGGTGCTGCAGAGCGCCGATCTCATCGTGGTGTCGGCCGACGGCAGCCGTTATACCGGCGGTGCACATGGCGAACCGCTGGTGGCGCGCTTCGTCTGGCTGATCAAGGAGCGCAAGCAGCTCACCGCGCAGGCCCTGATTCCGGATCCGGCCGGCTGGGAGCAGATCGGGCAGGCGGTGGCGCAGCGCCTGCATGCGGCCGCCGAGCAACGCGTGGAAGCGGACCGCGTGCCGGCGGAAGAGCAAGCCGAACAGGTGGCCTCGGCCGATCGCATGATTGCCGAGGGCACTGCTGCACAGGCGGATAACTTTGCGCAGTTCGTGCCGGTGTTGAATTCCGCCGGCAAGATCAGCGCACTGCGCTTCGTGTTTCCGCCGTATCAGGTGGGCCCGTATTCGGACGGCACGCAAACGGCCGAGATTCCCGCCGCAACATTGCTGACATGGGTAGCGCCGGAATATGCACATCTCTTCGCACGCTGATACGTGCACGCGCCGACGATGTGTTTGAATGGTTTAGCCATTCAGTAATGTAATCAACGGTGCCATGAGTAGCTTTGATCCAACCGCTAAACGCGTCGACCACACTTGCGAGCGTTACCCGCCTTTTCCCCGGGAGCCGGCCGTCCTGGTGCGGCTGATCAAGCACCTCTACAAGCGGCTGCACACCCAGGCCTGCGTGCGGCTCAAGCCGCATGGCATCAGCCCGCCGGAGTACGAAATCCTGATGATGTTGTATGGGACGCCGGGGCAGGCAATCACGCCAACCGAAGTGGCAGAGGCGGCCAGTGAGAAGCCGGCCAACATCACCCGGCTGACCGATCAATTGCACGAGAAAGGGCTGATTGCGCGCGCCAGCAGCCCGGACGACCGCCGCAAGATCACCTTGACGCTCTCGCCGGCTGGGCTGGCATTGATCGATCGGCTGTTGCCGGAGGCCTGCACCTTGCTGGATGCGGAGACCGCGCAGATCAGCGAGGCCGAGCAGGTGCGCCTTGAGAAACTGCTGAAGAAATTGCTCGCTGGCGTGGACGCAGTCGAACAGTAATCGCTGCTTGCGGGCTTCAAACGACAATGCCGCCTGGCAGTACAAGGCGGCATTGTTTTTAGAGCGGCTAACAAAAACGTAGCGAGCAGCCGTCAGGTGGGTGCGGACGGCGCGGAGGAACCGGAGTGTACGTGGGCACATGCCGATTCCGAGCACCGGCCGCGCCCGCCTGGCGGCTGCGCAGTCGTTTTGATCGTTGCTCTTAACCGAATCTCAAGCCGTTACGGCTTGGACTGCGGCGCTTCCGGCGTGGCGCCGTCGCCACCCTGTGCGCTGAGGCCGCGCTTCTCCAGCAAGGGCTCGATCTGCGGCGCATGCCCGGCGAAGTTCTGGAACAACTCCATCGCATCCACGCTACCGCCGCGCGAAAGCAGGGTCTGACGGAAGCGGTCGCCGTTGGCGCGGCTCAATCCGCCGTGCTGTTTGAACCACTGCTGCGTATTGGCATCCAGCACTTCCGACCAGATATAGGCGTAGTAGCCGGCCGCATAGCCGCCCATGATGTGGCTGAAATACGGGGTCTTGTAGCGCGGCGGCACCGGCGGGTAGGCGATGCCGTCATCGGCCAGCGCCTTGGCTTCGAACGCCATTACGCCTGCGGCGTCCGGAACCTGGTTGGCGCTGATCTGGTGCCAGTTCTGGTCGAGCATGGCCGCACCCAGATACTCGGTAGTGGCAAAGCCCTGGTTGAACTTGGACGCGGCAATCACCTTGTCCAGCAATGCCTGCGGCATCGGCGTGCCGTTCTGATAATGCTTGGCGTAGTTCTTCAGGATCGACGGCTCGTCGGCCCACATCTCGTTGACCTGCGAGGGAAACTCGACGAAGTCGCGCGGCACGCTGGTGCCGGAGAAATACGGGTATTTCACGTCCGAGAACATGCCGTGCAAGGCATGGCCGAACTCATGGAACATGGTGGTCACCTCATCCCAGGTCAGCAGCGTCGGCTGGCCGGCCGGCGGCTTGGGGATGTTGAGGTGGTTGGCCACCACCGGCTTGAAACCGGTCAGCTCCGACTGCGAGACGTAGGAATTCATCCAGGCGCCACCGCGCTTGGATTCGCGCGCATACATGTCGGCAATGAAGATCGCCAGCTGCTTGCCGTCGGCGTCGAACACGTCATAGACGGTGATGTCGTCGCGGTAGGTGGGCAGGTCGGTGCGCTGCTTGAAGGTCAGGCCGTATTCCTGGTTGGCTGCGTAGAACACGCCGTTTTCCAGCACGTTCTTCAGCTCGAAATACGGCTTGAGCTGCGACTCGTCGAAGTTGTACTTGGCCTGGCGCACTTTCTCGCTGTAGTACGCCCAATCCCAGGCTTCCAGCTTGAAGGTCGGCTTGCGTGCGGCCTTTTGTTCCTTGTCGATCATCGCCTGCAGAGCGGCAGCTTCGCGCTTGGCGTTGGCCACCGCGGCCGGTGCCAGTTTGCCGAGCATCGCGTTGACCGCTTCAGGCGTCTTGGCGGTCTGGTTTTCCAGCGAATACGCAGCGTACGTGGGGAAGCCCAGCAGCTTGGCCTTGTTGGCACGCAGGGTCATGATGCGCGAGACCAGGGCGGTGTTGTCGTACTGGCCGCCATGGCTGCCGCGCGACACCGAGGCGTCGTAGATCTTCTTGCGCAGCTCGCGGTTCTTGAGCTGGGTCAGCGGCGGCTGGCCGGTGGTGTTGAGCAGGGCGATCACGTACTTGCCGTCGAGCTTGCGCGCCTTGGCGGCTTCGGCGGCCGCGGCGATCTGCTCGTCAGACAGGCCATCGAGCTGCTTGACGTCATCCACCACCACGGCGGCGGCGTTGACCTCGGCCAGCACGTTCTGGCTGAAGGTGGTGCCCAGGTTGGCCAGCTCGGCGTTCATGGCCTTGAGCGTGGTCTTGTCGGCATCGGACAGCTTGGCGCCATCGCGCACGAAATCGCTGTAGTAATTCTCGACCAGGCGCACGCCTTGCGCATCCAGGCCAAGCTTGCTGCGCTGGTCGTGCAGGGTCTGGATGCGCGCGAACAGCTTGCCGTTGAGCGAAATCGCATCGCGGTGCGCGGCAAACTTGGCCGAGTAGTCGGCCTGCAGTTTCTTGCGCGCATCGTTGGTGTCCGCGCCCACCAGGTTGAAGAACACCGTGGTGGCGCGATCCAGCGTGGCGCCGCTCTTTTCCAGCGCAATGATGGTGTTGTCGAAGGTCGGCTTGGCCTTCTGGTTGGCGATCGCGTCCACTTCCTTCAACTGCGCGGCCATGCCGGCGTCGAAGGCAGGCGCAAAGTCGCTGTCTTTGATCTTGTCGAACTGCGGGTAGTGCAGCGGCAGCGTGCTGTCGGCAAAGAACGGGTTGGCGGTCGCGGTCGCCTGGGTGGCGGCGGGTGCGGCGATGCTGTAGGACGGCATGGCAAGTCCCAGGGAAGCGGCCAGGGCAAAGGCAAGACGGGTGGTCAAGAGCGTTACTCCAAAGTGCGAACCGCCGAGGCTAGCGCAGCCGGCCGGGACAGGCGTGTGACAAAAGGCATGGCCGCCAGGCAGACGCGAGCGTGGCGCGACATCGAGGTGGGACATTTCCTGGCTGTGGGCGGCGCTGCGTTAGGCTTGCGGTTTCCGTTGCGGACCTGCCGATGACCACGCTCTCCACCTACCAGTTCACCGACCTGGACGGTCAACCCCAGTCGCTGGCCGAGTACGCCGGCAAGGTGGTGCTCGTGGTCAACGTGGCCTCCAAATGTGGTTTTACGCCGCAGTACGCCGGCCTGCAGGCGCTGTGGCAGCGCTACCGCGATCGCGGGCTGGTGGTGATCGGGTTTCCCTGCGATCAGTTCGGTCATCAGGAGCCTGGAGATGCGGCGGACATCCGCCAGTTCTGCTCGCTGGACTACGCGGTGGATTTTCCGCTCGCGGCCAAGGTCGAGGTCAATGGCAGCGGTGCCCACCCACTGTGGCAATGGCTCAAACACGAAAAACGCGGCGTGCTGGGCTCGGAAGCGATCAAGTGGAATTTCACCAAATTCCTGATCGGCCGCGATGGCAGTGTGCTGGAGCGCTATGCGCCAACCACCAAGCCGGAGGCGCTGGCGGCGGATATCGAACGCGCGCTGGGCGCTTGAGTTGGCAGGCTGCTGCCAAACCGTAGGAGCGCCCTGGGGCGCGATGAAGCGTTACTGGGAATGCTCCGTCGCGCCCGGGTGCGCTCCTGTGACGACGCGACGTGCCGGCGAAGCCGCCAGATAAAACTCCGCACCGCGCGGGGTCTTCGCGTGGTTGCCTTACTTCTCGACGAACGCGCGCTCGAACACGTAATGCCCGGGGGTGCCGATGCGCGGCGAGGTTTCAAACCCACGTGCGTCGAGCAGGGTGCGCAGGTCGGCCAGCATCTGCGGGCTGCCGCAGATCATGAAGCGGTCGTTGGCCGGATCCAGCGGCGGCAACCCCAGCGTCTGCTGCATGCGGCCGTCGGCCATCAGCTCGGTCAGGCGGCCCTGGTTGGCGAACGCCTCACGCGTGACTGCCGGGTAATACAGCAGCTTGTCGTGCAGGAGCTCGCCCAAAAATTCATGCTGCGGCAGCTCGCGCTCGAAATAATCGCGGTAGGCCAGGTCTTTTTCGAAGCGCACGCCGTGGGTGAGGATCACCTTGTCGAAGCGTTCGTAGGTTTCCGGGTCCTTGATGATCGACAGCCACGGCGCCAGGCCGGTGCCGGTGCCCAACAGGTACAGGTTGCGGCCCGGATGCAGGTCGCTGATCAGCAGCGTGCCGGTGGGCTTCTTGCCCACCAGGACCTTGTCGCCCGGCTGGATGTGCTGCAGGCGCGAGGTGAGCGGGCCGTCCTGCACCTTGATGCTGAAGAATTCCAGGTGTTCTTCCCAGTTGGCGCTGGCAATGGAGTAGGCGCGCAGCAGCGGCCGCGTCTCGGTCTCCAGGCCGATCATCACGAACTGACCATTCTCGAACCGGAAGCCGGCATCGCGGGTGGTGGTGAAGCTGAAGTAGGCGTCGGTCCAGTGGCGGACCTCAAGCACCGTTTCGGCGCCGAAAGCGGAAGACATGCCGTTTAGTGTCGTAGTGAAGAGTGCCCGCCGATTCTACCTCAAGCTGGCCAAATGAGATGAACTCTCATTTGGCCGGCAGTTGGGAATAGGGAATCGGGAATCGGTGCAGTGAGCGAGTGGGCCGGACACGTTGGATCAGCACGCTCAGTCCCTCTCAGCCGCGGGAAGCTGCGTCTGACCATTCCCGAATCCCCATTCCCGATTCCCGCCCCAATCACCGATACCCCGCCGCCTGCAGCTCGAACAGCTCCGCATAGCGCCCGCCTTGTGCCATCAGTTCGGCGTGGGTCCCGCTTGCTTCGATGCGGCCATCGGCCAGTACCAGGATGCGGTCGGCCATGCGTACGCTGGAAAAACGGTGCGAGATCAGCACCGCGGTGCGGTTGTCTGACAGTTCCTTGAAGCGCTGGAACACCTCGAACTCGCTGCGCGCATCCAGTGCGGCGGTGGGCTCGTCCAGGATCATCAGCTGCGCATCGCGCATGTAGGCGCGCGCGATGGCGATCTTCTGCCACTGCCCGCCCGACAGGTCCACGCTGCTCTTGAAGCGCCGCCCCACCAGTTGGTTATAGCCATCGGGCAGGCTGTCGATCAGCTCGGTGGCCATCGCGCGTTGCGCGGCGGTGCGGATGCGATCGGTGTCGTCCATCGCATCCACCTGGCCTACGCCGATGTTCTCGCCGATGCTCAGGTGGTAGCGCACGAAGTCCTGGAAGATCACGCCCAGATTGGCGCGCACATCGTCCAGGTCGTAATCGCGCAGGTCGTGGCCGTCGAGCAGGATGCGGCCTTCGTCCGGGTCGTACAGCCGCGCCAGCAGTTTCACCAAGGTGGTTTTGCCGGCGCCGTTTTCGCCGACCAGTGCCAGCACTTCGCCGGCGCGCAGCTCGAAATTCAGATGCCGCATCGTCCAGTGTTCGGCCTCCGGGTACCGGAAGCCCACGTCCTCGAACACGAAGCCCTGGCGGATCGGCCGCGGCACCGGCAGCGCGTTCGGGCGCGAGCGGATCTCCGGCACGATGTTGAAGAACGAATACAGATCGTCCAGATACAAGGCTTGCCCGGCGACCTGCGAAAACCCGATCAACAGGCCCTCCAGTAATTGCCGCAGGCGCAGGAAGCTGCCGGCCAGGAAGGTCAGATCGCCGATGCTGAAATCGCCGCGCACCGTGCGCCAGGCGATGTAGCCATAGGCCGCGTAATAGCCCAGCGTGCCCAGTGCCGCCAGCAGCGCGCCCCACAGCGCGCGCTTGCGCGCCAGCGCGCGATTGGCCTGGAAGAACTTGTCGGCCAGCCGGCGGTAGCGCGTAATCAGAAACCGGTGCAGGTTGAGGATCTTCACTTCCTTGGCGGTTTCGACGCTGGCGCCGACCTGGCGCAGGTAGTCGAGCTGGCGGCGCTCCGGGGTCCACTGGAAGTTGAGCGAATAGCCCAGCGCATTGAAATGCGCCTCGCCGATGAAGGCCGGAATCAACGCAATGGCCAGCAGCACGATCAACCAGGGCGCATACACCAGCAGGCCAACCGCCAGGCTGGCCACGGTGATCGCATCCTGCACCTGGCCGAACAACTGGCTCATCAGGTTCATGCGGTTCATGGTCTGGCGGCGTGCGCGATCCAGCTTGTCCTGCCGGTCGGGGTCTTCGAAATCCTCCAGATCCAGCTGCGCGGCGTGTTCCATCAGCCGCACGCTGGCCGCGTTGTTGAACAACTCCGACAGCAAGGCATCGGCGTAGCCGACCAGGCGGCCGAGCAGGTCCGAGCCGATCGCCAGCGCCAGTTCCAGCGCCAGCAACTCCAGCAGCCGGTTGAGCCGGCCGCTGGCCAATGCCTGGGTCAACGAATCAAATGCCGGCGGTTGGCCCACCAGGTGGATCGCCTCGTCGATGATCAGCTTGCCGATGTACAACGTGGCGATCGGCATCAACGCGCGCAACACGCGCAAGCCGATGCTGCTGGCGCTTAACCAGCGGCTGGTCTGCCAGATCTGGCGCAGGAAGGGCGGCAGGTTGCGCAGCGCATCGAAGCGCTCGCGCAGGGTGGGGCCGGTACGGGGGGCGGGCGCGCTGGCGCCGGGTCGGGATGCTGACATGGGCATAGTGTGCCGGGGGCCGCGTGCGCTGGGGGTGTTGGGCGCCACAGCGGAGCAGGGCGGCCGTACGTTGCCCCCGTGCCCGCGATCAAGCGCGGCGCCGCGAGTGCCCACGCGCCACGCAATCGCCGCGTGCAACGCTGCCTTCTTCTGGCTGCGCCGGCCTGGCCGGCGGTTTGGACTAAAATGCCCGGATTGCCCCCGCCAGCCGTAGAGCCAGCCGTGACCTCGATCAAGCAGGAAGACCTCATCCAGTCCGTCGCCGATGCGCTGCAGTACATCAGCTACTACCACCCGGTCGACTACATCAAGAATCTGTCCGCCGCCTACGAGCGCGAAGAGTCGCCGGCCGCCAAGGACGCGATTGCGCAGATCCTGATCAACTCGCGCATGTGCGCCGAAGGCCACCGCCCGATCTGCCAGGACACCGGCATCGTGACCGTGTTCCTGGAAATCGGCATGAACGTGCGCTGGGACGACGCCACGATGGGCGTGGAAGACATGGTCAACGAGGGCGTGCGCCGCGCCTACAACCACCCGGACAACAAGCTGCGCGCCAGCGTGCTGGCCGACCCGGCCGGCAAGCGCGCCAACACGAAGGACAACACCCCGGCGGTGGTCAACACCAAGATCGTGCCGGGCGACCATCTTGAGGTGATCGTGGCGGCCAAGGGCGGCGGCTCGGAGGCCAAGAGCAAGTTCGCCATGCTCAATCCCTCCGATTCCATCGTCGATTGGGTGCTCAAGACCGTGCCGACCATGGGCGCCGGCTGGTGCCCGCCGGGCATGCTCGGCATCGGCATTGGCGGTACCGCCGAAAAAGCCATGTTGCTGGCCAAGGAAGCGCTGATGGAGCCGATCGACATCGTCGACCTGCAGGCCCGTGGAGCCTCCAATCGCGCCGAAGAATTGCGCCTGGAGCTGTACGAAAAGGTCAACGCGCTGGGCATCGGCGCCCAGGGGCTGGGCGGCCTGACCACGGTGCTGGACATCAAGGTCAAGGACTACCCGACCCACGCCGCCAACCTGCCGGTGGCGCTGATCCCGAACTGCGCGGCCACCCGCCATGCGCACTTCACCCTGGATGGCAGCGGCCCGGTGATGCTGGACCCGCCTTCGCTGGAAGACTGGCCCAAGCTCACCTACAACCCGACCAACGCGCGCCGGGTCAACCTGGACACCATCACCCGCGAAGAAGTGGCCAGCTTCAAGCCGGGCGAAGTGGTGCTGCTCAACGGCAAGCTGCTCACCGGCCGCGATGCCGCACACAAGCGCATGATCGACATGCTCAACCGCGGCGAGACCTTGCCGGTCGACTTCACCAACCGCTTCATCTATTACGTTGGCCCGGTCGACCCGGTGCGCGACGAAGTCGTGGGCCCGGCCGGCCCGACCACCGCCACGCGCATGGACAAGTTCACCCGCCAGATGCTCGAACAAACCGGGCTGCTGGGCATGGTCGGCAAGTCCGAGCGTGGCGATGCGGCGATCGACGCCATCCGCGACAACAAGGCTGTGTACCTGATGGCGGTCGGCGGCTCGGCGTACCTGGTGTCCAAGGCGATCAAGGCCGCACGCGTGCTGGCCTTCGAAGATCTCGGCATGGAGGCGATCTACGAGTTCGAGGTCAAGGACATGCCGGTGACGGTGGCGGTGGATTCCACCGGCGAATCGGTGCACAAGACCGGCCCGCGGCTGTGGCAGTCGCGCATCGGCAAGATTCCGGTAGTGGTGGAATAAGCAAACCTGGAACGGCGACGCACACCCACTGCGTCGCCGTTTTCAGTTTGGGCGCCGCGTATATCTGTTATTGGCACGCGATGTTTGTGCGCTGGAAAAAGATGCCTGCATGCGTGTCTCGCGTGGCAGGACGGCCCAACAGCAACGGGCTATGCTCGGGGTGCACATGCCAGCACCCTCAGGAGAACAGGAATGCTCCGCCTCATCTGCCTTGCCGTCTTGGTGTGTGCCAGCCTGCCGCTGGCAGCGCAGCAAAAGACCCAGCCCACCGTGCTGTTTCCTTCCGGCAACTACGCGCCGCAGCCCACCGCGCCGGTGCCGTTTGCCGAGAAAAAGCCGCTCAAGCCCAGCGACACCGCGACGCGCTTCGACGGGCCCTCGGTGATGGAGCGCTGCATCGCGCAGTGCAACCGCAGCGCGGCGCAGTGCAACGCCGACCGGCCAAGCGAGAGCAGTTGCCGCATGGCGGTTGCACCACGCGGAAAGAGCTGCGACGCAACCCAGAATCCGGCGCAGCGGGCCAATTGCATGGCGCAGGTGTTCGATTGCACCCAGCAAAGCGATGCCAATCGCTGTGAACCGCACAAGCTTGCCTGTTTGCGTTCCTGTACCAACTAGTCCTGTCCCACCTAACGAGCGAGCCTGCATGACCACGACGCTGTACCACGCCCCCAGCACCGCCGCCCTGGTCGTGCACTGGATGTTGATCGAACTGCAGGTGCCGCACGTGCTGCATCCACTGGACTTCGACCGGCGCGAGCAAAAATCCCCCGCGTATCTCGCGCTCAACCCGGCCGGCGTGGTGCCGACCCTGGTGCTGGAGGGGCAGGTGCTGACCGAAGCGGCGGCCATCGTGCTGCACCTGGCCGACCTGTACCCGCAGGCGGGCTTGGCACCGCCGCCGGGGACGCCGGCACGTGCGGCGTACTACCAGTGGATGTTCTTCTGCGCCAACACCTTGCAGCCGGCGTATCGCGCCTGGTTCTACCCGGACGAGCCGGCCGGCGCTGCGCAGGTCGACGCTGCGCAAGCGCAGGCCCGGCAGAAACTGGAGGCGGCCTGGGCGCAGGTGGACGCGCACCTGCAGGCGCACGGCCCGTATCTGCTGGGCGACACGCTGTCGGCGGCCGACTTCCTGCTGACCATGCTGATGCGCTGGTCGCGCAATATGCCCAAACCCACGGATACCTGGCCCGCCTTGCACGCGCATGCCCAGCGGATGAAGGCGCGGCCGGCTTTCCAGGAGACCTACCGGCGCGAGGGCCTGACCGACTGGACCTGAACCGCGAACGCGCAGGCGAAGCGGTGTGTCGATAGTTACAGTTGAGTCCGCTGGGTTATGCCTGCCCAGGTGTACGATCGCGAGACACACAGAGAACAGGGGCTCTACCATGTTGCAGTCCGTATCGCGTCGCAAACTGTTGCAATGCGCATGTTGCGCACCGGTGGCTGCCGCCGCTGCCTCGTTGCCGTTCTCGCTGCGCGCCGCGCCCAGCAAGAAGACCGACCTCACCGCCGAACAGGCGCTGCAGGTGCTGCGTGACGGCAACAAGGCGTTCGTCGAGAACCGCCCCAAGAAGGTGATCTCCGACGGCAAGCGCCGCCTGGAGCTTGCCCTTGGGCAGACCCCGTTCGTGATCCTGGTGTCGTGCTCGGATTCGCGCGTGCCGCCGGAGCTGCTGTTCGGCCGCGGCCTGGGCGAGATGTTCATCGTACGCAATGCCGGCAACACGGTAGACACCACCGCGCTGGGCTCGATCGAATACGCAGTGAGCCAGCTCGGCGTGCCATTGGTGGTGGTGATGGGGCATGAAAGCTGCGGCGCAGTGGCGGCGGCGGTGTCGGTGGTCGAGCAGAACGCGTTCTTCCCCGGCGCGATCGGCGCGATGATCGAACCCATCGTCCCGGCCGTGCTGACGGCAAAGAGCAAGGGCGGTGAAGATCTGCTGGCGGCATCGGTGAAGGCAAACGTCAAGCGCACCGTGGACCGCCTGCGTGGTGCCTCCGAGCCGGCATTGCTCGAACCGCTGCGCGAAAGCCGCGTCCGTGTGGTTGGTGCGTATTACACGCTGAAGGACGGCAGGGTCGATTTCTTCGACGTCTGAGGCGGTGGCAACACGCGGGTGTGCGGCGTTTTCTGCTCCTGCTGCTGCGCTGAAACATCTGAATTGAAAAAGCCGGCAGCGATGCCGGCTTTTTTCATGGCAACTGATTGTGCCGTCGCTGCTGCGACAACATCGGCCTTCAGGAGCTACAGCGGGCGTTGACGGGCCTGCGTGCACCCCTGCGGCCGACGCATCAGAACCATTCCAGCAACGACACGCCCACGCCCACATAGGTGGCCTTGTGGTTGTAGTCGATCAGGCTCTCGCCATAGCCATCGAACACCTGCACGTGGCCGCGCAACAGGTTGGTGATCGGGAAGCCGTAATCCAGTTGCACCGAGCCGTGCGAGCGGTCGCCGCCACGCAGCGAATGCCGGGCAATCAAGGCGAATTCGTGGCCATCCTTATTATAGACCAGGGTGGCGTCGCCGCGGCCCATGTAATCCTCGATGTCCGGATTATTGTCGTCGGCACGGTCTTCCTTGATACGGAACCACGGGCGCAAGGTCAGCGCCCAGTTCTCGCGATCCAGGCCGATGTTGAGGATCACCCGGTTCCAGGAACGCGACAGCGGGTCTTCGCGGCCGTTGGACATGTGATTGAGGCTGATGCCGCTCATGCGGCCTTTCCAGCCGAAGATGCTGTAGTTGTTGCGAAACACCAGCATCGCTTCCGGTTCGTAATTGGTCTCGCGGAACGGGCGCGAGGCATCCGAGTTATAGGCCTGCCAGCGCGAGCTCTGGGTATAGCCCATCCAGATATCGCCGTTGTCGCCGAACAGATCCTCAACCACCTTGGTCTTGAAGCTCAGCTGGAACTTCAGTTCGGCGCTGTCCAGTTGCTGCGGCGTGCTGACCGAGTTGGACGGGTTGGGCGACTGCGGCGTGCGGTTGGTGTCGCTGGTCCAGAATGCCGGCAGCAGGTAGACCGGCTTGTAGCCGCGCAGCTGGAAGGTCCCCAGCTTGGAATCCTTGGCCAGCTCCCAGCGGCGGTCCAGCAGCGAGCCGCGGCCGGCATTGGCGACCGCTTCTTCCTTCGGCTGGTCCTGGCCGTCGGCGCGGAAGAAATCGCCCATGCGGCTGATCTTGCGGGTGTCTTCCGATTTGGCGGCCTGCTTGGCCAACTGCGCGGCGGCATCTGCCTCCTGCACGGCCTGCGGGGTATATCCCAGCGCCTGGTCGTAGCACGCCAGGCGTGCGGCATCCGAAGTCACGGAGGTACAGGCCTGCGGCGATGCCGGCTGCGGAGCGATTTCCTGCCCATGCGCCAGCGGCGCAGCGGCCAGGGCGATCAGCATTAGGGGACGGGTACGGTGCTTGGACATGGGTGCTGGCCGAGGTGGAGGCGCCACACAGGCGCAGAAGGACGCAGGATAACGGTCGCGTCTGCATAAGCCATGTGTACACGGCGGCATAACAAGTCGGACGCGACTGCGGCCGCGGAGCTGCCGATGAAGCGCGCGCCGTTGCCGGCCTGCGGTTGTTGTCGCTCAGAAAAACCAGGCGATCGCGAACACGCCCAGCATGCACATGCCCAGCGCCAGCTTGGTGGCAGTGCCGAACACGATGCCCAGCCAGGTGCCGATGCCCACCTTGGTGGCCTGGCCGGTCTTGCGGGTCTGCCAGTACTCGCCGATCCAGGCGCCGGCGAAGGGACCCACGAACAGCCCGATCGGCATGAAGAAAATTCCGGCAATGGCGCCGATCACCGAGCCCCACAGCGCCAGCTTGCTGGCGCCGACCCGCTGCGCGCCGTACACCGTGGCCAGAAAGTCGATCAGGAAGGACAGCGCCGTCATGACGCCCAGCACCACCAGCGCGACCCATCCCACATGCGCGAAGCCGTCCGCCCAGGCCGCCAGCAACAGGCCGGCAAACACCAGCGGCAACCCGGGCAGGGCCGGCAGGATCACCCCGGCAAGCCCGACCAGGACCAGCACGCCGGCCAGAATGTAGTAGACGACGGTGGTGTCCATGATGGTCTAGAAATGTCCTATTTCAGGGTTGACAAAAATGCGCAAGGGGTGCTTGAAATTTCGTTTTGTGCGGGTTAAGTTGCAGCCGCAGCTGTTTGCCGGGGTCACAGTGAATCGTGGCCTGATGCGGTAGATCGACCGATCCGCTACATCCTTGTACCTCGCTTCCTCCTTGCAACCAGCCACCGCCGCCAATTCCATACACAGTGTCGTAGGGAGTCAGTCGAGATGTCCAACATCGAACGCGAAAATGGTGTCGTGAAGTGGTTCAACGATGCCAAGGGCTTCGGCTTCATCAGCCGCGAAAATGGCGAGGATGTGTTCGTGCATTTCCGCGCGATCCAGATCCAGGGCTTCAAGAGCCTCAAGGAAGGTCAGAAGGTCAGCTTCACCGTCGTGCAAGGCCAGAAGGGCCTGCAGGCCGACGCGGTGCAGGTGGTCTGAGCACACGCATTGCGCAGACGGCAGAAAGGCCCGTTGCCGGGCCTTTCTGCTCACTAAGGCCTCAAGCGGCGTGCGCTCAGCGCAGCACGACCTTGCCGTTGACCACGCGCACATAAGCGTTTTCGCGCACGCCGGCCAGGTCGCGCTGGTTGACCATGATCACGCGGCCATCGTCCATGCGCACCTGCACGTCGTAGCTCTCGCTGGTGACGTTGTTCTGGATCGCGTTGCCCGCCAGGGCGCCGGCAGCGGCACCGGCAACGGCGGACACGTTCTTGTTGCCCTTGCTGCCACCGGTCTCCTTGGAGATCTGACGGCCAGCGACCGCGCCGACAATGCCGCCGAGTACCGCGCCGGTGCCGGTCGGAGCGCTGCGGGTGGGGCCAACCTCATCGATGCGGGTGACGATGCCGCAATCCACGCAGCGGTTCTGCTGCGAGTAGCCGCCCTGGTCGTAGCCGCGGTCGCCGCGATAGCTGCCGTACTGGGGCTGGGAGGTGGCACAGCCGACCAGGGTTGCGGTGGCGGCCAGGCCAATGACGAGCAGTCGGGTCTTCATGAGGTCTCTCCAGGAATTCGGTAGGCGGTCGGGGCCGCGGCGACGTCATCCTGTGATGGTCCAGGTGAACGGCCTGCCAACTGGATCACTCCAGGCTTAACGAAACCCGAGCGAGGCCTTCATCGAAAGTCACGGTGGCAGGCCTCGCAGGCCTCGGAAATCTGGGTCCGCGCCTGTGCCAGCGCAGCGCAATCAAGGTTCGGCGCGTGCAGTGGCGCAGCGATCGCAGTACGCAGTGCCTGCGCGTGTTCTTCAAAGCGCCGGTCTTCGCCCAGGTCGCCGAACACCGGCTCCAGGTCAGTGACCAGCAGCTGCAGCGTCTGCAGCCGCGCGTGTTGTCTGGCTGGTTCACAGCTGCCACTGGCTGGGCCTGGCAGGGCGCGCAGTTGATGCTCCATGACCTGCATCAGGCTGTCCGGCACCGGGTCGCGCCGTGCCTGCAGCGTGCGCGCCACCATCACCGTGCAGACCAGGCCGATCAGTACGCCCAGCACGAGAACGAACACATAGCGTGTCGCATGGGATTGCGCGGGAGGCGGTGCGGACATGGCTGCTCCAGGTGAGCGCGCCTTGGTTGGGGCGCGTAAAATAGGCCGATGAAAGCACAATGGCGTGAACGCTTTGCCGGTATCGACCGGCTGTACGGAGTTGGCACGGTGGAGCGGCTGGCTGCGTGCCGGGTCGCGGTAGTGGGCATGGGCGGGGTGGGCTCGTGGGTGGTGGAGGCGCTGGCCCGCACCGGCGTGGGCCATCTGCGGCTGATCGATGCCGACGATCTATGTGTTTCCAACACCAACCGGCAGCTCCCGGCGCTGGCCGGCCAGTACGGGCGCAACAAGGCGCGCGCAATGGCCGAGCGCTGCGTGGCAATCAATCCGGAGATCGAGGCCGATGCGGTGGAGTCGTTTCTCACCGCCGGCAATATCGAGAGCCTGCTGGGCGAGGGCTTCGATCTGGTGATCGATGCCTGCGACAGTTTTCGCGTGAAAGTCGAAACCATCGCCTGGTGCCGGCGTCGCAAGCTGCCGCTGCTGACGGTGGGCGCGGCGGGCGGGCGTACCGATCCGACCCTGGTGCGTGTACGCGATGTCTCGCGCACCGAGCACGACGCGATGCTGGCACTGATCCGCAAGAAGTTGCGCAGCGACTTCAACTTTCCGAAAAGCGCCAAGCGCTACTTCGGCGTGCCGGCGGTGTATTCGCTAGAGAACGTGAAGTACCCGCAAGCCGATGGCAGCGTTTGCGGCATTCGTCCGCAACTGGGCGCCGATGCCGCGCTCAAGCTGGACTGTGGTGCCGGGCTGGGCGCGGCCACGCACATCACCGGCACGTTCGCGTTCGTCGCGGTCGGCAAGGCGCTGGAGATGTTGCTCAAGCCCAAGAGCGCGGCAGCGTTGCCTGCCCCGACGGATGCGGCGGCGTCGTAGCGTCTGGCCGCTGGTCTGCAAGTAGTGGCGTATTGGCGCACACAGTCAGGCCGGCAAGCCAAACAGCCGCCGCGCATTGGCGCTGGTCTGCGTCGCGATCGCTTCGGCCGGCTCGCCGCGCAGCTGCGCGATGCAGTCCAGCACGGTGCGCAGACGCGCCGGTTCGTTGCGTTGCCCGCGAATCTCTGCGTCCGGTTGGTCGGGCGCATCGGTTTCCAGCAGCAGATGCTGGAGCGGCATCTGCGCGGCCAAGCCGCGTAGGCGATTGGCGCGCGGATAGGTGACCGGCCCGCCAAGGCCGATCATGAAATCCAGCTTCCACAATTGCTGCGCCTGTTCCGGGCTACCGGCAAAGCTGTGCACCACGCCGCGGATGCCGCCTACCGCCTTGATGCGCGCAATGACCTCCTCGACGGCGCGGCGCGCATGCACGATCAGCGGCAGATCGAAGCGCTTGGCGAGCTGTAGCTGGCCATCGAAGTAGTGCCGCTGGGCCTGCGCATCCAGGCCATCGAGAAAGAAATCCAGGCCGCATTCGCCGATGGCGCACGGGCGCTCGCGCGCAATCCACTCAGCCAGCAATTCCAGATGTTCGGGGCGGTGCTGGTCCAGAAAGATCGGGTGCAGCCCGTACGCGGGATGCAGGCCCGGCGCCAGCGCGCAGGCTTCACGCAGGCCCGGCCAGCTGGCGGCGGTGATCGCCGGCACCACCTGCTGCATGACGCCGGCGGCCTGTGCCCGCGCAATCACCGCGGCGCGGTCGGCGTCGAACTCGCCTGCGTCCAGATGGCAGTGGCTGTCGATCAAGTGCATCAGTCGCGCCGCACCGGTGCAGGCAGTGGCGCCTTGCGCGTCTTCCAGTTGGCCAGCAGCAAGGTGCTCAGGCCGAACAGCAGTTCGTCCAGGAACGGAATGGGATCAGGCACCACCATGTCGACCAGGAACAGGGCGGCCGCCAGCTTGAACAACGTGGGATATCGCAGCTTGCTGGCCCAGTCCAGGGCACGTGAAGTGAGTGGATTACGCATGCGCAGGCTCCTGCTGTTAGCGATGCATGAAGTAACCGCTAGCTGAACTTAACTGCGGCATTCATGAGCGAGGGCGTTTTTGTTCAGGGTTCCCGTGCTGGAATCACGCCGTCAACAACGCGGCGTGTCCGCACGGAGCTGGTCATGAAGAGCAATACGACAACTATACTGGTCGCTGCTGGAGCGTTGCTGGTCGGAGGCGTGGCCACGGCTGCCTTCATGAATAACCGCCCGTCCTCGGGTGATTTCGTCGCCAACGGCGAGCCCGCACCGCGCGGCCTGGAATATGCCGATGTGGTGAAGGTTGCACCGATCACCGAGCGCGAGCCGCAGTACGCGCAGGTCATCAACAGCAACGCCATTCGCGAAACCACCACCAGCTCCTCGCCGCGCGAAGTCTGCCGCGACGTGGTGGTGCAGGAGCGCCTGCCCGAGCGCGACGGCAACGTCGGCGGCACGGTGGCCGGTGCCGTGATCGGCGGTCTGCTGGGTAACCAGGTGGGCGGCGGCAACGGCCGCAAGCTCGCCACCGTGGCCGGTGCAGTGGGCGGCGGCATGGTCGGCAACCGCGTCGATCGCAATCACGTGGGTGGCCGCGTGGTCGACCGCACCGAGCGTCAGTGCCATACCGAAAATGCCAACTCGCAGTCCTCGCGCGTGGTCGGCTATGACGTGACCTACCGCAATCAGGATGGCACCACCGCCACCATGCGCATGGACAGCAAGCCGGGCGAGCGCATTTCGCTGGGCGATGCCGACAACGTGGTGGGCTACGACGTGACCTACCGCTATGACGGTTTCGAGAAGACCGTGCGCATGAACGACAAGCCGGCCAGCGAGCGCCTGCCGGTGGTGGATGGTCAGCTGGTGACGCAGACCGCGTCGGCCGTGGACCGCCCGAGCAGCAGCACCCGCCAGTAAGCGCCAACGCGCACCAGCAGTTGGGTGCGCAGTAGAGAGAAGAGCCGGCATTGCCGGCTCTTCTCGTTTGTGCGGACGCCGCGGCGCTGCCCGCGCGCAGAGCGCTCGTCTGTGGATGGTCGCCTGTGGACGGCGCAACTGGCAGATAATCGCCGCATCCCACCTGGAGGCGCGCAATGCCGGTACGGCCTGATGACTTGTTCGACGTGCGTGCGCAGCTCAGCGATGACGAACGCGCGGTGCAGGATGCGGTGGCACGTTTCACCGATACGCGGGTGCTGCCCGGCATCGGCGAGGCATTCGACGCCGCGCGCTTCCCGCGCGAACTGGTCCCCGAGCTGGCAGCGCTGGGCTTGCTGGGTGCCAGCCTGCCGGTGAGCGAGGGCGGCGCCGGCCTGGGCGCGGTGGCGTACGGGCTGATCTGCCAGGAGCTGGAGCGCGGCGATAGCGGCTTGCGCAGCTTTGTCAGCGTGCAATCGTCGCTGTGCATGTATCCCATCCATGCCTATGGCAGCGACGCACAACGGCGCCAGTGGCTGCCGGAGATGGCCGCCGGCCGGGTGATCGGCTGTTTCGGCTTGAGCGAGGCGCAGGGCGGCTCGGACCCGGCGGCGATGACCACGCGCGCGGTGCGCGACGGTGACGGTTGGCGGCTCCGTGGCGCCAAGATGTGGATCACCAACGGCAGCATCGCGGACCTGGCAATCATCTGGGCGCATACCGACGACGGCGTGCGTGGCTTTTTGGTGGACACGCGCAGCGAGGGCTTCCGTGCGCAGGACATCGGCCACAAGATGAGCCTGCGTGCCTCGGTCACCTCGGCGGTGTTCCTGGACGATGTCTTCGTGCACGAGCAGCAACGCTTGCCGGATGCACTGGGATTGAAGGCGCCGCTGGGCTGCTTGAGCCAGGCGCGCTTCGGCATCGCCTGGGGCGCGATCGGGGCGGCGGTCGCCTGCCTGCGCGAGGCGCTGGCTTACAGCGGCGAACGCATTCTGTTCGGGCGGCCCCTGGCGGCCACGCAAAGCGCGCAGATCAAGCTGGCCGACATGGCGCGCCGGATCGCCACCGCGCAACTGCTGGCGCTGCAACTGGGGCGACTGAAGGAGGCCGGCACGCTGCGCCCGGAACAGATCTCGCTGGCGAAGTGGAATAATTGCCGCATGGCACTGGATGTGGCGCGCGAGTGCCGCGACCTGCTTGGGGCGGCGGGGATCACCACCGAGCATGTGGCGATCCGGCATGCGCTGAATCTGGAATCGGTGATCACCTACGAGGGCACCGAAACCGTGCATCAACTGGTGGTAGGACGGGCCCTGACCGGGCTCAATGCGTTCTGACGAGGAGTGGGTGCTTGATCGGCAAGGATGTGATGCAACGCCTGCGTGGCGTGTGGTGGGGAGTGTGGGTGTGCCTGGCCGTCGTTGCGGTGCTGGCGGTGCCGGCCGCGCAGGCCCGTGATGCGCCGCGTATGGCGCCCGCGCCGGCGTGGGTGGTGGCCGACGCCGTGCCGGACAAGGTGGCCGGTACCAGCGGCTTGCGCTATGAACTGGTCTCTGACCAGGTCGATCTCACCGGCCGCGCGCCGCAGGCGTACCGGCGGCTGAGCTACAGCGTGCGGCGCGAAAAAGACCTGGAGGAGGCCGGGCAGATCTCGATCGACTACCAGCCGCAGTACCAGCAGCTGGTGCTCAACAGCCTGGAGGTCTGGCGCGACGGTCGCCGGATCGACATGCGCACGCAGGCGCATTACGCGCGGCTGCGCCGCGAGAGCGGCTTGGAGGAAGGGCTGATCGATGGCGCAGTGACGCTGTCGATCACCGTGCCGGACCTGCGCGTGGGTGACCGTGTCGACTACGGCGTGACCCTCACCGGCAGTAACCCGGTGTTTGGCCAGGGCTATTACGACGTCTTCGATGCGCGCTACGGCGTGCCCTTGGGCGAGCGCCGGGTGCGGGTGCGCTATCCCTCCACGTTGTCCTTGCAATGGAAGATCGCCGCGCCGGGCTTCAGCCGGCATGTCAGCAGTGCCGACGGGGTGACCACGCTGGAGATTGCCGCGAGCAACATTGCCGCGGTGCAGCCGGAGAAAGATGCCCCCGACGATGTCGACCCCTATGGCGTGATCGAAGTGTCGACCGCCGGCAGCTGGGGCGCGGTGGCGGCATGGGCGCTGCAGCTCTACCCGCACGCGTTCAAGGATGCGCAGGTGGCCGCCGGCATGGTGCAGAGCCTGCAGTTGCGCAACACCGATCCTCAGGGCGCGCTGCTGCGCGCAGTGGCCTTCGTGCAGGGCGAGATCCGCTATGTGGGCCTGGACATGGGCGAGAACTCGCACGCCCCGCATGCGCCGGAGGTGACGCTGCGTAACCGCTACGGCGACTGCAAGGACAAGGCCACGCTGCTGATCGCGCTGCTGCAACTGGCCGGCATCCGCGCCGAGCCGGTGCTGGTGCACAGCGAGCGCGGCCATGGTCTGGAAAACCGCCTGCCAAGCCCGTATGCCTTCGATCATGTGGTGGTGCGCGCGCATCTGCCGCAGGGCGAGGTATGGGTGGATGCCACGCGCGACCGCGAGCAAGGTCCACTGGCGCAGCGCCGCCCACTGCCGTTCGTGCGCGGCTTGCCGGTGGTTGCCGGGCAGACCGAGCTGGTCGCGGTGCCCGCGCCGCGGCCGACGGTGCCGCAGGTTGAGGTGGAAGAAGACATCCATATCGCTATGGGGGATTCGCCGCGCGTGGCGACCTTCAGCGTGGACACGGTGTATCGCCAGGGCTACGGCGATCCGGTCGCGGCGCGGTTCGACGCCGACGGTGCCGAGGCGGTGGGCGAACGCTATCTGGAGTACATGCAGCAGTACTACACCGCGCTGACCCAGCAGGAGGAGCCGACGCTCACCCAGCCGGACGATCGCTCGCAGGCGCGCACCCACGAGTCCTACCGGCTTGAATGGGCCAAGGACGAAGGCGACGAGGTCGGCTTCCCGCTGTTTCAGCTCAGCGACTGGATGGACACGCTGCCAAGCGCCGCGCGAAAAAGCCCGCTGGCCCTGGAAGGGCCGCGGCTGGCGCGCCAGACCGTGCGCGTGCACGTGACGCCTGCAATCTCGGTAAAGGCGCAGCGCGATGAGGTGGCCAACCCGTGGTTCCGCTTCTCGCGCACCGTGGCCATGCGCGATGGCACCTTGGAGATCGTCGGCGAGTGGCAGCGGTTGTCCGACCGCATTCCCCCGAACGGCATCAAGCGTGCGGCGGCCGACATGGAGCGTGCGCGCGACCTGCTGTATTTCAACCACGATCTGGCAACGCCAGCGCCGCGCGCGCCGATCAACTGGCGCGCACTGCTGCAGCCGATGGCAGCGCTGGGGGCGTTGATCGTGCTGCTGTTGGCGTGCGTGGTGTGGTGGCGCCTCGGTGGGCTGGGCGGGATGCTGTTCGACCCGTATGCCGTTGCGCAACGCATGCCGCAGCAGCCAGGCCTGCGCTGGAGCGCGTGGATCACCGCAGCGGTCTCTGCGGCATTGATGGCCTGGATGCTGTTGCAGAGCTGGCCACTGTGGGCGCGGCTGGCAGGCGGCATCGGCGTCTATGCGCTGGCCGTGCTCGGCGGCGTGTTGCTGAAGCCGGTGTTGCGCTGGATGGGCAGCACCGCATCGCTGGGCCGCGTGCTGCCGGCCGCCTTGGGCAGCGCCTTGCCGTGGCTGGTCTGTCTGTTGGCCGGCCTGGTGGCGCTCGCTGGCGATGTCACGCTGCTGCGGACCGGCGCGCGCAACGGGGCGGAACTGGCGCAACTGGCGATGTACGTGTTCGTGCTGCTGCTGGGCGCGCTGTGGTGGGCGATTGCCGCGCTGCAGGCCGTGGCCGGCGCGGCGCAGTGCGGGCGCGCCCGTGCGTTCGGGGCGCTGGCCTTGACCGCGTCGCTGCTGGGCATGCTGATCGCGGTGATCGGTGTGCCGCTCGCGTTATGGGTGATGCGCTGATTGGCGTGCGGTTCGCAAGGCGTTGATGGATCCAGCTAAGTCAGCGCCGCAATGACGGCAGGGCGGCGGCTGCAGGCCATCTGCATCGTTGCGGGTGGCAGTAGGCAGGTGGATGACTGGCAGATGCGTCCGTCCGCGTGCGCCCGCGGCAGGGCTTTGCAAAGCCGCGAAGGGCTGTGACACTGCCAGCCCCTCGTTGCTGCCGCGGAGTCAGCGTGACCTCGACCGTGCGTCCCCCCCTGACCGTGCATGGCATGTCCAGCTCGGGCAACTGCTACAAGGTGCGTCTGCTGCTGGAGCAGCTCGGCAGCCGCTACCACTGGGTCGAGGTCGATAGCGCTTCCGGCGAGACCCGCACGCCCGAGTATCTGGCCAAGAATCCCAACGGCAAGGTGCCGATGGTGGAACGCGACGACGGCCGCGTGCTGACCGAATCCAACGCCATCCTGTTCTGGCTGGCCGAAGGCACGCCGTATCTGCCCACCGACACCTGGCAACGCGCGCAGGCGCTGAGCTGGATGTTCTTCGAACAGTACAGCCATGAGCCCTACGTGGCGGTGGCGCGCTTCATCAGCCTGTGGACGCCGCGCGATGCCGCACGCCGAGCCGAGCTGCCGCAGCTGCGCGCGCGCGGCGAGCAGGCGCTGGGGGTGATGGAACAGCACCTGCGCCAGCACGCCTGGTTCACCGGCGCCGACTACGGCATCGCCGACATCGCGTTGTTCGCCTATACCCATTGCGCCGAAGACGGCGGCTTCGATCTGGAGCGTTGGCCGGCGATTGACGACTGGTTGCAGCGGGTGCGCGCGCTGCCGGGCTTCGTGGCGATGCCTGCGCCGGTGAGCGCATGAGCGGCCGGCAGGAGCACTGACGATGTGTGGATTGGCAGGACTGTTGCTGGCAACACCGCGCATGCACGGCGAGCAGCTGGAGGCATTGGTGCGGCCGATGGGCGGCGCCTTGCGCCACCGTGGCCCCGACGATGCCGGCACCTGGTGCGATGCGCAGGCCGGTATTGCGCTCGCGCATCAGCGCCTGAGCATTCTGGATCTCTCTCCGCTCGGCCATCAGCCGATGCGCTCGGCCGACAGCCGCTACGTGCTGGCCTACAACGGCGAGATCTACAACTTCGCGCAGTTGCGCGCGGCGCTGGCGGCGCTCGGGCACCGCTTCCGCGGGCATTCGGATACCGAAGTGCTGCTGGCCGCAGTGGTGGAGTGGGGCCTGGACGACACACTGGCGCGCTGCAACGGCATGTTCGCGCTGGCGCTGTGGGACGAACGCGACCATTGCCTGTCGCTGGCCCGTGACCGCGTGGGCAAAAAGCCGCTGTACTACGGCTGGGCCGGTGACACGCTGGTATTCGGCTCCGAGCTCAAGGCGCTGTGGCAGCACCCGGATTTCGACAACGGCGTGGACCGCGATGCGCTCACCCTGCTGTTGCGGCTGGGCTATATCCCGGCGCCGGCCTGCATCCACGAACGTACCTTCAAGCTGATGCCCGGGCGGGTGCTGCGGCTGGACGCCCAAGCGGTGGCCGCCGGCGCCGCCGCACACCGGCCCGACCAGGCCCAGCAACCGTTCTGGAATGCCCGCGAGGCCATGCAGCGTGCGCTGGCCGCGCCATTCACCGGCACTGATGCCCAGGCCGAAGATCAACTCGATAGCGTGCTGCGCGATGCAGTGGCGCTGCGCATGGTGGCCGACGTGCCGGTGGGCGTGTTCCTGTCTGGCGGCACCGATTCGTCGATCGTCACCGCGATGATGCAGGCGCAGAGCGACCAGCCGGTGCACACCTTCAGCATCGGCTTTGAGGGCTCGCACCACGACGAAGCGCCGCTGGCGCGCGAAGTGGCCACGCACCTGCACACCGATCACACCGAGCTGTATGTCAGCGGCGCCGATGCGCTGGCGGTGGTGCCGACCTTGCCGGACATGTTCGACGAACCGTTCGCCGACGCCTCGCAGGTGCCCACCGCGCTGGTGGCGCGGCTGGCGCGCGGTGGCGTCACCGTGGCGCTATCCGGCGATGGCGGCGACGAGCTGTTCTTCGGGTATGGGCGCTACCAGCGCGCGCTGCGCAACTGGCGCATGCACGGGCTGGTACCGGCGCCGCTGCGGCGGCTGATGGCGGTGGCAGCGCGCAAGAGCGGCGAAGCCTCCCGCACCGGCGGGCTGGCGGCACTGGTGGCCGAGGCGGGCGCACGCGGCATCGGCGACATCTACCGCAACCGCATCTCACGCTGGCGCGACCCGGCCGCGGTGGTGCTGGGTGCGACCGAGCCAGACAGTTTCTACAGCCTGGCCGATCCGCTGCATGGCTCGGGCACGCCGGCCGACGCAATGATGCTGGCCGACTTCGCTGCGTATCTGCCGGACGATCTGCTGTGCAAGGTCGACCGCACCACCATGGCGGTGGGGCTGGAGGCGCGCGCGCCGCTGCTGGACTGGCGCGTGGCCGAGTTCGCCTGGTCGTTGCCGCTGTCGCTCAAGTACCGCGACGGGGTCAGCAAGTACCTGCTCAAGCGCGTGCTGTGCCGCTATCTGCCCGAGCCGATGGTCTACCGCGGCAAGCGTGGCTTCGGTGCGCCGGTGAGTGCGTGGCTGCGCGGCGACCTGCACGGCTGGGCCGACGATCTGCTGGCACACGGCACGCTGCAGCGCGAAGGCGTGTTCGCTGCCGATACCGTGGCCGGGCTGTGGCGCGACTTCAATGGCGGCGAGCGCAAGTGGCACACCCACCTGTGGACCGTGCTGATGTTCCAGGCCTGGCAGGACCACTGGCGCGCGCAGCGGGCCGCCATCGTCCGGTCGTAGCGCGGGCGGCGCTTCACCGGGTGTGCGCGCCACGCTGCCTACAGTGGGGCGCTGGTTCCCACGGAGCGTTCCCCATGAGCAAGTACACCATTGCGGTATTGGTCGGCAGCCTGCGCGCGCAGTCCTACAACCGTCAGCTGGCCCAGGCGCTGGCGCAGCTGGCCGGCGACAAGGCCACGTTCGAGTTCCTGGAGATCGGCGACCTGCCGCTGTACAACGAGGACCGCGACAGCGTTACCCGGCCGAAGGCACCCGCCTCAAGCAGCAACTACGCGCCGCCGATGCGGTGCTGTTCGTGACCCCGGAATACAACCGCTCGATCCCCGGCGTGCTCAAGAACGCCATCGACACCGCCTCGCGGCCGTATGGCGACAGCGCCTTCGCCGGCAAGCCGGCCGCCATCGCCGGCATCTCGGTCGGCGCGATCGGCACCGCGCTGGCGCAGCAGCATCTGCGAGGCGTGCTGGCCTACCTGGACATGCACGTGCTCGGCCAGCCGGAGATCTATCTGCAATACAAGGATGGCTTGTTCGGCGCCGACGGCCAGATTGCCGATGCCGATAGCCGCAAGTTCCTGCAGGGATTTGTCGACAGCTTCCTGGCCTGGATCGCACACCACACACGCTGAGCGCGCGGGCCGGGCCTGCATGCCCGCAGGCTAGACGGGGCAGGGCATCGCGGGCAGTGAGACCGCACCGGCGTAGGCTGTGGTGCACTGGCTATGCACCAGTTATCCACAGAGTTGTGCATGGTCCTCGCCGCCGGCGATGACTATGCTTCCTGCCCCCGTCTCCCTCGCGTCAGGCTGTCCGTCCATGTCCGCTCGTCCCGGCTTCCGTTCCAACCGCAATCGCGACCGCGATCGTGATGACTACGATCGTCCCGAGCCGCGCCTGGACCAGTTGCGGGTTCCACCCCATTCGTTGGAAGCCGAGCAGGCGGTGCTGGGCGGCCTGATGCTGGCGCCGGATGCGTTCGACAAGGTCAACGACCAGCTCACCGAGAACGACTTCTACCGGCGCGACCATCGGCTGATCTACCGCGCCATCCGCGAGCTCTCCGAGAAGGATCGCCCGTTCGATGCGGTTACGCTGGGCGAGTGGTTCGAGTCGCAGGGCAAGCTGGAGCAGGTGGGCGACGGCGCCTATCTGATCGAGCTGGCCAGCACCACGCCGTCGGCGGCCAACATCGCCGCCTACGCGGAAATCGTGCGCGACAAGGCGGTGTTGCGGCAGCTGATCGAAGTGGGCACCAACATCGTCAACGATGGCTTCCAGCCAGAAGGCCGCGAGAGCGTCGAGCTGCTGGCATCGGCGGAAAAAGCGGTGTTCAAGATCGCCGAAGCAGGCGCGCGTGGGCGGACCGACTTCGTGGCGATGCCGGGCGCCTTGAAGGACGCGTTCGAAGAGCTGCGCAACCGCTTCGAAAACGGCGGCAACATCACTGGCCTGCCGACCGGGTACACCGATTTCGATGCGATGACCGCCGGCCTGCAGCCGACCGATCTGATCATCCTGGCCGCACGTCCGGCGATGGGCAAGACCACGCTGGCGTTGAACATTGCCGAATACGCCGCGATCAAGTCCAAGAAAGGCGTGGCGGTGTTTTCGATGGAAATGTCGGCGTCGCAGCTGGCGATGCGCTTGATCTCCTCCAACGGCCGCATCAATGCGCAACGCCTGCGCACCGGTGCGCTGGAAGACGAGGATTGGGCGCGCGTCACCGGCGCGATCAAGATGTTGAAGGAAACCAAGATCTTCATCGACGACACGCCCGGCGTGTCGCCGGAAGTGCTGCGTTCCAAGTGCCGCCGGCTCAAGCGCGAACACGACCTGGGCCTGATCGTCATCGACTATCTGCAGCTGATGTCGGTGCCGGGCAACAGCGAAAACCGCGCGACCGAAATTTCGGAAATTTCGCGTGGGCTCAAGGGCCTGGCCAAGGAACTCAACGTGCCGGTGATTGCGTTGTCGCAGCTCAATCGCTCGCTGGAAACGCGGACCGACAAGCGCCCGGTAATGGCCGATTTGCGCGAATCCGGCGCAATCGAGCAGGACGCGGACATGATCGTGTTCATCTACCGCGACGACTACTACAACAAGGAAAACTCGCCCGACAAGGGCCTGGCCGAGATCATCATCGGCAAGCACCGTGGCGGCCCGACCGGCTCGTGCAAGCTCAAGTTCTTCGGCGAATACACGCGCTTTGACAATCTGGCGCACGATTCGGTGGGTAGCTTCGAGTAAGCCGCTGGCAACGTGTGGCATCTTGACCTCAGGGATGACGGTCGACGAGGAATGCGGGCGCAGGTGCCCGACACCGCATGTGTCAGCAGCGATGCCTGGGACGCCATGCGCGCGGAGCTGCACCAGCGCGCGTAAGGCTGGCAGGGCATGACGCGCAGCGATCGCTGTCGCACATCGCGGCACCGACGGTGCGCCAGCGAACGCTTCGCACAGACTCCGCGGCTGGCATCGCGCCATCGTTGCGGCCGCTGGCTTATGCTGCGCGGCCTCACCTGCCGCTGCCGAGTCTGCATGTCTTACGCCATCGTCTGGTTCCGTCGCGACCTGCGTCTGGAGGACAACCCCGCCTTGCGCGCCGCGCTCGATGCCGGGCACGACCCGATTCCGCTCTACGTCGATGCCCCGCACGAAGAAGGCCAATGGGCGCCGGGCGCAGCGTCGCGTGCGTGGCGGCATCGCAGTCTCGCCGCACTGGATGCCTCCTTGCGTGCGCGCGGCAGCGCCTTGCTTATTCGCCAGGGCGACAGTGCGCAGGTGCTGGACGCAGTGATCGCGCAGACCAAAGCGGTAGCGGTGTACTGGAACCGCAAATATGAGCCGGCCACCCAGCCACGCGATGCGCAGATCAAGCGCAGCCTGCGCGAGCGTGGGCTGGAGGTGCAAAGCTGCAACGCCGCGCTGTTGTTCGAACCATGGACCCTGGCCACCCAGCAGGGCGGGCCGTACAAGGTGTTTACGCCGTTCTGGCGGAATGCACTCACCCAGCTGCGTTTGCCCGATACCATGCCCGCGCCGCGCAGCCTGCCGCCCTTGCCCGCGTCGCTGGACGGTGTGCACGTCGATGCGCTGAACCTGCTGCCCACGCCGGCATGGGACCAGGGCTTCTGGGAACACTGGCAGCCGGGCGAAGCCGGTGCGCACGAGATGCTGGAGATCTTTGTCGACGGAGCGCTGTCGGGTTACCGCGAAAACCGCGACCGTCCCGACCGCGTTGGCACGTCGCAGTTGTCGCCGCATCTGCATTTCGGCGAGATCGCGCCCTGGCGCATTGCCAGCACCTTGGAGGCGCAGCGTAGCGCGCGCAATGGCGTGGACATCGACGGCTATATCCGCCAGTTGGGATGGCGCGATTTTGCGTACCACCTGCTGCATCACTTCCCGGACACCACCACGCAAAACCTCAACCCGCGCTTTGCCGGCTTCGACTGGGCCACGGTGGATCCGGTCACGCTGGACGCATGGCAGCGCGGGCGCACCGGCATCCCGATCGCCGATGCGGGGCTGCGGCAGCTGTGGCACACCGGCTGGATGCACAACCGCGTGCGCATGATCGTGGCGAGCCTGTTGTGCAAGCATCTGCGCGTGCATTGGCTGGAGGGCGCGCGCTGGTTCTGGGACACCTTGGTGGATGCCGACCTGGCCAACAACACGATGGGCTGGCAGTGGGTGGCCGGCACTGGCGCCGATGCCGCGCCGTATTTCCGCGTGTTCAATCCGGTGACGCAGGCCGAGAAATTCGACCCGCAAGCCACCTACATCACGCGCTGGATTCCCGAGCTGGCGGCATTGCCGGTGAAAGAGCGCTTTGCACCGTGGCTGCATCCTTTGTCGCTGGCGCGGCTGGCACCGACCTATCCGCGCGCGCCAATCATCGGCCTGGCCGAAGGGCGCGATGCCGCGTTGGCGGCCTACGCAGGCACGCGCGGCTAAGCGAAAACGTTTTCCTGAACGAACCGCTAGCCGAGCGCTGGCGGTGGGCGATTTCATCATGTGCCAGTCGCGTTGCGCTGTTTATCCTCGCGGCACGATTCAGCGCCGGATGGTCCGGCCAAAGGAGAACACCATGTCCCCAGCAGCCAGCAAGAGCCTTGCCGTGGCCTTGGCCAGCGCCATCGCGCTGTCCGCCTGCGCCACCGGCGGCTCGTACGTGCAGCGCGACCAGTACGGCGACCAGACCCAACAGCAGAACCGCACCGGCCGCAATGCGCTGATCGGTACCGCGATCGGCGTCGCCGCCGGCCTGCTCACCGGCGACAGCGCCACCGAACGCCGCCAGCACGCGATGATCGGTGCCGGTATCGGCGCATTGAGTGGTGCGGCCGTTGGCCAGTACCAGGATCGTCAGGAACGCGCGTTGCGCGAGCGCACCGCCAACACCGGCATCGACGTGCAGCGCCAGGGCGACAACATCACCTTGAACCTGCCCGACGGCATCACCTTCGACTTCGGCAAGTCTGCGTTGAAGCCGCAGTTCTACACCGCGCTCAACGGCGTGGCCTCGACACTGCGTGAGTACAACCAGACCATGGTGGAAGTGGTGGGGCATACCGATAGCGTCGGTAGCGATGCGGTGAACCAGCGCCTATCCGAAGAGCGTGCCAACGCGGTGGCCCAGTACCTGACCGCCCAGGGCGTGCAGCGCGAACGCATGGAAACCATGGGCGCTGGCAAGCGCTACCCGATCGCCGACAACAGCACCGACGCCGGCCGCGCACAGAACCGCCGCGTCGAAATCCGCCTGATTCCGCTACGCCAGGAAGGCGCCGCCAGCACTACCGGCATGCGCTGAGTTTGATGGCGTCATGTGACGTGTAACTGGCGTCACCGGATGCATAAAAAAGGCCGCGAAAGCGGCCTTTTTTTGAGTTACAGACGGCCTGAAGTAAGAGCAAGGTCCAGATCACTGGTTACGCAAAACGCCAACACAAACAAAAAACAAGAGCAAAAAAACGTCCAACAAAACGTCTGCATTCCTCATCATTGAACTCGCTGTCGCTGTCGCTGTCGCTGTCGCTGTCGCTGTCGCTGTCGCTGTCGCTGTCGCTGTCGCTGTCGCTGTCGCTGTATTGCCCTGTTTGCGATCAACACAGCGATCCGTCGCCTGCCAAGCCTGAAACTTTGCTTCGGCACCGCTGTTCCGCTTTTGCTCCTGCTTCACCCAGTCGCCTTAAAGCAAGCCGAGCACCGCAGCTGCGCGTGGCCGAAGAGGCGCCCTTGTCTGAGCGTAGCGAGTTTGGGCGCCGTGCCACGCGTGGCGAGGAGCGCAGGGCACAGGTGCGGCTTCACCGCACCGGATTGCGTCGGCGACAGCGGTTTTGGTTCCTTTTGCCAAGACAAAAGGAACTCGCGCCGCAGGCGCGAAAGCTCTGCGTTGAAGCCGGGAATGGAATGTCGGGATCAGGGATTCGCTTAAAGCGTCGCATCAACTTTCTTGCGCGAGCTAGACGCAAATCCGATTACGAATATCAGAACAACCAACGCGCCTCACCCTCATCAGTCCCGCAGGCACCTTCTCCCACTGGGAGAAGGAACACCTGCTTTGCTACGCGTCGAGACCGCACAAAACGCCCGTCACGCCGTAGCTTTCTCCAAAATGCGCTTACCCTCGGCGCGCAACTCGGCCTCCACTTCAACCTCCACCTCCGCATCCCCATTGGCGCGCTGTGCGGCCAGCCGTGCAGGGCACTGCGCCATCATGTAATCGGCATCGAAGTTCAGGCGTGTCACCAGGAAATCCACGAACGCCCGCACCTTCGGCGACACCAACCGGCCACCGGCAAAGACCGCGTTGAAGTCCACTTCCGGCCCGGTCCAACCGGCCAGTACACGCCGCACCATGCCCGATTGCACGAACGGCTTGGCCATCACATCGCCGGTCAGCAACAAGCCTTCGCCGCACAGCACCGCACCATTGAGCGCGGCCGGGTCGTTGGCCACCATCAACGGATTGACCGGGAATTCGCGCACATCGCTGCCGTCGCTGAGCGACCAGAAGAAGCGGTTGTTGTGCACGTTGCGGTTCTTGCGCAGGGCGAGCGTGCGATGGAACTGCAACTCGTCCGGATGCAGCGGCTCGCCATAGCGTTCGATGTAAGACGGGCTGGCAAACACCTGCGTGCGCAGGCTGCCCAGCTTGCGCGCAACCAGGTTGGAATCGGGCAGGGCACCCACGCGCAGGGCCAGATCGGCTTCGCCGCCGATCAGGTCCAGCTTCTCGTTGCCCAGGTGCATGTCCAGCTGGATTTCCGGGTATTGCGCGTGGAATTCGCCCAGCAACGGCGCGATCCAGGTGATGCCCAGCGAGTACGGCACGGTGAAGCGCAACCAGCCGCGCGGGCCCGATTGCAATTGGCCGACGGCGCTCTCGGCTTCTTCCAGTTCACGGGCAATGCGCTGGCAGTGTTCGTGATAGACCGCGCCGGCTTCGGTCAGGCCGATGCGACGCGTGGTCCGGTGCAGCAGGCGGGCACCCAGCCGGGTTTCCAGTTCCTGCACCTTGCGGCTGACCGTGGTCTTGGGCAGGCCGAGCGAGTTGGCGGCAGCGATGAAACTGCCTTGTTCGACCACCTTGACGAAGATCAGGGTGTCGTTGAGATCGTGGGTCATGAGGGGTGCCTTCCGGAGTCTGGAGGGATTGGACCGCTTGCGGGACGATTATTCCCCTAAATCCGGACTAATCAAGTGCTGCTTTGAGGCCTAGCTTATGCGGCATCCCCTCCACGCAGGAGCGCCGCCATGTGGTTGCGCCAACTTCTCGGCTTGTCCCCCAATCCCCGCGACGCCCTTGAGAGCGCGTTCGATCCAGTGCAGATGCCGGTAAAACGCCGGCATTCCAGCGTTTCGCGCGCCTTTGCTGCCTCGCCCAAGCGGCAGGCCGGCGGTGCGCCGGTGCGCCGCAGCGGGCTATCTGCACGTTGGGCCATGTGTGGGATTGTCCCGATTTCGGGAGTGAAAGTCCCGTGACTGGGATGGTCCAATCCGAGACGGTCGTCCTGGGTGGCGCGGGCAACGTCGGTGCCGGCATCGTTGCCGCGCTGCTCGAGGCGCAGCTGCCGGTGCTGGTGGTCGGCCGCGATGCTGCCAAGCTGGCTGCGTTGCGCGCCCGTCATAGCGACAGCCCCTTGCTGGAGACGGTGCAGGGCTCGGTGGCCGATGACGCCGCCGCGCAGGCGCTGGCTGCCGAGCTGGCGCAACGTCCACGCCCGCTGGCGGCGGTGGTTGCGAGCCTGGGCAGCCCGCTCAAGGCCGGCCGCCTGCTGGACCGCCCGGTCAGCGCCTTGCGCCGCCGGCTGGACCGCGACCTGCTTCCGCACCTGGCGGCCGCCCGGCATCTGATGCCGCTACTGGCCGAGGCCGATGGCGGCGGCCGTTACCTGTTGCTCGGCAGCCCGTGTGCACTGCGCGCGTGGTCGGCGCACGGCGATATCTCCATCGCCGCGGCGGCCACCCGCATGCTGGCGCAGGTGCTGCACGAAGAAGCCAAGCCGTTGGGCGTGCGCGTGCACCTGCTGTCGGTCGAGCAGCCGGTGTGCACGCCCAGCCGTGCCAAGGAGGCCTGCCCGGAATGGATCCGGGCCGTGGACGTCGGCCGCGCCGCCGTCTCGTTGATCGCCGGGCCTAGTCAGCCCGGACACGCCATCGTGACCGTCAGCCGTCGCCCGCAGACCGCACCGTCGGCTGGCCGCCTGGCCGGTCTGCAGTTTCCCCTTCCCACCCGAGAGATTTCCCCATGACCCCGAACGCCACCCCGTTCCGTTTTCCCTTGCGTACTGTATTGACGGGCGCTGTCCTCGCGGTCGTGTTGGCCGGTTGCGGCAGCAAGGCCGCCGAGACCGGTGCTCCGCCACCGCCAAGCGTCAGTGTCGCCCCGGTGCTGCTGAAAGAGATCAGCCAGTGGGATGAATTCAGCGGCCGCATCGAGCCGGTGGAAAGCGTGGAACTACGCCCGCGCGTGTCCGGCTATATCGACAAGGTCAATTACGCCGAAGGCACCGAAGTGAAGAAGGGCGATGTGCTCTTCAGCATCGACGACCGCAGCTACCGCGCCGAGTTTGCCCGCGCCAATGCCGCGCTGGTGCGTGCCCGCACCCAGGCCAGCCTGGCCCGCAGCGAAGCGACGCGTGCGCGCAAGCTGTCCGAGCAGCAGGCCATCTCCACCGAAACCTGGGAACAACGCCGCGCCGCGGCCGACCAGGCCGATGCCGAAGTGCTGGCCGCACAGGCCGCCGTGGACACCGCCAAGCTCAACATGGACTGGACACGCGTGCGTGCCCCGATCGACGGCCGCGCCGGGCGCGCGATGGTTACCGCCGGCAACCTGGTCACCGCCGGCGACAGCGCCAGCGTGCTGACCACGCTGGTGTCGCTGGACAAGGTGTTCGTGTACTTCGATGCCGATGAAGGCACCTTCCTGCGCTACTCGCAGATGAGCCGCAACGGCGAGCGTCCGGACGAACGTGGCGGCGAGTTGCCGGTGCGCATCGGCCTGGTCGGCGAGCAGGGCTTCCCTCACAGCGGGCGCGTGGATTTCCTCGACAACCAGGTCACCCGCAGCACCGGCACCATCCGCGTGCGTGCCGTGCTCGACAACGCCGATCGGCAGTTCACGCCCGGCCTATATGCGCATGTGCAGTTGCTCGGCAGCGGCCAGTTCAAGGCCATGCTGGTCGATGAAAAGGCCGTGCTGACCGACCAGGACCGCAAGTACGTGTACGTGGTCGACAAGGATGGCAAGGCGCAGCGACGCGATGTGGAGCTTGGCCGCACTGCCGATGGTCTGCGCATCGTGCGCAAGGGGTTGGCGGCCGGCGACCGCGTGGTGGTCGATGGTGTGCAGAAGATTTTCATGCCCGGCATGCCGGTCGATGCCAAGGCCGTGGCGATGGTGCCCACCTCGGACAAGCGCACCGCATCCAAATAAGCCTCGTCGATCACACCTGGCAAGCAGTCGCGCCTGTCCGGCGGCTGCGCAGCCGGTTCGACCGCTGCACTGATTCATCGCTGCATCGCCCGCCCGTGACTACCGGCCTTTTCATCAGGCCGGTTCAGGGCGGGGCGTGTCGCGCCGCCACCCGGCGGCAACCTCTTTCAGGACCACCCCAATGGACTTTTCCCGTTTTTTCATCGACCGACCGATCTTTGCGGCGGTGCTGTCGATCATCATCTTCGCTGCCGGCCTGATCGCCATGCCGCTGCTGCCGATCAGCGAATACCCCGAAGTGGTGCCGCCGAGCGTGCAGGTGCGTGCGGTGTATCCGGGCGCCAATCCCAAGGTCATCGCCGAGACCGTCGCCACGCCGCTTGAGGAAGCCATCAACGGCGTGGAAAACATGATGTACATGAAGTCGGTCGCCGGCTCCGATGGCGTGCTGGTGGTCACCGTGACCTTCAAGCCGGGCACCGATCCGGACCAGGCGCAGGTGCAGGTGCAGAACCGCGTCAGTCAGGCGCAGGCGCGTCTGCCCGAAGACGTGCGGCGCCAGGGTGTGACCACGCAGAAGCAGTCGCCGACGCTGACCATGGTCGTGCATCTGACCTCCCCCAAGGGCAAGTACGACTCGCTGTACCTGAGCAACTACGCCACCTTGAAGGTCAAGGACGAGCTGTCGCGCCTGCCGGGCGTGGGCCAGATCCAGATCTTCGGTGCCGGCGATTACGCCATGCGGATCTGGCTGGATCCGGACAAGGTCGCCGCGCGCGGGCTCACCGCCAGCGATGTAGTGGCCGCCATCCGCGAGCAGAACGTGCAGGTGTCCGCCGGCCAGCTCGGCGCCGAGCCGATGCCGAACAAGAGCGAGTTCCTGCTGTCGATCAATGCACAGGGCCGCCTGACCACCGAAGAAGAATTCGGCAACATCGTGATCCGCAGCGGTACCAGCGGCGAGATCGTGCGCCTGTCGGATGTGGCGCGGCTGGAACTGGGTGCCGGCAAGTACACGCTGCGCTCGCAACTGGACAGCAAGAGCGCGATGGGCATGGGTGTCTTCCAGTCCCCGGGCGCCAATGCGATCGAGTTGTCCGATGCGGTGCGCGCCAAGATGGCGGAGCTGGAAAAACAGTTCCCGCAGGACATGGCCTGGTCGGCGGCCTACGACCCCACCATCTTCGTGCGCGATTCCATCAAGGCGGTGGTGAGCACCTTGCTGGAGGCGGTGCTGCTGGTGGTGCTGGTGGTGATCCTGTTCCTGCAGACCTGGCGTGCGTCGATCATTCCGTTGCTGGCGGTGCCGGTGTCGGTGGTGGGCACCTTCGCGGCGCTGTATGTGCTTGGCTTTTCGATCAATACGCTGACCCTGTTCGGCCTGGTGCTGGCGATCGGCATCGTGGTCGACGATGCGATCGTGGTGGTGGAAAACGTCGAGCGCAACATCGAAGAAGGTTTGAGCCCGCTGGCTGCTGCGCATCAGGCGATGCGCGAAGTGTCCGGGCCCATCATCGCCATCGCGCTGGTGTTGTGCGCGGTGTTCGTGCCGATGGCGTTCCTGTCGGGCGTGACCGGCCAGTTCTACAAGCAGTTCGCGGTGACCATCGCCATCTCCACGGTGATCTCGGCGATCAACTCGCTGACCCTGTCGCCTGCACTGGCAGCCATGCTGCTCAAGGCCCATGACGCCCCGAAGGATGGTCCGACGCGGTTGATCGACCGGTTGTTCGGCTGGATTTTTCGTCCGTTCAACCGCTTCTTCAACACCAGCTCGCACAAGTATCAGGGTGCGGTTTCGCGCGCGCTGGGCAAGCGCGGTATGGTCTTCATGGTGTATCTGTTGCTGTTGGTCGGCACCGGGGTGATGTTCAAACTGGTGCCGGGCGGCTTCATTCCGACCCAGGACAAGTTGTACCTGATCGCCGGTGCCAAGCTGCCCGAAGGCGCATCGCTGGAGCGCACCAGCGAGGTGATCAGCCAGATCAGCGATATTGCGCTGCAGACCGAGGGCGTTGCACACGCGGTGGCGTTTCCTGGCCTCAATCCACTGCAGTTCACCAATACGCCCAACACCGGCACCCTGTTCCTGACCCTCAAGCCCTTCAGCGAACGCAGCCGGACCGCAGCGCAGATCAATGCCGAGATCAACGCGCGCATCAGCCAGATCGAGAAGGGCTTCGCCTTCGCCTTCATGCCGCCGCCGATTCTTGGCTTGGGTCAAGGCTCCGGCTATTCGCTGTACATCCAGGATCGTGCCGGGCTCGGTTACGGGCAGTTGCAGACTGCGGTAACGGCGATGTCCGGTGCGATCTCGCAGACGCCGGGCATGCAGTTCCCGATCGGCACCTATCAGGCCAACGTGCCGCAGCTCGATGCAAAGGTCGATCGCGACAAGGCCAAGGCGCAGGGTGTGCCGCTGACCAATGTGTTCGACACGCTGCAGACCTATCTGGGGTCTGCGTACATCAACGACTTCAATCGCTTCGGTCGTACCTATCAGGTGATCGCCCAGGCCGATGGACAGTTCCGCGACAGCGTCGAAGACATCGCCAACCTGCGCACACGCAACGATCGCGGGCAGATGGTGCCGATCGGCAGCATGGTCACGCTGGGCCAGACCTACGGCCCGGATCCGGTGATCCGCTACAACGGCTACCCGGCCGCCGATCTGATCGGTGAAGCGGACACGCGCATGCTGTCGTCCGCCCAGGCGATGCAGACGCTGGCCGGCATGGCGCCGAAGGTGTTGCCCAACGGCATGAACATCGAGTGGACCGATCTGAGTTATCAGCAATCCATCCAGGGCAATTCGGCGTTGATCGTGTTCCCGATGGCGGTGTTGCTGGCGTTCCTGGTGCTGGCCGCGTTGTACGAAAGCTGGACCTTGCCGCTGGCGGTGATCCTGATCGTGCCGATGACCTTGCTGTCTGCCTTGTTCGGCGTATGGCTCACCGGTGGCGACAACAACGTGTTCGTGCAGGTGGGACTGGTGGTGTTGATGGGCCTGGCGTGCAAGAACGCGATCCTGATCGTGGAGTTTGCCCGCGAACTGGAGATGCACGGCAAGGGCATCGTCGAAGCCGCGCTGGAAGCCTGCCGCCTGCGTCTGCGCCCGATCGTGATGACCTCCATCGCCTTCATCGCCGGCACCGTGCCGCTGGTGTTCGGCCATGGCGCTGGCGCAGAAGTGCGCTCGGTCACCGGCATCACCGTGTTCGCCGGCATGTTGGGCGTGACCCTGTTCGGCCTGTTCCTGACGCCGGTGTTCTACGTGGCCCTGCGCAAGTGGGTGACCCGTGGCGAACCCGCCGCCGTGGCACATGATCCGGTCAAGGCCTGATTCCTCTTCCCCCATCTTTGAAGGACATTGCACATGAGCACCAACAAGATCGCACTGGTCACCGGCGGCACCCGCGGCATCGGCCTGGAGACCGTCCGTCAACTGGCCCAGGCCGGCGTGCACACGCTGCTGGCTGGCCGCAAGCGCGATGACGCCGTCGCCGCCGCACTCAAGCTGCAGGCCGAAGGCCTGCCGGTGGAAGCCATCCAGCTGGACGTCAACGACGACATCAGCATCGCCGCGGCCGTTGGCACGGTGGAGCAGCGTCACGGCCACCTGGACATCCTGATCAACAACGCCGGCATCATGATCGAGGACATGCAGCGCAAGCCGTCCGAGCAGAGCCTGGACACCTGGAAGCGCACCTTCGACACCAACCTGTTTGCGGTGGTCGGCGTGACCAAGGCGTTCCTGCCGCTGCTGCGTCGTTCGCTGGCCGGGCGCATCGTCAACGTCTCCAGCATCCTCGGCTCGTTGACCCTGCACACACAGCCGGGCTCGCCGATCTATGACTTCAAGATACCTGCCTACGACGCCTCCAAGAGCGCACTCAACAGCTGGACCGTGCACCTGGCCCATGAGCTGCGCGAGAGCGCGATCAAGGTCAACATGGTGCACCCGGGCTATGTGAAAACCGACATGAACGGTGGCGTCGGCGAGATCGACGTGGAGCAGGGCGCACACAGCAGCGTGCAGATGGCATTGATCGATGCGCACGGCCCCAATGGCAGCTTCACCCACCTGGGCGAGGTGCTGCCATGGTGAGGACCTTGCTGGGCGCCGCGCTTGCCGCGGCGATCCTGAGTGGTTGCGCGGTCGGGCCGGATTACCGCCCCGAACCGCCGGCCGCGGTGACGCTGCAAGGCGCGCAGGATGCGGCCTACAGCGCCGAGTCGCCGGTGGGCAACTGGTGGTCGCAGTTCGATGACCCGGTGCTGGAACAACTGGTGCGCGATGCGTTGTTCGCCAACCACGATCTGCGCATTGCCGTCTCGCGCGTCAAGCAGGCGCGTGCGGTGTTCGTCGAACGCCGGCTGGACCAGGCGCCGCATATCACTGCACAGAGCAGCTTCGATCGCCGCGAACAACAACAGGTGATCGCCGGTAATCAGCGTTTCCTCACCGAGCAGACCACGCTGGGTCTGGATGCGGCGTGGGAGCTGGATCTGTTCGGCCGCCAGCGGCGTGCGTCGGAGGCGGCGCGTGCCGACCTGGAAGCCGAGCAGGCCGGCCTGCAGGACGTGCAGGTCACGGTGGCGGCGGAAGTGGCGCGCAACTATTTCGAATTGCGCGGCACGCAAAAGCAGCTGGACGTCTCCAAGCGCACCCTGACCAACCTGCGCGACACCCAGAAGCTGACGCAGACGCGTTGGGACCTGGGCGCCGGCAGCGAGCTGGATGTGCAGAGCAGCCTGGCACGCTTGAAGGCCATCGAAGCCGACATTCCGTTGCTGGAAACTGCCGAAGCGCAGTACCGCCATCGGATCGCCGTGTTGCTCGGTCAACAGCCGAATGCGCTGGATGCCACTTTGGTTCCGCGTACCGCACCGCCGTTCGCCCGCGCCTTGCCGCTTGGCGATACCGCCAGCTTGCTGCGGCAACGCCCGGACGTGCGCACCGCCGAACGGCGTCTGGCTGCGGCCACCGCACAGGTGGGCGTGGCCACGGCCGATCTGTTCCCGCGCATCAGCGTGAGCGGCTTTGTCGGCTTTCTGTCTGGCGATGCGGCCAGGTTGACCCAGGGCAACGCAAAGGCGTGGTCGATCACGCCGTCGATCAGCTGGGCCGCGTTCGACTTCGGCACCGTACGTGCACGCCTGCGTGCCAGCAAGGCGCAGGCCGAAGGCGCGTTGGCGCAGTACCAGCAGACCGTGCTGTTGGCACTGGAAGACACCGAAAATGCCTTGACCGGCTACGGGCGTCAGCAGGCGCGCCTGGCGATCGTGGTGGACCAGGCCAACGCGGCGCGGCGTGCCGAGCAACTGGCGCAGATCCGCTACCGCGAGGGTTCGGAAGACTTCCTGACCCTGCTGGATGCACAGCGCACCCAGTTGGCGGCCGACGATGCATTGGCGCAGGCCGAAGCGGCGGTCAATGTCGGCGTGGTCGGCGTCTACAAGGCGTTGGGTGGCTGGAAGCAAGGCGATGCACCGGCCGCGCCGGTGGCAGTGGCCGAGCGCTGAGATGGCAGGGCGGGCGGCCGCGCGGCCGTCCCGCCCATGCATTACGGTATCAATCGCTGATCGGCAATCGCCGATCAGCGCTGGATGACTCAGTCGGCGATGCGCACGCTGTCGCGGCCGCCGTTCTTGGCCAGATACAGCGCAGCGTCCGCACGCGAAAACCAGTCTTGCCAGTGCGTCTCGCCATCGTGGCGGGCCGCGCCCAGCGACACGGTGATGCGTCCGCCGGGCCCGCGTAATCCGTTGCGGATCACCTTGCGCAAGCGCTCGGTGGCCGCTTCCAGTTCCGCCAGCGAGCCGGCGCGTAGCAGCACCACGAATTCTTCGCCGCCGAAACGGAACACCTGGTACGGCTCACGCACCTCGAACCGCAGGATCGTGGCCAGGTCAGCCAATGCCGCATCGCCGGCGGCATGCCCGTACAGATCGTTGACGTCCTTGAAGTGGTCCAGGTCCAGGATGATCAGGCTGTTGAGCCGATCCTGCGGCTGGCGCTGATCGATCTGATGGGTGAGCGCGCGCTCGAGCATGCGCCGGTTGGGCAGCCCGGTCAGCGCATCCAGCGAGGCCAGTTCTTCCAGATGCACGCGGTCGTCCTGCATGCGCACCGAGAACGCGTAGCCCACCGCCAGCGTCACCAAGGTGACCATCACGGTGGAGATGCCCTGGCCAGGGCTGACGATCAAGCCGGGTAGCAACAGCAAGGCCGCCAGCAATGGCAGGCTCAGCAACACCGCGCGCTGCGGGCCGCAGAGAAAATAATTGGTGGCCAGCACCGGGAACAACCAGGGCAGGGCGCCGTCGCCGCCGCTCCAGCAGCCGATCAGGCAGCCAGCGACATTGATGGAGGCCAGCCACACTCCACCGCGTCCGGTGCGCTCGGCACTGCGCATGCGCCAGCCACGCCACACCGCGACCAGGCCGAGCGCGGCAGTCAACGCACATGCCACCCCTTGGCCATGCATGGCCAGGTACACCGCGTACAGGCAGAGCAACAGCGCGGTGATCGGCCCGAGCATCTTGACGATGCCGAGGCGGAAATCCCGCCGCAAATCGAGGATCACGGGCGAAGTTCTGGAGGAGTCGGCATCAGTATCGGCCGACGCGTGCGAAAGTTGAGGGAAGGTGGCGCGCGCCGGCAGCGCCTCGTGCGTGCGCAACCCGGCAGCGCCTCGTGCGTGCGCAACGTTGCCGGATGCCGATGCCGCATACGACGCTGATCACCACGGACCTCGGTACGCCGTAGCCGATCAGATGCCGCATCCCGCACGCGCTGTGCGGTTTCGCAGATCCTTGACGGCGCAGCGGCAACCTTGGGGCTTTGCCGTGGAGTCACCGATGCCTAATCGCTCAGAGTTGGATGCGCGCCTGGATGCGCTGCAGGACGCACTGCCGAACGTGGCGTCCGATGAAGACGCCGACTTCGATTATCTGGATTTCCAGGCCCGCGCCGAGGCCGTCCTGCACAGCGCCGCACCCGAAGACGCCGCGCATGTGCGTGGCCGCATCGACGACATGCTGGCCAGCGCCGGGCTGATCCCGACCGACGACAACGGCCAGGCCTGTCGCTGACAGCACGGGCCTGGCGTCAAACGCTGCCCGGCGTTACCGCGCTGACCACCTGATTGCGCCCGGCCTGCTTGGCCCGATACAGCGCTTCATCGGCCTTGCGCAGCAACTGCGCGGCGTTGCCTGCATGCCCGGGGAAGGTCGCGACGCCGAACGAGGCAGTGATCTTGGGCAGTGACACGCCATCGGCCATTACCTGCAGGCCATCGATGCCGGCGCGTAATTTTTCCGCCATCGCGCTGGCGGTGGCCAGATCGACCTCGGGCAGGATGATGGTCAGTTCCTCGCCGCCGTAGCGGCAGCAGATGTCTTCGCCGCGGGTCTGCGCCAGCAGCAGTTCGCCGATCGCAGCAAGCACGCGGTCGCCACCGCTATGGCCATGCAGGTCGTTGAATTGCTTGAAATGGTCCACGTCCAGCATCAGTACCGACAGTGGCTGCACGCGTCGGGTGCAGCGCGACAGCTCGTGGTTGAGCGCTTCTTCCAGATAGCGGCGGTTGAACAGGCCGGTCAGCGGGTCACGGATGGATTGCTGGCGCAGCGTCTCGCGCAGGCGCAGGTTGTGCAGCGCCAACGACAATTGTTCGGCGGCCGCCTCGGCCACTGTCAGCGAGGCCAGCTCCTGCGCGTTGTCGCCGCGCAGCGCGAGCATGCCCAGCTGCGTGCCCTGTGCCGACAATGGAATGCAGACCGTGCTCGCATGCGGCGGAAGATTGACGCCGGCATGCTGGCAGACCATGCCCACGCTGGCGTCCTCCACCAGGTGAGTGCGGTCGCGTCGCAGTGCCCAGCACTCATCGGGCGCAATGTTCCCGCGTTCGCCATCGGCCAGCGTTCCCCACGCCGCCACCTGCTCGGCGCGATCGCGCGAGGCGCGCAGCAGATACACCGCGCCCGACACACCGGGCACCAGCGGCGCGATCGTGCGTGCCGTGATTTCCAGGGCTTCTTCCGCGTTGCGGCAGTTCTGCAGCAGGCCCGAATAGCGCGCCAGGGCTTCCAAGCCTGCCGAGGTGCGTTCCAACGTGCTGAACGATTCGGCCAGCCGCGTGCTGCTCGTGCTGGCTTCTTCCTCGGCACGCACACGGCGGGCCAATTCGCGCGACAACAGCCGGTAGGCCAGCACCATGACCAATAGCCCGGACAAAATGCCGATCGCCGTCATCCACAGCACCCAGCGCGCGCTGTCGTGGTTGGCCTGGGTGCGCGACACCAGCTGCCGGCGCTCCAGTTCACCCATCAGTTGCACCTGCCGGCGTAGGGCCGAAGAGGTCTGGAACACGCCCTTGGCGATGGAGGCGCGCGCGCCATCCAGCCCGGTGGCGCGATAGCTGTGCAACAGGTCGTTGATCTGCACCAGGCGCATGTCCACCAGCTTGTCCAGCGCGGCCACGTTGCGCAGTTGCAGGGGGTTGTCCTGCACCAACACCTCAAGCCGTGCAATGCGCCCGGGCAGGCGCCCGATGGCGTCGGCATGCACGCCCAGAAAGGCCTCGTTGTCGGTCAGCACGAAGCCACGCGCCGACGACTCCGCCGACAGCAGCCCGGCCTGGATCTCGTCGATGCTGGCGATGACTTCCTGCGTATGCGAGACCCACGCGGCCGCCGTCAGCGACTGCCGCGAGGTGATGTAGCCACCGACGCCGATCAACACAAAGATCAGCCCGCCGAGCATCAAGGCCCCGGCGGCGTGGCGTTTTGCTTTTCTAGTCAACACCGTGTTCCCCAAACAACGATCGTCTGGTCGAGTCCGATGCAAGCGCTGTGCCTATGCTTCACTTCGCTTGCCCGGTGGCGGCACGGGGTCGCCTGCGCGCGGAGGCGGCGGTATCCTTGTGGCGAGTCATCGAGCCGAGCACGCGTTGGTCATTTTTCTTGGGCGTTACCAGTTGTCGTGCAATGCGCTGCCGCACCCTGCCCAAGGGTGGCGCGCGGACTGGCGCATCCAGCAGGTGGGTGCATCCAAGGCCGGCGACCTGGCCCGCGGCGAGCTCTCGCCCCTGTTTGCCGACCACCGCAGCGCCATGGCCGCCGCCCGTGCCGCCGGCATGGTGATCCTGGAAGCCATGCACGCCGACGCCCAGCGGCAGCTTGAGTACGCCTGAGCACTGGCATCGCTTCTCGCCGACGCCGCCTGAATTCCAAGGCCTTCGGCGTTTGATCTCGGGCCGACGCGATCAAAGGCCGGCGGGCGAGGCCGGGCTTGGGAGGGCATATCGCCCGCCTCGACGGTGTATGCGCACGAGCCGAACCGGCGGTGGAAATTCCCTTTTTGACTTGTTCTAGCGAGCTGTCTGCCGAGCGCATATTGCCTGCCGGCAGGCATGACTGTTCTGCGAACACACTGGCACGCCACTTGCTGCTGTCTCTCTAAGAGCGCTGGGGAGCGCGCCAAAGAGAGCGGGAATGGAAGAGCACACCAAGCAGGCCTTCGTCATGCTGCGACAGGAAGCCACCGAATTGCTGGCCCTGTTCGACCGCCTATGCTGCGATACCGCGCCAGCGACCCCGATGCAGGGCAATGCGGCCGAGCCGGTCCGCGCGCATGCGCCACAGACCGGTGACGTCACTCTCTGACGCGCTGTGTCCACTGTCGGAGCTGGGCGAGGCGCATCACGGTCGTCTCCTGATGACCTGCTGTGCCGCCCACACCGGTGACATCGCTTTGCACGGTTGCCCGTCAACGAGGGGGCACTGTAAACACTCTTGAGCAAGGCAGGGCGGGGCTGCACAAACCCAGGTGCCGGAACCTTCTTGCGGACCGGCCTGACCTGCACGGCAGCGCTCTCCAAACGCTCAACACCGCACATGAAAAAGGCCAGTCGTCTCTCTCGAGAACGCCTGGCCTTGGTCGGTCGTCTTAGGACCGTTGTTTGGTGGAGGTGGGCGGAGCCTGTAAACGCCCTCAGATAACCCCTTGAACCTAAAGAAATTTGGGTCCAACAGATGTGCCTGCTTTGATACCTCGAAATGGGGGGAGAAGATGCGCCCAGATGCTGCGAGGTGAGTAGACAATTCGACCGGCTCAGCAGACATCAGGTTTTTCCTACGACCCAACCGGCCAAATTGGTGGCACACTCGGGTGAACTGCCAAGGCGGAGCCTTGGGACACGGAGTCTGTGGCGTCATCCAGGGGGGAGAGACGTTGGCTACATTTACGATCTATTTGCTGCGTGAGTCTGTCAAAACGGCACGAGATGCTGTCATCGATGGTGCCAAAGAACATCCCATTGAAGATGGGCTTTCAAATTATGGACAGCTGTTCGTCAAAGACACAAAGCCTAAGCCACCCAAATGGGCTGAGCTGTTCGAAAGCTACATCGATAAAAAGCTTCTTGGGACCGTCCAGTCCTCTTCGGCAGCTTTTATAATTCCAGTCGATCAGCGTCTTTTTGCCCTAACTTTTGGACAAGGGCGTTTCTTGCTTCATCCGGATGCCTATGAAGAACGGTTCGGATTGATCGTAACGCTCAATTCAATTAATTCCGATGCGCTGCGAAGCATTGATAAGCGGGCATTTGTCGAAGACCAAAATAGCAGAGTCCAAACAGCACAAGCCGCGTCAGCGTTAAGTTTTGGAGTTGATATCGAACGCGATTTAGTTCGCGGCATTGTGGGTCGCCCAGTGGATTTCAGACTTGGGAGAAGGTTGGCCGGTACTGATGCTTTAACCGTCACCTCTGACGTCAGAGTTCCTGGCCTCAGAGCTTTATTGCGGCGTTATCTCAAAAAATTCGAGTCCAAAGACTACCAAGCCAATTTCCCGTGGATTGACCAAGTCCGCCAGCTGATCCCCAAAGGAACAATTGCCACCAAGTTAGATGCCATGCTTGTCGATAAAGTAAAAGAAGCTTGGCACAACAACGGTGTTGTTGATGGTTGCTGGCTGGCAGTTCCCGATATTGTGGATTGGGAAAAGGTCGATGGGTTTAAATTCACAAGCGCAAAGGGAGAGGGTGTGTGGAGTGATCTACGTTTTCGGGCTCTGATTGCTGCGCATCCTGGCGAAGAGCCTAGTCTTTCTTTTCTCCGTAAACATTATGCGATGTCTGTTGATGAAGACGAAAAAACAGTGGACAGATGGGCGCTTTATCGCTGCATTCATTGTGAAATTGATGATGATGGGAAGTCTTACATTCTTTCAGCTGGGCGCTGGTTTGAAGTTGACAAAGACTTTGTAAGCGCAGTAGAGAGTTCCTTTAAAGACATCGCGAAATATCCCGGCTCTCTACCTGTCTATAATCATGAAGACGAAGGGCAATACAACGAGTCCGCAGTGGCTGGAAGTGGTGGCCGCTGGTGTCTGATGGATAAAAAGATGCTCCGCGTCGGAGGAATTCACGACAAGGTCGAGTTTTGCGATCTCTATGGCAGTGGAGAAATCATCCATGTCAAGCATTACGGAAGTTCTGCTGTCCTAGCCCATTTGTTCAATCAGGGCCTTGTATCTGGTGAACTACTTCGTTCGCATGAGCCGTATGTTTCCCTCGCGAACAAAGAGCTTTTAATGACTCACCAGCTTCCGCTAGATCCTGCTGGTGAGAAGTTCTCTGTTCGGGATGTAGCACCATACACCATTGTTTTTGCAATCATTAGCCAGTCGAATAAGCCAGGCCTCCACCTACCTTTTTTTTGCAAAGGTGATCCTCAAAAGCGTTCATGCAAGGCTAGTTGAGCTGGGATATGCAAATGTGATGTTAGCCAAGGTGGATTGCAGCACTGGTGTTTCCAGTGCAAAGGTCAAGCCTACTCCAATAAGAAAGAGGCGTGCCAAGCGATCCAGTCTACGTCGTGCAGGATAATGCTGTGAAAGAAGTAATCACTTGTGAGTTATTACGCTCGGGTTTAATTTATTTTCTACTTTCAGCCCTATCCAAAAACGACGCCATTCCATCCGCAAGGCTCTTTCGACCAGGAGCGGCGGAGGCACTTTTAGATATTTTAGCCTGAGCAGCAGTGACGGTTACAATAATTTTAGGTAAATTACTCTCAGAGAGGGCTATTTTAAAATCGTCCATTGAAGCGTAGCCCATTTTAGCAGCAAGAAAGTCTGTTGTTGCGCCCGCTACTAAGTCAGCGAGTTGAAGCCCTGGATGGTTCTTAGAGTCTTCAAATGAGAGGCTTGATACTCTAAGAGGAAGATCCATTTCTCGGCCGGGATAGCCAAAATTCGTTGGAGTTGCATCCGAATCCATTAGTAAACGAAGCATGTCCTCCTGTTTCCTAAGTGGTTTTGAAACATCATGGATAACGCTGAACCGATTAGGAGTTCGCATCATCAGATGGGAAACAAGCAAAACAAAGCTATCGACCGCAGGATCAAAGGCTGTATTGCTCTCGAACACTTGAAGACGTTCTTCAAGTGTTCCGAAGCCGGTAAGTAAAAATTTCTTGATGCTGAATCTTGGATTCTCGAACTGAACTATATCTAACAAGACTCTGTAAAATTTGTCATAGTATTCGGTGGAGTGATGAAGTAATGCATTGCCGAAAGCCCGAAGAAATTCATCCCATCTACTATCAGGGAATGCGTGGGGGCCAGCATAATGGAGCATCGCGGCTAAATTTGCGGCCATATCGTTGGCATACATGTCAATGCCATCTTTATGAAGCGAGGGTTCGATTATTTTATCTACGAACTGAGCGACAATAGTGAATCTTTTGTCCGCTGCTGATACCAAAAAATTTTCTTGTGAGATAATATCCAGGTTTAGAAAGGCGATAACTGATTTTCTTCCGGATGCAGAATGTTTGAGTTTTGAATATTTTACTTCTGCCTGACTTTGCCTAAGCAAAGGCGGTGTCAGAGCTTTTGCACTGTCGGGACTAAGGGTTGTGCAGGCTAGCGCAAATATAGGCTGAGCTTGGTGTAAGAAATCCGCACCTGTGTTGCCAGATTCATCGAAAAAAGCGGTATTAATCATGGGCTCCACTAAATATTCAGAAATTAAAATTTCGATTTAGTATAATCAGGTCAAATCTTTAATGAATTTGGGTTCTACATGGACAGTATGGCAGCGTTTTTGGTAAGCCGGCCTGCCAATTTGGGCAACAACGCTCCAAAACGGAATTGGCAGGTAGACCTGACTTACAGTATCATTTTTGAAATTGCTATGGACGAAATTTTTTGCCTTACCGCTGTTAAAATGAGTGGTGCAATCAATTTTGAATACTTTTTAATCACACTGGATATCAGCAAATGATTAAGCAAACCCTCGATTCAATTGCCTCAGCCAAAGCCAAGCTTGCGGAAGAGCTAAGAAAGTTGGAAGAGCAAGAGGCCAATCTGCTGCAAGAAGAAGCAGCGAACGCTTTTCAGGAAGTGTCAGATCTGCTGAGCCGCTTCGGCCAGCACTTTACCGCCAAGCAGAAAGCAGATCTCGCAGCTCAGCTTGGAGCTTCTGCTGGCGGACCTGGCCGTCCGAAGAAAGCAGCCGGCACTCGTAAGGAAGTGGCTCCCAAGTATTGGCTTCCCCACACGCAAGAAACTTGGTCTGGTCGTGGTAGGACCCCACGTGCTTTTGCAGCTTACGAAGGATCGGCGGCTTATAAAGAATGGAAGGCAAAGCATCCGGACGAAAAATTCCCGAAGTTTCCGGGATAACGAAGAGCCCCGCATCGCGGGGCTATTTTTTGAAGCATTTTCTGTCGGATAGCGCTTTTGCAAATTGCCCTGGCGTATAGATCGGGATCTCAATGCCGGGATTGAACTTGGCAAGTGTCTCCGCATACGCGCGTAACTCGGGCCACCATCGGTGGGGCATATCCTTGCTCCATTTGGCGTAGGGTTCTAATTCGAAAATGCGGGCTAGGTTATCTCTGCTGAGAGGTCGGCGAGTTTTGACCAATGTCGAGGTATCCACCTCAACAGCAATGCCTTTCGCGGGTGAGCGTTCAATGTGTTCGGCATCAAGCTGCATATTGAAAAAGGCATTAATCCGCTTAACGTGATTGTTGTAGGTTGCAGCGTTTATGGATGAATGCTTTTCCTTTTTGCCTATTTCCAGAATTTCCTGGAAGCTTAGATATTTGTAGGCTTTTTTTCGCCTGGCATTTTTGGGCCAAAACTTATAGCTGTCCAACGCGGCACGAATATCGGTGTCTGTGACTGACGCTATTTGTTTATCGCCAATGGCCGCAAACATGACACCAAGCGTTTGCTCATTGGATTGAATGTGTGTGAGCGTCATTTTTGTCCGTTTCAGATCGGAGATATATCCCGTGATCTCATCCGAAAGCATGCGCACTTTGAGAGTTGGCTTTTCTTCGCTGTAGTCAGACTTCTTGCGCCTAGCTCTTCGCGTGAGCGTTTTCAGCACTTTGTCAAAGCACTCGGCTGCATCTACCCCCTCAACAATAATCTCACCGATGACGGTATTTCCGAGGGGCAAATTTCTAATGATGCATCTGCAAGATGTGCTTTGTTTTGTATGATCGGGCATGGAGTTTCCTTCTGCACCCGACACTAACGTCGAGCAGATGGCTGTCAATACCCATGTCGAAAACGCTATTTTTGATGCAGTTTGTTTTGTTGCGCTAAATTTAAAATCCCCAGCAGTGTAAGGAGCCGCGAACAATGTTATATAAGTGGGTTAGATTTGTTGCGCTGTTCAATCACTTTGAAGTGAGAGCGTTCAAGAGCACGCTTAGCTCTTTATCGCTAATCAGGCCATCGACATAAAGCTGGGAGAGGTGCTTCACGCGCTTAGGCGGGCGGACCTTATTGGCTTTGAGGACTCGATAAGTTGTTTCTACCATTTTAGTGCGGAACGCGCGCTCTTCTTCGTCAAGAAGAGGCTCGGCGAGGTGATAATCAGTCGATGTTGTTTTTTTACCCATGCCACATTTATAATCGGGAATCAACTTCAGTCAAGGTGATTCCTGAGTCATTATAAGAATCACCGGGAAGCAACACGCCCAACCTGATTCTTATGAATTAGGTGTCATTTACGGCCCTCTACGGAGCTTTCAGATCTTGGATACCCCGCGATCCCTTTATCAATTTCTTTAAGCTGCTTCCGATTGCGCAAAAGACGCAATTCAATCGAATGCAAGCGCGGTAAGGCGATGCGCTGAGCTGGACGCCTTCATTGAGAAGTCAGCAGCAGCTCCTTTGCAAGTGCCCGTTGCGGCCCTTCTGCGGTTGAGTGCCAGAGGCATGTTCTGTGCATCGATCAACACTGCTCTCATTGGATACCGTGCAGCGATCTTCCCTACTCTCAGAGCGTGTCTTGAAGCAGCCTGCTACGCACAAGTTATCGAACAGAAGCCAGAGCTTGGCGATGTGTGGGCTAAACGGCATCGAGACCAGGATGCTCGAAAAAGGTGCCGCGCTGAGTTTAGCGATGCAGTCAAGAAAACATGCAAGCGTTTCGGTAAGTTGATGCCAGAAAGTGCAGGTCTCATCACTGACATGTATGACTCAATGATCGATGACGATGCTCATCCTAATGTCAGATCCATCATTCCTTCCATCAAAATGGAGGAAACAAACACACATTTTGAGGTTGGGCTGGGGCTAGTTTTGCCTAGTAGAGTTGAGACTTCACTCTTCTGCTGCTTTGAGATCGGTCTTTTTACATCATGGCTTATGACCGACTTGGATAAGATAGATGAGAATTTTTGGATCGAGGCTGCAAACTTGAACAAAATGAAGAACGAGTGGGAGAAGGAAATCCTAGGCGGCCGTGCGAGTTGACGACCTTGTTCAAATTAAAAGAAAGGCCCCGGCTGGGGCCAACTTTTTAATGCGTCAAATTAAATTAAAGCTTCAAGCCTTCATTGACGGCTTGTCGAATAAGCTCATACCACTTGTCCATCTCGCGCTCATTTCCAAAATGGATCGTCCAATTCGGGTGCTCGATGTCCCGGACATTCACAGTAATCGTTCCCTCATGCTTCGATCGGTGCCAATGCTTATCCCAGGAACGAACATCCGAGAACTGATAAGCCTTGGAAGCGCTGACCATTTTAAATTTAATGGACGAGCGGGCTGTGGAAATCGCGATGCCAGTGCGCTTGTTGAAATGGGTCCGCTGATAATTTTCCTTAAAGGCCGCACGCTCACCGTGCAGCTTCAAGGCCACCACAGATCCAATCACAATAAAAAGGGCACCACCAACCAACAGGAGAAGGAGGAAAGTCCAGACAGTCATCGAAGTTCCAAGGCGGAGGGGATACCAATGAGAAGAGGATTACTGGATGCGGCCAGTGACCTTCCAAACTCCGCCAATTTCCGAAAAGGTGTAGACGCCGTCCATCTCATGGCCGAACTTTCGTCCCATGGCTGTGACTTCCGCACTCACATCGCAGGCATAGCTTGGGGCGCCTTCTGCCTTCGTGCACTTGCCACTCTTGAAGTCTTCAATCCTGGCGTCGTCACTGCCGTTGTCTTTTACATATTGCAAGAACGCATGCTCTCTCTCCGTCTGAGCTGGACCGCCTCCTGAGCAGGCTGCCAGCCCGGCAATGAGCAGGATGATGAGTGCGATACGAAGCTTCGACATGGTTGGTCCTTTGCCTTAGGTGGGTGCACACCACGAGGGTTGCAACGAAGCAAAAGATACGCTACACGTAAGATACGGGCAACGTAATTTACGAGCATCGTAGCTTACGTTCATCCTTGGGGCATGACTTCTCCCAACGCCCGCAGTGTTCGTGTCGTCTTCGCCGCCCGCATGAAGAAGCGGAGGAAGACGCTTCGGCTCAGTCAGAAGGCCTTAGGAGTGCTCATGGGACTACCAGAAGATGTTGCAGCCGTTCGAATCAATCGATACGAGCGGGCAGTGCACGAGTGCGACAGCGAGACCGCCCAGAAGATGGCTGATGCGCTGGGCGTCTCTCTTGCCTACCTCTATGCAGAGACGGAAGAACTAGCAGAACTCATCCAGGAGTTCATGCAGCTTCCCACCAAAGATCAGCACGCGCTTTTGGCTGACATCAAGTCACGCTCGCAACTGTCGCGGAAAAAATAGTCCAGGGACGGCTGGCGCATCGTTGGGTAGGGAAATTCTGATAATCGATAGGATTTTGGATCAAACGTGAAGATGGTCACGTTACCCTCGATTGCAGACTTGTGGGACATCACCATACATTTTGTTAAGCCGACGGTGATTGCGCGGTCTTATGGTGACACCGCTCGGAACTTCACTATACTGACGACGGGCGCAGCGTCAGGACAATAGCGCGACCCATCCCCCGAAATCGTAGTCCACTGGAAGGATATCGAAATGAAAGTTGGTCTTACAAAAGCCTCGCTGCATAGCATTGCCGTTGTTTTCATGCTTTCCCTGAGTGGCGGCGTTTTTGCTCAGGAAAAGGTGTTGCAAGAAAATATGACCACAGGACAGAAAAGGCAATTGGAGTCGGATCTGACTGGGTTGGTGCAAGACGTATTAAATGAAAATAATTTCAAGTATGGGCCTTCAAGAAAAACTAAATTTAAGCTGACTTACGACCAGCTGAAAGATACGATCTATATCGATTTCGATAAATCTGCGATCCCTAAAGAACACACCCCTTCATTCGACGAAGATTTGCAACTCATTTTTCAAACCGTCAGTGATGCCGTAGGCCAATCTGTTCCCGTGTCCGAGATTAAGTTTCTCTTCGGCGGTTTTGATATCTATCATTATTTTCCCGAAGATCGCATTCCGGTGGAAAATCCAGGCAAAGGCATGGCGGCTCGCTCACAGAAATCTGCCGCAAACCCAGTGATGCTCATTTCAGCAGGGCATGGGCTTGTGCTGGTCAATGCCACCAATCCTGCCAAAGCCGCGTGGGCATACCAGCGGCCTACAATCAACAATCAGATTGAAGATCTGCAAACATCTGTTCTTGCATCAGCAGTTGCAACGAGCGTTTCTGCACGCAGTAGCAACGTCACACAGTATCTTGCAAGATCTACTTCAAACGACGCTTATAACGAGGCATGCTCTGGGACCCCTGTGGTCTGCCCGCCTTTCAAAAATATGGCCGGCAGATACTATATCAAGAGTTTGCTGCCGGATAACCCGGAGATCTGGAACAGCTATTCTGCGGAAAACAAGCGGAACTCCAAAGATCATGAATATGATGACATCCGTTCGCGAGGCTTGTATGCGAATCATGTTCAAGCTGACCAGATGATCACCATTCATACGAATGCAGCATCCAAGGAAGGCACTCCCCAGACCACTGCCTCAGGTAGTCGCTGATTTTATAATAATAGTAAAGCCGGTGCTTCCACGTTGGCATCAAATCTTACTTGTGCCATGAAAGAGATCATCAATTCGAATTCGACATATGCAAATTGGGCTGTTACGACTCAACAGCCGACGACTCTTTACGGTGAGAATAACTTCGCAAATCTTCCGGCAGTGGTCGTTGAGGTAGGCTTTAAAGATAATGTCAACGACGCAACTGCGATGGCCGACACAGTGTTTCAAGGGCTGATGGCTAAGGGTATTGAGAAAGGTGCGCGCCTTTCAAGAGAGTCAAAAGTCTGTAAGCCATTTAAGTTGCTCAGCGCTGCCAACATTAGTGGTCCCAATAGAACTCGTCCGCCGGTCGTAGTAAAGTTCGAAGGCTTTCCACAATATCCGATCAAAGTCCATGCCCATGTGGCCAGCTGTCCGACTGGCACTTGCAATGATGCAGACTTTACTATTAATTCAACTACTGATAATACGTTCACTTGGAACTTCGGGTGTAACTCATCCGCGTCGGCTGCATCCATCACCTACGGCGTCGAAACAACAGCGGTGGATGCTGATGGCGTCAAGGTGGCTGCCGTTAAATCCAATGTCACGTGTCAAAAAGTTGTCGCTAGCAGCTAACAAAAGATGTTGGGCTTGCAGCGCCTCGACTGACACCGCGTCTAAAAGCCGCATAGTTTGGACAGTGCTACGCCCTAAGCTGAATTAGAATCAGAAATATAAAATGAGGAGGCGAGGCCCTCCTCATTTTTTTGCGCGGGTTTAAGCTAGATGCGATGCTATTGGCTTGTGCCCAGCTGACGCTCTTCTAGAAGATCTCTAAGTTTATTTGCAGAGATCAACTCTCTACATATGGTATAGAAGAGCCAAGCGCACCATAGCAAGACCGGGAAGGCAAACAGTGACGCACGCTTTTGCTTAGGCACTTCTTTCGCTAAATGTGATTTGAGGACAGGGTCTTTCCACACCTCGCAAAGGATTTTAAGATCTCTTGGGTCGAATGTGGGCGGGATGACTTGTTTGTCGGCAGTGTTTTGCACTGTTCGATAGTTAAAGTGTCGCTCCTGCTTGAAAAAAGCCCTGTCGTTTTTGCCTCAGTTTCTGAAATATATAAATCGGTCCCTGTCTCTTTCAAGCTAACCAATAAGCTATCTTTTGTTGCAATCACACCCAAGACGACAGCAAGAAAAATCGATGCTGCGAGAGGGATGAATGGAAGGATCACCCACCACTTAGAGTGAACTCGCTTCGGGTGGATGACATGGCTTTTGAGATCAAATGCCCAGCCGGCATGCCCAATGAGTTTGAGCGGGATATTGTGCAAATCCGAAAAACCAATCAGGGCCTTGGCGTCTCTAAGCGTTTGGACGCGAATTTGATGTGCCATTCGAAATTCAGCAAGTGCTGAGTGATCCGCCAAATTCTTCCGAATGACTTCGTCTTCGATGTCGTCTTTACTGATAAAAAGACGTAGCACACGGGTGTTGATAGGATGAAGAGAGCCCGAGCGCCAGCATGCAAATACAGCTGCCGAAAGAAGAGCAATGATGGAGCCAGCAGCGATCTCGCCTGTTAAAAATTTAAGCCATTCCATTTTTTGTAGCTGCCTTCTGGTTGTGATTGGCGGTCTTTGTTTGCCGTTTGATTGCGGCAATTGGGATCACATTATACCCAGTCCGTACAGGTTTGGTTCATGTTCATTTCATCTTGGACGCTGGCCATCTGCGCCCTGTGAAATATTTTTTAAATTCACACCTAATATTCCCTAGGACAAATACCTAAAAAAGAGAAGGTCAAGGGCCCACATATGGTTATTTGATCCGCAAAAACCGTGGGCATCGCTTTCGCGATGAAAAGCCGCTGCTTGCGCATCGAGTTGGCCTAGAAGCTCTGCTTAGAAATGACCAAAACCCCGTGATTTATCTCTCAAAAACGGGTCGAGTGGTTTGATCTGGACAAAAGAAAGTTTAGCCATTTTGTTATTCCCACTATCAACCAACCTCAACCGGGAAATCAATGGCAATTTATCATGTCAGCATCAAATCGTTTAGTCGTGGAAAAGGTCAATCGTCAGTCGCAGCGGCTGCTTATCGTGCAGGGATCAATCTGCGGGATACAGCTCACAAAACGACGCACAAATATGGGAAAAGATCGGGCGTTGTCTCACAACAAATGCTTGCTCCCGATGGAGCACCGAGATGGTGTTTCGATGTTCGAAGCTTCTGGGATATTAATGAGCAACAAGAAACGAGAGCAAATGCTCGGGTGGCGAGGGAAGTCGAAGTTTCCTTACCCAACAGTCTAGATGCTCCACAGCGCAGAATGCTTGCCCTCGATCTTGGTCAGCTTCTTGTCGATCGCTATCAAGCTGCTGTGCTGGTGGCTGTTCACTCACCTGGTCGAAGAGGGGACCAACGCAATCATCATGTGCATCTACTCATCTCCGCCAGGAAGGTCGATGCCAACGGGTTAGGGGAGCGAGCTTGTGCTGAGTTCGATGCAAGGCGGGGAGCAGGGGCAACGGAGATGAAAGTCCTGCGTGGGAAGATCGCATCAGTGATCAATGCGCATCTCATCATGGCCGGCGTTGAAGTACGAGTGGACCACCGAACACTGAGAGCCCAAGCGCAAGATGCGTTCAAGCAAGGCGATTACGAGAGGGCGAGAGCGCTCACCAGAGCCCCGAAAAAACGCATCTCGCGGGGTGAATTCTTCCAGGCTAAGCGCCATCAGAAAGCTGTTGCCTTAGGAGAAAGGGTAACGTCAGCGGATCGACGTTTTGCTCAAATTTTAAGGGAGCGTCGAGAAGTTCAGCAGGGGAGAGATGTTCATGCGGTCCCAGCAAGCCATAGCCATGAAGCAGCACTCAGGGAGCGCTTACGAGAGAGAGGAAATCAATCGTTCTTCCCACAATCTGACCGCTCGAACTCTGTTCAAAAGCCGAGTCAGCAGGTTCTAAACCGCATCCATACTCAATACAGCCCATTGACCAGACAAGCCAGCAAGGTCACACGCTTGGCGAGAGCGACCGGAAAAGATGCAGAGGTTTTAAATCAAGAAGCAGAACTGATTGAGCAATGGTTGGAAGCTCAGCATGAAATCGCAAGGCAAGCTTTGGATATCCTCAACAGCATTCCGGGCATTCAAATTGAGGACTGCTTTAACCAAACGTATGACGCCTTGATATGCCGGAGAGTGGATCATTATGCGACCAAGCCGTTTCTGTTCGAGGACACTGAGCAGCTGGGCCGATGCATGGTGCGATACGCACGCATGCTGGTCAGTCCCTACCGTGCGCAATGTGACTACCTTGCCGCAAAGGCTAAGCTCTCGGAGTTCGATGGTGAAGCGCCAACGGCGGAGTCAGCGTTAGCTAATCGCCAAGCTCAGAAAGCAAAGCATATGGTCTCAAAGCGAGTAATGAAATTGAGGCAATGGCGGACCGACCGTGCCAGGAAACTAATGGTGGAAGCACTATCAGCTGTTGATATCGGATCATCTCTTAAAACAACAACGATGGAAAATGATGGCCATGCATGTTTCGACTCAAATAAAGAGATGGCATTAAAATTCCAAACTCCGAAGCCGAGAATCAGGTGAATGTCTTGACAATTTTATTTATTTAAATAAATTTGCTCATCGCTTTTGGAGTATTTTATTTTGAAAAAGATATCTTGTGGGTATGTGATAGATGATGACGTTGCTCACTCGATCTGGGTTGCCGCTTACATCGCTGCACTAAAGAGCAAGAGTATTGGGAATGCTTCTGCTCTGGCTGATGATGCTGTCCGAGTGTATTTCGAAAAATGGAGAATCGATATTCCGGAAGGCGCCGATCCTGGCGCCTTCCTAAATTCCATACAAGCAGCCGTGGAAGAACGATATGCAAAAAAAATCTCCATGCAAGATCTTAAAACTTAAATTTCTTTCCTTTTATAACGGGTCCCGTCTGCTCAGGGGGCGGTGGTGGGGGTGTCGCATCATTATCAATTGAATCGAAAATGGACTTTAGATTCGAGGTGCTTCGAACTAACTCAATTAGCGTTCCGTATTGTGATATGACAAGCGCATGGATGGCATGGCTTTCATTTCCGCATAGAAAATTAACATAGGTTTGAAATTCTGCCAGTTCAAGTCCGCAGTTTAAGTAATCTGAGTGCAGTGAACCATTATCGCATGCAATTACGGCGGTTTCGCTTAAAGTTTGGGTGATGGTGAATCGCGCAGTCTTTAGAAGTGCTGTTGAATCCTCATTGATCTTGTCATTATTATCTGTGATGTAAGCGGGATAATATTTTTCAACCGCTGCCAGGCCGCTTTCCAACTCTGGATTTTGTAAATTGTCTTTTTTGCCTGCGGTAGCGAAGCCGCCTAGGCGAGCTGTCGCTTTCACGTATGGCTCCACGATCAAATGGCCGTAACTCAATAGACAATTGCTTTCGGTGGGAGACCAGTAAAGAAAATGATGGCAGGCAAGAGAGCTGCATATTGTAAGGTGTTCTTTTGAAAAAGAAGATGCGTCGAGACCACCGATACGGACTATCTCTGATAG